>CBIHPE010000217.1:0-6525 GCA_966212015.1 uncultured Frankiales bacterium | reverse complement strand
CACCGGCAGCGGCGGGACGACCACGGGCGCGCAGAACGGCACGACCTCCACGACGGGGAGCGTGCCGGGCGCCGTGACCGGCAACGGGGGCGGCACGACGGGGCTCACGACCGGGACGAGCGGGACGACGTCCGGCACGGGCGGCGCGACGTCGGGCACCGCGACCAGCGGCACGACGGGGGAGCCGGTCGACACCAGCTCGGTCCATCTCTTCACGGCGAAGGAGGACCGGATCGGGGTCAGCAAGTCGGGCATCACGCTGTGCGCCCATGCGGCGCTCACCTACGCGCCGGCGTTCCACACCCAGCCGAGCGACCTCAACGTCTTCTGGACGGCGATCAACACAGAGAAGGGCGGCATCCTCGGCCGCAAGGTCACCGAGACCTACGAGGACGACGCCTACGACCCGGCAAAGGCCGTTACGGCTGCGAAGGCGTGCGTCGCGAAGAAGCCGTTCCTCATGCTCGGCGGCATCGGCTTCGACCAGATCCCGTCAGTGCGCAACTACGCCGAGTCGGTCCACCAGCTGTACATCTACCACACGGCGACGGTGAAGGGATCGGCCGGAAACCGCTACTCCTTCTCGCCGCTGCCGACCGTCGAGCAGATGGGCGAGGGCTTCGCAAAGCTCGCCGCGCAGAAGTACAGGGGCCGCAAGATCGGCATCCTCGAGCGCGACAGCGCCAACTGGGCGCCGGGCGTCGACGAGTTCAAGAAGCTCGCCAAGACGTACGGCTTGAACATCGTGAGCGACCAGAAGGCAGCCGCCAGCGCGGGCAACTACACCTCGCAGATCGTGAACCTGAAGAACGCCAAGGCCGACGTCGTCTGGATCTGGTTGAACGCGCTCGAGACCACCGAGGTCATCAAGCAGATGCGCGCGCAGGTCTACAAGCCGAACGTGATGGTGTTCCCGTTCAACCTCACATCGCAGACCCTCAAGGGCGACGCGATGGATCCCGTCATGGACGGCGTCGCGATGTACCCGGCGTTCAGCAAGGGCGACTACAGCGGGTCGTTCGCCTCGTACGCCGACGACATGAAGGAGTTCGAGGCGCAGTACGCCAAATACGACCCCGGCGTCGACATCGGTGGCGTGGCCGGCGACCTGCTGTTCCTCAACTGGGTCGGGCAGAAGGCGCTCTACAAGGCTTTCTTGGCCTGTGGTCAGGACTGCACGCGCAACAAGTTCGTCGAGCTGACCCAGAAGGGGTCCGTGAAGCCGATCTCCAGCGCGTGCCCCGTCGACTTCCTCCACGGCGACCACCAGCACGGCGGCGTCAACGTGACGGTGATGCAGACCTACAAGGCCCCGAACGGCGCCATCAACTGGCGCGAGACGCAGAAGTGCCTGGGCGTCTGATGCTCCAGGTCATCGTCATCGGCGTCATCAACGCCGGGATCTACGCGATCTTCGCCGTCGGTGTAGTGCTCGTCTACCGCGGCAGCAAGGTCCTCACCTTCGCGGGTGGTGAGGTGGGCACGCTCGCCCTCTACCTCGCCTACCTGCTCGTGACGGAGTCGGGCCTGCCCTGGATCGTCGGGGCCGTGGCGGGCGTCGCCCTTGCCGCAGCGCTCGGAGCGGCGTTCGAGTTCCTCTTCGTCCGCCGCGCTGTCGACGCCGACCCGGTCGTGCTCTCGATCCTCACCGCGGGCCTCGCGGCGCTGCTGTTCGCCGCCGCCTTCAAGTTCTTCGGGCCCACTCCTCGTGAGCTCAAGCCGCCGATCTCCGGGGGCATGGACATCGACGGTGTCATCGTCAGCCCGACGCAGGTCATCGCGATCGTGCTGGCCGCGGCGCTCGGGTTCGGGCTCCAGGCCTTCCTGCGCAGCACCGACTTCGGACTCGCCGTCCTCGCCGCTGCGGACGACGCACCCGCTGCGCGGCTCGTCGGCGTGCGGGTCTCGCGGATCCGGATGGCCCTCTGGGCCGCAGCGTTCGGCCTGGCCGCGATCGCCGCCTTCCTGGTCGAGCCGACGGTCGGGGTCATCACGCCCGGCTACGCCACGACGCTGTACCTGTTCGGTCTCGCGGCGGCTGTGATCGGCGGCCTCGACAGCCTCCCGGGCGCCGTCGTGGGAGCCACGGCTCTCGGCCTCGCGCAGTCCTTCGCGGACCGCTACCTCACCGACCTCGGGCTCAACGGCCTGGGGTACGTCGTCACGCTCACGCTGCTGCTCGCGGTGCTCCTCGGTCGCTCGTACGGTCCCGAGCTCCGCAAGCGCTTCGCCGTCGAGGTGGCGGCATGACGGCCGTCACGCTGCCCCTGAACCGGACGACGCGGGTCGCCCTGCCGCTGCTGCCGATCGGCCTCGTGGTGGCGCTGTTCCTGCCGGCGCTCGCGGCCAAGGCTTCTCTGCTCAACGAGCCGCACGCACTCACCCTCGCCGAGGGCTGCGTGCTTGCCATCGCGGGGCTCTCGCTCAACGTGCTGCTGGGCTACGCCGGGCAGATCTCGCTCGGCCAGTACGCCTTCGTCGGCGTCGGAGCCTTCACCACGGGCCTGGTCACAGGGGTCACCGACCTGAGGCTCCCGTGGGTCGTCGGGCTGGTCGCCTCGGCACTGGCGGGCGGCCTCATCGCCCTCCTCGTCGGTCTGCCGGCGCTGCGGCTCAAGGGCCTCTACCTCGCAGTCGTCACGATCAGCGTCGCCTTCGCGGCCTCTGAGTCGTTGTTCCGCGTGGACCGGATCGGGGGCGGCTCGGCTGGCAAGGTCGTGCCGCCGCCCTACGTCGGCACGCACCCGCTGAACACCTCGGTGGACGCCCTGACCATCGGCCTGGTGATCCTCGTGCTGCTCCTGCAGATGGACCTGAACCTGGTGCGATCGCGCCTCGGCCGGGCCTTCCGCGTGCTCAAGGCGGACGAGACCGTCGCCGCGTCGTTCGGCGTCGACGTCGCGCGCTACAAGCTCACCGCGTTCGTGCTGTCCGGTTCGGTCGCGGGACTCGCGGGCTGCGTCTACGCGACGGCGTTCGGCACGATCCAGGGCCAGTCCTTCGACTACTCGCACGCCCTCGGCGTCCTCGTGATCGTGGTCATCGGCGGCCTCGGCAGCCGCACCGGCATCGTCGTCGCGGCGTTCCTCACGACGGTCTACCCGCCGTTCCTCGTCTTCCTGTTCGGAGACGGCATCCGCGGGTGGGACCAGATCGTCAACGCCTTCGTGCTGGTCCTGACGGTGGCGTTCCAGCCCCGCGGCTTCGCGGGCGCCTTCCGGGACGCCGCCGAGCACCGCAGGATGCGTGCCGGTGGCGAGCCGCCGCTGCCGCCGACCCGACCGAACCTGCCGGACCTCGGCCGGCCCAAGGGGATGCCGGAACCGCGCAGGACCAAGGGCGACACCCCCGTCCTCGACGCCCGCGACATCAGCGTGCGGTTCGGCGGGCTGCAGGCCGTCGACGCTGCGTCGCTGCGGGTCGACCGCGGCACGATCAGCGCGCTGATGGGTCCGAACGGCGCGGGCAAGACGACGATGTTCAACGCAATCTCCGGAGCACTGACGCCGGACCGGGGGACCGTGCACTTCCTCGGCGAGGACGTCTCCTCGCTGCCGTCACACGCCCGGGCGGCACGGGGGATGGGCCGCACCTTCCAGCTGATCGGCCTCGCGAAGGACCAGTCGGTCTACGAGAACCTGCTCATCGCCCAGCACCTCGCCGCGCCGTACGGCGTGCTGTCCGCCCTGACGACGATCGGGTCGCGGCGGTGGGAGAAGGAGGTCCGGCAGCGGGCCGACCAGACCCTCGACGGGCTCGGCTTCGGCCGCTTTCGCGACACCCCGGTCGGCCGGCTCAGCCACGGCCAGCAGCGCATCGTCGAGATCGGCTGCTGCCTGGTGACGAGCCCGGAGCTGGTCATGCTCGACGAGCCGAGCGCCGGCATGAGCCCGGCCGCTTCGGAAGACCTGGCGTCGACGCTGATCGACATCCGCGACCAGCTCGGCCGGACGGTCCTGCTCATCGAGCACAACGTCCCGCTGGTGCTCGGCACGGCCGACGAGCTCTACGTCATGGATGCCGGCCAGGTCATCGCCAACGGCGAGCCGCTGGACGTGGTCCAGCGACCCGAGGTCGTCCGCGCCTACCTGGGAGAGGTGGTCGCATGACGACGCTGCAGCTGCGCGAGGTGACGGCCGGGTTCGGGGCCGTCACCGTCCTGCACGGGATCGACCTCGACGTGCAGGACGGCGAGATCGCCGGCGTCTTCGGCCTCAACGGCGCCGGCAAGTCGGTGACGATGAAGACGATCGCCGGCATCGTCCCCGCCCGGTCCGGCCAGATCTGGTTCGACGGCGTCGACATCACGCGGGTCGACGCGGAGTCGCGGGTCGAGATGGGCATGGGCCACGTGCCGCAGGGCCGGCAGGTCTTCGCGAACCTCACGGTGGAGGAGAACCTGCGGCTCGGGGCGTACACGCTGCGCAAGAAGAACCGGGCCAAGTACGCGAGCGTCCTCGACTCGGTCTACGACCGCTTTCCGGTGCTGCGGGAGCGCCGCACGCAGAAGGCCGGGACGATGTCCGGCGGCCAGCAGGCCTCGCTCGCCGTCGCCCGTGCGCTCGTCAACGAGCCGCGCCTGATCCTGGTCGACGAGCCCAGCGCCGGCCTCAGCCCGAAGATGCAGGGCGACCTGCGCGACGTGCTGCAGGTCGTGAAGGACACCGGCGTGACGATGGTGCTCGTCGAGCAGAACGTCGCCTTCGGCCTGTCCCTCGTCGACACCGCGAACCTGCTCCAGACCGGGGTCGTCGTGCACACCGCTCCCGTCGCGGAGCTCGACGAGGACACCCTCGCCACCCACCTCGGCATCGGCCGCGTCCTCGCCGGCGCGACCGGGTCCGCTCTCAACGCAAGGAAGAAGCCGTGAACAAGACCGAGCACGGGATCGCTTGGTACGACGAGGGATCCGGCTCTGCCGTCCTGCTGATCATGGGCCTGGCCTACCCGGCTGCGGCGTGGTTCCGGCAGGTGCCGGCGCTCGCCGAGAAGCACCGCGTGCTCACCCTCGACAACCGTGGCGCGGGGGAGACCGGACTTGTCGACGGAGCGCCGTACACCGTCGAGCAGATGACGCAGGACTGCCTCGACGTGCTCGACGCCGCGGGCGTCGAGAGGGCGCACGTCGTCGGCATCTCGATGGGCGGGCTGATGGCGCAGGAGCTCGGCCTCAGCCACCCCGACCGGGTGCAGTCGCTGACGCTGATGAGCACCCACCCGGGCATCGCCCAGGCCGTGATGCCGGCCGAGGTCGTCGAGTTCCTCACGGCGCGGGCGACGATGCCGGCCGAGGAGCGGGGCGAGTTCTCCATCCCCTTCAACTACCACCCGTCGACGAGCCGCGACCTCATCGCTGAGGACTGGGAGGCCCGTGAGGCCGGCACTGCGGGGCCCGAAGGGTACGCCGCCCAGGGCGGTACGGCGCTGTGGTCGGGGTGGGACCGGCTGCCGACCATGTCGGTGCCGACCCAGGTCGTGCACGGCGCGCAGGACCGCCTCGTCGTCCCGGCGAACGGGGAGAAGATCGCCGACCAGCTGCCCGACGCCAAGCTGGTCCTGATCGACGGGGCGAACCACATCGTCACGACCGACAAGGCGGACGAGCTCAACGAGGTGCTGCTCTCCTGGTTCCGGGACAACGAGTGACTGCGCTGCGGGCGGTCCGTGCCTCCAAAGCAGGGAGCGGGGTCGGCGCGCTCGCCGGGCGCGTGCTCGCCGAGATCGAGCCGCTGCTCGCCGAGATCGGCGCGGCGCTGCGACGGGAGATCCCGGAGTACGACGAGCTCAGCGAGAGCGACTTCACGCTCGACATCCTCCCGGTGTCGCGCCACCTGGTCTCGACCTTCTGCGCCTGCCTGGTCGACGACCGCGAGCCCACCCCTCGCGAGCTCGCCGTCTTCACCCAGTGCGGCGAGCGACGCCTCGCTATGGGCCTGCCGCTCGAGTCGGTGCTGCACGCCTTCCGGATCGGTGGTCGCGAGGCCTGGCGCTCCACGTCGACCCTCATCCCCGACGGCGAGCCGGCCCTGCTCGCCCAGCTGTCCATGCCGTGGATGGATCTCGTCGACCGCAGCTCGATGTCGTTGACCCAGGGGTACGTCGCCGCGAGTCACGAGCGGCTCCGGCACGTCGACGCCCGACGGCGCGAGCTCGTCGAGGCGCTGCTCTCCGCCGACGACGCCAGCGAGGTCGCGTCGGTGTCGCTGAGGTTCTCGACGGTGCTCGCGAGCGCCTACGTGCCGGTGCTCGTGCACGGCGCCGGGAGCATCGAGACGATCCTGCGCGACTGGCCGGCCGGCACCCTCGCCGGCCAGCGCGGGCCCGACGTCCTGCTGCTCGTTCCGCACCGGGTCGAGGCCCTCCGGCCCCGGCCAGGGACGCTGACCTGCTGGGGCCAGTCCGTGCCCTGCGGCGCGGCGCTGCGCGACGAGGTGCACCACGTCGAGCAGCTCCTGCTCACCGCCCTCGCCGAGGGTCAGGACGAGGGCGCGTTCGGGCCCGACGACCTGCTCGTCGAGCAGCTCC
>CBIHPE010000216.1:0-6574 GCA_966212015.1 uncultured Frankiales bacterium | reverse complement strand
AGCGGGCACGGCTCGCTTGTGGCGAAGGCTGTGCAATGAGGTGGTCATTGCGGTCGTAACGCACAGTGACCCACCTCCCTCGTTGGCGCGGCTTTCCTCTACGTCAGGATCCTCTAGTCCCCTCCTTCGAGCACGCGCCTGACGTCAGGCCGGACCGTCCCGGCGTCAGCAATTCCGCGGCTTGGCGGGGCGCGAGCCGCGGGCCGCCGAGCTCCAGCCCGTGAGTACGCAGCAGTCGTGTCAGGCCTTTGTGGCTGTGGGCGTCGAGGCGGGAGGGCTGTCGCTGCGCTGCACGCGACCGTCGGAGAGCTGGAGCGCGCTCATCACGAGAGGGAAGTGGCTGAACGCCTGGGGGGTGTTGCCGAGCTGCCGCTGGTTGACGGGATCCCACTCCTCGCTGAGCAGACCGACGTCGTTGCGGAGCTCGAGCAGCCGCTCGAACAGGGCAACCCCTTCTGCCTCGCGCCCGGAGGCGTGCAGGGCGTCGACGAGCCAGAAGGAGCAGGCGAGGAAGACGCCCTCGCCTGCGGGCATGCCGTCATCGGAGTTCCCGGTCCGGTAGCGAAGCACCAACCCGTTTTCGGTGAGTTCCTGCTCGATCGCAGCGACGGTCCCGCGCATTCGCTCGTCGGTGTAGGGCAGGAAACCGACGCGGCCGAGCATCAGCAGGCTCGCGTCCAGCTCGCTGCTGCCGTAGGCCTGGACGAAGGTGCCTCGCTGCGCGTCGTAGCCGCGATCGAGGACTTCGTTCCGGATCGTCCCGCGCAGAGCAGTCCAGCGCTTCTCCGGCCCTGGCAGGCCAGAGATCTGGATGGCGTCGACCATGCGGTCGGCCGCGACCCACGCCATCACCTTCGAGTAGGTGAAGTGCTGACGCGGTCCGCGCATCTCCCACAGCCCGTTGTCGGGCTGCTGCCACGCGCCCTCGAGGTGCTCCATGAGAGCGGTCTGGACGTCCCAGCTGTCATCGGGCTGGTGCAACAGGGCCTTGCGGGTCAGGGACAGTCCGTCGAGGACCTCGCCCCACACGTCGAGCTGGAGCTGGTCGGCGGCGGCGTTCCCGACTCGTACCGGCGTGCTCTTCTCGTAGCCACTCAGCCACGGGAGCTCGTACTCCGGGAGCCGACGCGAACCGTCGATGCCGTACATGATCTGCAGGTCCGCTGGGTCGCCTGCGACGGCGCGCAGCAGCCATTCCCGCCAGGCCGCGGCTTCCTCGCGGTACCCGGCTCTGAGCAGCGACTGGAGGGTGAGGGTGGAGTCGCGCAACCAGCAGTACCGGTAGTCCCAGTTGCGGGGGCCGCCGATCTGCTCGGGCAGCGAGGTGGTGGCAGCGGCCACGATCCCGCCGGTGGGCGCGAACGTCATCGCTTTCAGCGTGATGAGGGATCGCATCACCGCATCGCGGTAGGGCCCTTCGACCTGGCTGCGGGCCGCCCACCGCTGCCAGAACTCCAGGGTGCTCCGCAGTGCGTCGTCCGGGTCGCCTGCTGGAGGCTCAGGGTGATGGCCTGGGGCCCAGGTCAGCACGAACGGGATCCGCTGGCCCTCGGTGACCGAGAACTCGGCAACGGTGGTGTTGTCCTCGCCGCGGACCACGACAGGTGAGCGGAGGTATACGGCGTCCGGCCCAGCGATGGCCTTCAGACCGGAACTGTGATGGGTGACCCAGGGCAGGACGTGCCCGTAGTCGAAGCGCAGCCTCAGGTCCATGGCCATCGGCACCGACCCGCTGATGCCCTCAACAATCCGCACGACGTCCGCGGCCCCGCCGCGGGGCGGCATGAAGTCCACGACGCGGACGCTGCCCTCCTCGCTGTGCCACTCCGTCTCCAAGACGAGCGTCTCGCCGCGGTACTGCCGGGTCGTGCACGTGCCGCCCGCAGCAGGCGCCAGCTGCCAGCGCCCGGCGTCTGGCGTGTCGAGCAGAGCGGCGAAGCAGGCCGGGGAGTCGAAGTGCGGCAGGCACATCCAGTCCAGAGACCCGTCCCGGCCGATCAAGGCGGCGGTGTGCAGATCCCCGATCAGGGCGTAGTCCTCGATGCGAGCCACGGCTCAGCGCGCCCGCAGGTCGAGGACGACCTTGACGTCGTCCGGCCGCCGGGCGAAGGCGTCGCTGAATGACTCCAGCGGCACCCGCCGGGTGATGAGCCGGTTCAGCCAGTCCTGGTCGGCGACCTTGAGCGCGAGGGCGGCGGCCTCGTAGTGCCGCCGGTTGGCGTTGACCGTGCCGAAGACCACGTCGTTGCCCAGCACCGCGCCGCGGTTCCATCCGCCCACGTCGAAGGGCAGCGGTGACCCCGGGGTCGAGACCCCCGTGAGGCAGGTGACGGCGTCCGGCGCGCAGTTACCGATGACGTCGGCGATCACCTCGGCGACACCGGTGCACTCGATCGTGACGTCTGCTCTGACACCCGAGTCCGGCACGGAGTCGTGGTGGTTGGTCGCCCCACGCGACCGGACAAGTTCCGGCTTCGGCCCGTCCGTGACGCGGTCGAAGACGTGCACCTCGAGGCCGCGCTGCACGCCGAGCAGCGCCGCGAGCAGCCCGACCGGTCCGGCGCCGGTCACGACGGCGACGTGGGGGTCGTGGAAGGCCCGTGCGCCGATGCGCTGCACTTGCTCCCAAGCCTTGGCCACGATGGTCGTCGGCTCGAGCAGCACACCTACGTCATGGAGCGAGGCGTCGAGGGTGACCATCGCGTCGGGCTCCGCCCGCCAGAGCTCGCGGGCAAAGCCGTCGCGGCGCATGATCCCGTGTTCGGTGTACTGGCCGTTGCGGCACATGTCCCACTCCCCAGCAGCACACGCTCGGCAAGGGACCGGGTCCGGCCGTCGCACGATCCCGACGACCAAGTCACCCTCGCTCAGGCCTGCACCTGCCGGGGCCTCTTTGACCCGGCCGAGGTTCTCGTGACCGAGGACGAGGAGCTCCTGACCGGGCGGGGCCTGTCCGTAGGCTCCCGAGACGATCTCGATGTCGGTGCCGCACAGCCCTACGGCGAGCGACTCGACCAGGACAGATCCCTCATCGGGGCTGGGTTCGGACACCTCCACGAGCGCGAGTGAGTCCTTCTTGCCTGGGGTGACTGTTAACGCACGCACGCGAGCTCCTCGATCGGGACGCGAACGCGGCCACACCGCACTCTGTGCCCATTAGTGGTCCGGCTCAGCCAACTGGAGACCTGGCTCATGTAGCTCTGGAGGTCGGTCGGAGGCTGGCTCATCCGGGGAGGGCGGCCAGGCCCGCGATGCCCACGACGTAGATGACGAGCACAGCGATGCTGTCCGCGCCGAGCCGGGCATGCTCCCTCGCCGGTCGGAACAGCAGTCCAGCCATGTAGATGAGAGTGAGGAGCGCTCCGAGCGCTGTGAGATAGATGTCGGCGGCGTGCGCGTTCGGCAGCACTGCCCGGCCGCTGATAACAGTCGCGAGCAGGAACAGCACCGGCAGGAACGCATTCCCACCGAAGATGTCACCGAACGCGAGCTGATAGTCGCCAGAGCGGACCGCCGTGATGCCCGTGGACAGCTCCGGCAGCGAGGTCGCGGCGGCCAGCACGGTCGCACCGAACAGCACCCCGGACAGTCCGACGTGGTCTGCGGCCTGGCTGCCGCTCTCCTCAAGCAGCGCCCCGGTGACGAGGGTGACCAGTGCCGCCGTGCCGAACACGACGGCGGCCTTGGCGGTGCTGACGCCCTTCTTCGTCGCAGCCGCGGCGCGTTTCTTCGCCGAATGACCCCGCGGCTCCGGTTGGGAGTCCGGCGGGTTCCCGTGGTCCTGCCACGGCAGGGACGTACCGGCGCGGCGGGTCAGCAGCAGCCCGAAGACCCAGATCACAGCGATGCCGACGACGTCGGGGCTCAGCCGTGCTGCCACCGCATCCTTGGGCAGCTGCGTTCCCATCACGCACGCAACCAGCACGGCCACGACGACGGCCCCCTCCAGGACCAGAGTCAGGCTCGCCGCCTGGTAGGTCAGCGCGCGAGGTGCGCGGACGCTCGCGTCAAGAGCGACGAGCACCACCGTCTGCAGGGCGATACCCCCGAGGATGTTGCTGACGGCGATGTCGAGGTGACCGTTGCTGGCTGCTGTGACGGTGATAGCGATCTCGGGCAGGTTGGTGGCCACCGCCAGCAGGATGAGGCCACCCAGGGCGCTGCCGAGCCCCAGACGGTCCGAGAGAACGTCGGTGTAGTTCGACAAGAACACCCCGGCGACCCAGATGGCCGCCGCGCAGGCGACGAACACCACAAGCGCCAGCCGCAGCGACACCTCAGGCAGCAGCACAGCAAGCCCCTCGGCGCACAGAGCCACGGCCCGGCAGCCAAGTCCTGCACGATGTCATGACCGCCCTCCAACTCTCGTCCTCGGCTCGTCCCACACGAGCTCCTTTCCCTGGCTCAGCCGTGCCCCTTCCGCGACACGGTGCGTCGCCAGCCGCCCATTCGGCATCAGGTGCTCGACCGGTAAGCCGAACTCGAGGACGACGATGTCGGCAATCAGCCGGCGGTGACAGCGCCACCAAACGCTTTCGCTGCACATGACGGCGACCCGGCCCGACGCCGCCGACTGCAGCACTCGACCGAGCGCAGCGGCGAACTCCTCAGTACGGGTGTGCGCGGCATAAGCGCGGAACGCTGCGACAGTCCACCACGAGTCTGGAGAGACCTGCCCGGTCATCAGGTGCCGACGGCCGCCGAGGTCCTGCTCCCACCCGTACCGCAGTCCGGCCGCGCCGAGGCTTGCCGCGAGGGCGTCAGTCGACAACGTCGGGTCACGGCGGCTCCCCGGGAAGCGTCGGACGTCGACAAGCTCATCGACGCCAGCGGCGACCAGCGCCTGGGTGAGTTCCGGGCCGGAGCGGGTGCCGTGGCCGACCGTCATCAGCGGCAGGCGGACTCCGTCGTCCGCGGTGATGTCAGTGGACATTCGTCCCCGAGGACTGTCTGCCGGTGTTTGCGGTGCTCATCAGGACTCCTCAGGTGCGGAACTGCTCAGCCCGGGCCGTGAGCACCATGCCGCTGCCGGGACGTTGTGTTGGGGTGAGGTGCCCGTCGGAGACTGGAGGTAGCTCGTCGAACAGCATCGGTTCCAGCCGTTCGTGGTCGGCGAACAGCTCGACGTGTCGCAGGTTCGCAACGCTCAGGGCAGGTGCGGTGTGCAGCGCCGGTGCGCAGTGACCGGAGATCTGCAGCCCGTGAGCGTCAGCGACAGCGGCTGCGCGCAGCCACTCGGTGATGCCGGCGCAGCGGGTGACGTCCAGCTGGAGGCAGTCGACGGCGCTCGCCTGGCACATCGCCTGCGCGTAGCCGACGCTGTCGCAGTACTCCCCTGCGGCGACGTCGCATCGCAAGCCGCGCCGGAGCTGGGCGAGGCCGACGAGGTTGTCGGAGGAGACGGGTTCTTCGAACCAGCTGACGCCGAGGTCGTCGTAGGCGTGGCCGAGGCGTCGGGCCTGACCGGGGCGGTAGCCGCCGTTGGCGTCGACCATGAGCTCGACACTGTCGCCGATGACCTGCCGGGCCAGTCGGGTCCGGGCGAGGTCACGGCCTGGTGCCTGGCCCCAGCGTTCGCCGACCTTGATCTTGACGGCGGTGACGCCGAGGCCGTCGGTCCAGTGCCGCAGCTGGGCCGTCAGCTGCTCGTTGTCGAGCGTGACGAAGCCGCCGCTTCCGTAGACGGGGACGCGATCCCGAGCGCGGCCCAGGAGCCGGTCAAGAGGGACCTCGAGCAACTTCGCTTTCAGGTCCCAAAGGGCGAGGTCGACCGCGGCCATCGCCATCGAGATGAGCCCTGGGCGACCGCCGTTGCGGACGGCATGTGCCATCCGCTGCCACAGGCCGGGGATGTCCAGCACGTCGTGCCCGTCTAACGCGGGCGCGAGCAGTTCGGTAACCACACGAGCTCCGGCAGGTGCTGCGCAGTAGCTCCACCCGAGCCCTCGCTGCCCACCAGCGACCGGTTCCACGATCAGCAGCTCCGTTGCCTCCCATGAGGCGGTGCCATCGGCCTCCGGAGCGACCGTGGGCACCCGGTAGGTGCTGACGTGCAGCTCACGCAGGGCGGTGTCCGGTGGGGTCACTGCTGACCTCCACGGGCAAGCCCGCGCCGTGCTCCAGCCGTGAGCAGGTCGGCAGTACGAGCTGCCAGAGACATGATGGTCAGGGCCGGGTTCGCGGCGCCTTGGGTCGGCAGAGTGCTGCCGTCGGTGATGAGCAGGTTCGGGACGGCATAGCTGCGCTGCTCCCGGTCGACGACGCCCACGGTCTCGTCGATACCCATCCGGGCACCGCCGACCAGGTGGGCGTAGCGGTCGATCGTGATGACCTCCTCCGCGCCGGCGGCGCGATGGATGTCCTCCATGACCTGCTGCGCGGCCTTCATGAGCGCACGGTCGTTGTCGCACTGGCTGTAGCTGAACTTCGCGACCGGGAGCCCGTACCTGTCGGTCTCGTCTGCGAGCGTGACGCGGTTGTCGGGCAGCGGCAGGAACTCGCACAGGGCTCCGAGGTTGGCCCAGTGGGCGTAGTCGCGCATGTACTCCCGAAGCACCACCCCCCAGTGGCCCTG
>CBIHPE010000215.1:0-6594 GCA_966212015.1 uncultured Frankiales bacterium | reverse complement strand
TAGGACTCCTGTCCCACCTCCTGAGATCGTGAATGGATACGGGCACTCGAAAACCGCCTCCGAAAGCGAGTGCCCGTATCCATTCGCGGAGATCAGACGGTGCGGTTGATGCCGCTCACGATGGCGCGCAGCGAGCTGGTCACGATCGACGGGTGGATGCCGCAGCCCCACAGCACCGCGCCGTTGACCGCGAGCTCGAGGTACGACGCGGCCTGCGCCTCCTCACCGGCGCCGGTCGCGTGCTCGGCGTAGTCGAGGACCCGGACGTCGAGGTCGAGGGTCGACAGCGCGTGCACGAACGCGGCGATCGGGCCGTTGCCGGAGCCGCTGATCGCGACCGGCCTGCCCTGCCAGACGACGTTGGCCTCGATCGTGTCGCTCTCGTCGGAGGAGTGCTTGTACGACGTCAGCGCGAGAGCTCCGTCGGCCAGGTAGGTGTCTCCGAAGAGCTGCCAGATGCGCGCCGGCGAGATCTCGCCGCCCTCGCCGTCGGCGATCTCCTGCACGACGCGGGAGAACTCGATCTGCATCCGGCGCGGCAGGTCGAGGTGGTGGTCGTTCTTGAGGACGTACGCGACCCCTCCCTTGCCCGACTGGCTGTTGACCCGGATGACGGCCTCGTAGGTGCGGCCGACGTCCTTCGGGTCGATGGGCAGGTACGGCACCTCCCAGCGGAACTCGTCGACGGGTACGCCGGCAGCCGCGGCGTCCTTCTCCATCGCCTCCAGGCCCTTCTTGATGGCGTCCTGGTGGGAGCCGGAGAAGGCCGTGTAGACGAGGTCGCCGCCATAGGGGTGCCGCGGGTGCACGGGCAGCTGGTTGCAGTGCTCGACGGTGCGGCGGATCTCGTCGATGTCGCTGAAGTCGATGCCCGGGTCGATGCCCTGGCTGTAGAGGTTGAGTCCGAGGGTCACCAGGCAGACGTTGCCGGTGCGCTCGCCGTTGCCGAACAGGCAGCCCTCGACCCGGTCGGCGCCGGCCATCACACCCTGCTCGGCTGCGGCGACGGCGGTGCCCCGGTCGTTGTGCGGGTGCAGCGACAGGATCACCGACGACCGCCGGGTACCGAGCCGGCGGATGACCCACTCGATCTGGTCGGCGTAGACGTTGGGCGTGCTCATCTCGACGGTCGCCGGCAGGTTGATGACGACGGGGTTCTCCGGAGTCGGCTGCCACACGTCCATGACGGCCTCGCAGACCTCGACGGCGTAGTCGAGCTCCGTGCCGGTGAAGGACTCCGGGCTGTACTGCCAGCGCACGGGGGTGCCCTCGAGCAGCTGCTCGGCGTACTTCTTGCACCACGTCGCGCCCTGCACGGCGATGTCCTTCACGCCGTCCTTGTCGAGCCCGAAGACGACCCGGCGCTGCAGGGTGCTCGTCGAGTTGTAGAGGTGGATGAGGACGGGCGACGGGCAGCCGACCAGGGACTGGACGGTGCGCTCGATGAGCTCCTCGCGGGCCTGCGTCAGGACCTGGATCGTGACGTCGGCGGGGACCAGGCCCTCTTCGATGATCGAGCGGATGAAGTCGAAGTCGGTGCTCGACGCAGCCGGGAAGCCGACCTCGATCTCCTTGTAGCCCATCTCCACGAGCAGCTGGAACATCTGCTTCTTGCGCGCGGAGTCCATCGGCTCGATGAGGGCCTGGTTGCCGTCGCGCAGGTCGACGCTGCACCACTGCGGCGGAGCGTCGATCGTGCGCGAGGGCCAGGTGCGATCGGCGAGATCGACCGGCGGGAACGCCGGGTAGCGCTGGAAGTTCTTCATGCTGTGCTCCTCAGTACGGACGGGGTGCGGCCAGCACGGAGTCCCGCGACGAGGAGCCGGCCTAGATCGAGGCCTCGTCGCGGCCCATAAGGAGGAGCAGGCCAGCCATGATGGTCAGAGGGTAACAAACGGGTCCACGACTGCCCGGAAGGCGGCGGGCTCGTCGACCCACGGCACGTGTCCGGCGCCCTCGACCCAGGCGACCGTGGCGTTGCTGAAGGCGCTCGCCACCAGGTCAGCAGCCGCCCGGCCGGTGACCGCGTCGCGGGTGCCCGCCACCACCAGCACCGGTGCGGTCACGGCCGCCATCCCCGCGCGCAGCTCGTCGAACGAGACCTGGTCCGCACCCGCGATGTAGCCCAGCTGCGCGCGCTTGCTCAGCAGCGGCTCGAGGCGCGCGGCGTGGTCCTGCGCGCTCTGGTCCCAGCGCGCGTACTGGAACGGCAGCACAGCCCGACGCAACGAAGCCGCCTGCGACGGCGGCGCGTCCTTCAGCAGCTCCGCGGCCTCAGCCGCCTCGGCGTACCAGGGCTCGCCCGAGAAGGTCTCGCGGATCTCCGGCACGTCGGAGCGCGTGCCACCGAGCAGGTGGTCGCTCGGGGTGAGCAGCACCAGCCGCTCGACGGAACCGGGGTACTGGGCGGCCCAGGCCTGCGCCGTGATGGCGCCGCCGGAGTGGCCGAGGACCGCAAGCGTCTCGAGGCCGAGGTGCCGACGCAGCGCCTCGAGGTCGAGGGCGAGCCGGTCGAAGCGCATCGACGACGGGTCGCTCGGCAGCTCGCTGTGGCCGGTGCCGCGGGTGTCGAGGAGCAGCAGCGGGCGAGCCTCGGCCAGGCCTGCGAGATCCTCGAAGTACCGCCCGGGGAAGCCCGGTCCGCCGGCGAGGCAGACCAGCGGGTTGCCGGAGCCCTGGGTCTCGTAGGCGAGCTCGGTCCCGTCGTACGACGTGAAGCGCGGCATCAGGTCAGGTCGACGTACCGGGCGCTCTGCGCCCCGATCGCGGCCGCGATGCCGTCGAGCACCTCGGTCGGCACGGCCGAGTCGACGGTCAGGGCCATGAGGGCGTCGCCGCCCTGCGAGGTGCGGGACACCTGCGCGCCGGCGATGTTGACCTGCGCCTCACCGAGCGCGGCACCCACCGTTCCGACGATGCCGGGCTTGTCGGCGTAGCGGAAGAACAGCAGGTGGTCGGCAGGGATGAGGTCGACGTCGAAGCCGTCGACCTCGGTGAGCTTCTCGACCTGGCGCGGACCCGACAGGGTTCCCGACACGCTGACCTGCGTGCCGTTCGGGAGGGTGCCGCGGACCGTGATGAGGCTGCGGAAGTCAGGGCTCTCGGGGTCGGTCGACAGGGACACCTCGACGCCGCGCTCGGCCGCGAGGGTCGGGGCGTTGACGAAGGTCACCTGCTCCTCGACGACGTCGGCGAAGACGCCCTTCAGGGCAGCCAGCTGCAGCACCGACACGTCGTGCGCGGTCACCTCACCGCGCACCTCCACCTCGAGCTGCGCCGCCACTCCCCCGGCGAGGCCGGTGAAGAGCCGCCCGAGCTTCTCGACCAGCGGCAGCGCTGGACGCACCTCCTCCACGACCACACCGCCGGCCTGGACGTTGACCGCGTCCGGGACGAACTCGCCCTCCAGCGCGAGCTTCACCGAGCGGGCGACGGCGATCCCGGCCTTGTCCTGCGCCTCGACGGTGGAAGCTCCCAGGTGCGGGCTCACGACGACCGAGTCGAACGCGAACAGCGGCGACTCGGTGCACGGCTCCTTGTCGAAGACGTCGATGCCGGCGCCGGCGACCTGGCCGCTGGCGAGGGCGTCGGCGAGCGCCTGCTCGTCGACGAGGCCTCCGCGGGCGGCGTTGATGATCCGTACCGTCGGCTTGCAGAGCGCGAGCTGCTCCTTGCCGATGAGGCCCACGGTCTCGGGGGTCTTCGGCAGGTGGATCGAGATGAAGTCGCTCTCGCGCAGCAGCTCGTCGAGCGACACCAGCCGCACGCCGATCTGGCCGGCGCGGGCGGCGGAGATGTAGGGGTCGTAGGCGATCAGCCGGGTGCCGAAGGCGCTCATCCGCTGGGCGAACAGCACGCCGATGCGGCCGAGCCCGACGACACCGACGGTCTTGTCAGCGACCTCGACACCCGTCCACTTCGACCGCTGCCACTTGCCCTTCTTCAGCGCCTCGTTGGCCGGGGCGATGTTGCGCGCGCAGGCGAGCAGCAGCGCGACGGCCTGCTCCGCGGCGCTGACCACGTTGCTCTGCGGCGCGTTGACCACCATCACGCCGCGCGCCGTGGCGGCCGGGACGTCGACGTTGTCCAGGCCGATGCCGGCGCGGGCGACGACCTTGAGCCTCGGGGCAGCCGACAGCGCCTCGGCGTCGACCTGGGTCGCGCTGCGGATGAGGACCGCGTCGGCGTCGGCGAGCGCCGGGAGCAGCGCGGCCCGGTCGGCCCCGTCGACGTGGCGGATGTCGAAGCCGTCGCCGAGGACAGCGAGGACGGAAGGAGCGAGCTCCTCGGCGATGAGGACGACGGGACGCGACAACGTGGTGGGCCTTCAGGCTCGAGCGGCAGGTACCCAAACCCTAGCGATGCAGCAGAGGGGCGAGGCTGACAGGATCATCGGGACAGCACCCCACCCGCCTGGAGCTCGCGTGCGCCTCCCCCTCCCTGCCCTCGTCGTCGCCGCCCTGCTGGGCACGACGGCAGCTGCCACCCCCGCGACCGCGGCTGCGTCGGCGCACCACGCCTACCCCGGCCTCACGCGCATGCCCATCACGGTGGGGCACCCGGCTCACGCCCGGCCGACCCGCATCGACACCGTGGACCGGCGCGGGCGGACGGCGGCGACCGGTGTCGGGATCACCCCGGAGCTCGCCGCGCGGCAGCAGGCGCTGCGCACGGCGGCACAGCCGAGGCTGATGTCGGGCACCCAGCTGTCGACCTGGGACGTGCACTTCATGGCACCTCCGGAGACCACACCTGATCCCGAGCACAAGCCCTGCTCGACTCCGACCCAGGTGCAGGAGGACTCCTTCAACCGGGCCGTCGACATCTGGTCGCACACGGTCTACTCCCCGGTGACCATCACGGTGAACGCCTGCTTCCACCCGCTCGACACGGGACAGCTGGGCGGCGCGACGCCGTACGACTTCCAGACGATCGGCGGCGTCGACTTCCCCAACGCGCTCGCCAACGCGCTCACGGGCCACAACGGCAACCCGGGCGGGTCCCGCGACATCTACGCCGAGTTCTCCAACTCCCCCAGCCTCTACTACTTCGGCGCCGACCCGGACGGCATCGCGGCCGCCTGCCCGGGTCCGGACGGCTGCTACGACTTCGAGTCGGTCGTGCTGCACGAGCTCGGGCACGGGCTCGGCTTCATCGGGTCGGTCTACAAGAACGAGGCGGGGCACGCCGCCTACGGCTACGACCCCGAGAACGGCGACGAGACCCCGTTCATCTACGACCTCTTCACGGAGACGTCCGGGGGCTCGTCCGTCATCGACTACCCGAACCTCAGCAACCTGCTCTACCAGGTCGTGACGAGCAACCAGGTCTACTGGAACGGGCCCGAGGGGGCCGGCGCCGACCGGGGTCGGGAGCCCCGGCTGTTCGCCCCGATCGAGGGCTTCTTCAACGGCAGCTCCTACAGCCACCTCGACATCACGAGCTACCCCACGGGCGACGCAGACAGCCTGATGACGCCCTACGCCGACGCCAACGACGTCAACCGCGACCCCGGCGAGGTCATGCTCGGGATGTTCCGCGACATGGGCTGGGTGACACCGGCCCTTCCGGGCGTCAGCTACACACCGCTGGCGAACCCCGTCCAGGTCCTCGACTGGAGCTCGAGGAACGGCAACGTCAAGGCCGTGACGATCGCGGGCAGCTTCGGCGTACCGGCGAACGCGACGGCCGTCGTGCTCAACCTCACCGCGGCGGCGACCACGAGCGCCAACACGCAGCTGTTCGCCTACGCCAAGCCCCGCAAGGCCCCGCTGCCGCCGCCCGCCCGCGTGCCCAACCTGGTGGCGGCCGGCGGCTACACCAAGGACGGCCTCGCGACGGTCCCGCTCGGGACGGGGGGCGCCTACTTCAAGACCGTCGGAGGGGCGGCGCACGACTACGCCTCCGTCGTCGGCTACTTCACGCCGACCGGCGGCACGCCGTACGCCTCCACGACGGCCCACCGCATCGTCGACACCCGCACCGGGACCGGAACGGCGAAGTCGCGCATCGGCACCGCTGCCCGCACCATCGTCCCGACCGGCGTCCCGACGACGGCGGTCGCCGTGGTGCTCAACGTGACCGGCATCAACCCCAGCAACACGAGCAACGTCCAGGTGTTCAGCAGCGACCTGTCCGCGCCGGCCACCGGCAACGTGCACACCAAGCCCGGCCAGTCGGCGACGAACCTCGTGATCGTCAAGCTGGGCGCCGACCACGGCTTCAAGGTGCGCACCACGCTCGGCAGCACCGACGTCGTCGCGGACCTCGCAGGCTGGTACGACGCCGGCGCGACCGGCCTGTTCCGCCCGGTGCTCCCGCAGCGGGTGTGGGGACCGACGAAGCTGCCCGCGACGGTCAAGGACTTCAAGGTGGTGGGCTCCGCAGAGGGGCTCGGGGTCCCGGCGGACGCGACCTCGCTCGTGCTCGACACTGTGGCCTCGTTCCCCAGCGCGACGACGTTCCAGTCCGCCTACGCGACCGGGCCCTTCCCGGCCATCACGACCCTCACCGTCGCTGCGGGCAAGTCGGCGAGCGGCCCGTCGATGACCAGGCCGAGCGCCGGTGGCAACGTCCGCGTGAAGAACGCGGCCG
>CBIHPE010000214.1:0-6621 GCA_966212015.1 uncultured Frankiales bacterium | reverse complement strand
CACCGACACCGACGCCGACGCCGACGCCGACGCCGACGCCGACGCCGACGCCTACGCCGACGCCTACCCCGGCACCGAGCCTCGCCCCGCGCAGCCAGTGGACGGCCACCGCCGACAGCCAGGAGCTGACGGGGGAGAACGGCGCCGTGGCCAACCTGCTGGACGGCAACCTCACGACGATCTGGCACACCGGCTGGAGCGCAGGCAACGCGCCGCTCCCGCACTGGGTCGTCCTCGACACCAAGACGCCACGCAGCACCACGGCGGTGATCGTGACCGCGCGGCCGCTCAGCACCGGACCGAACGGCCGCATCGGCCAGTACCGCGTGGAGACCTCGGACGACGCCGCGACGTGGACCACCGCCGCCACAGGAACGCTCCTCGACACCGGTGGCGCGCAGACCATCAGCTTCCCGGCCGCGCTCGGCCGCTACGTGCGGCTCACCGCGCTGACGGAAGCGGGCAACCGGGGGCCCTGGACCAGCGCCGCCGAGGTCGACCTGACCAGCACGGCGGTCGCCGGCCCGACCCCCAGCCCGACGCCCACCGCCACGCCCACGTCGACCCCGACTCCCACCGCCACCGCGACACCCACAGCGACACCCACCCCCACGGCCACACCGACGCCGACGAGCACCGAAGCCAGCGTCGGCTCGTGGTCGGCGCCGATCACGCTGCCGATCGACCCGGCGGCGGCGGCCCTGATGAGCAACGGCAAGGTCCTCACCTGGTCGTCGTACTCCGGCAACAGCTACGGCGGTGCCAACGGCTACACGCAGACCGCCACGATCGACACCATCACCGGGGCGGTCAGCCAGCGGACCGTGACCGAGACCGGGCACGACATGTTCTGCCCGGGCCTGAGCATGCTCGGCGACGGCACCATCTTCGTCGCCGGCGGGTCCAACAGCGACAAGCAGAGCCTCTACGACCCTGCGACCGGGACCTGGGCGTCCGCCGCACCGCTCATGATCCCGCGCGGCTACCAGAGCACCGTCACGCTCTCCGACGGCCGGGTGTTCACCCTCGGCGGGTCGTGGAACGGCGGCGTCGGCGGGAAGGTCGGTGAGGCCTGGACCCCAGGGACCGGTGGCGGCACGTCGCAGACGCTGAGCGGCGTCCCCGTCGAGCCCTTCGAGACCCAGGACAGCCGGGGAGAGTTCCGCTCCGACAACCACATGTGGCTGTTCGCCTGGAGCAACGGATCGGTGTTCCAGGCCGGCCCGTCGAAGGCGATGCACTGGGTCAGCACGTCCGGCAGCGGAAGCTGGAGCGCTGCTGGACTGCGCGGTGACGACGGTGACGCCATGAACGGCAACGCGGTCATGTACGACACCGGCAAGCTGCTGACGCTCGGCGGGGCACCGAGCTACGAGAACACCCCTGCCACCAGCAACGCCTACACCGTCGACATCACGACCCCCACCCCCAGCGTCACCAAGCTCGCGGGCATGGCGAACGCCCGGTCGTTCGCCAACAGCGTCGTGCTTCCCGACGGCACGGTCCTCGTGGTCGGCGGCCAGAACAACCCGGTCCCCTTCAGCGACGCGACCTCGGTGCTGACGCCCGAGCTGTGGGACCCGACGACGGGGAAGTTCACGGCCGTGGCGCCCATGACGACCCCACGCAACTACCACTCCTTCGCACTGCTGCTGCCTGACGGGCGGGTGCTCGCCGGTGGTGGCCAGCTGTGCAACAACGGCTGCACGCAGCACCCGAACTACGAGATCTACTCACCGCCGTACCTGCTCGACAGCGCGGGCAACCCGCGGTCGCGTCCCGCGTTCGTCAGCGCGCCGACGACCGGAGCCGTCGGGGGCACGCTGTCGGTCACGACCGACCGTCCCGTCACCTCCTTCAGCCTGGTGCGGATGGGATCCTCGACCCACTCCGTCGACACCGACCAGCGCCGGCTGGCCGTGACGGCGACGAGCACCGGGACGAACAGCTGGGACGTCGCGCTGCCGTCCGACCGCGGTGTGCTCGTCCCCGGCTACTGGATGCTCTTCGCCCTCGACGCGAGCGGGACGCCGAGCACCGCGCAGACCATCCGCATCGGCTGAGTCGGGGCCGTAGGGTCTCGGGCGTGCGGAACCTGACCCAGCAGGAGGCGTCCGCCCGGGCCGCCGCGGTCCGGGAGGTCAGCTACGACATCGAGCTCGACCTGACGCACGGCGACGTCTGGTACTGGTCGACGACGACCGTCCGCTTCACGGCGACCGGGGAGCCGGGGCTGTTCCTCGAGCTCGACTGCCTGACCATGGTGGACGCCCACCTCGACGGGTCGGAGCCGCTCGTGCTCGTCGGCAACCGCATCGCGCTCGACGGGCTGCAGGGGCCGCACGAGGTGAAGGTCGTTGCCCGCTGCGCCTACACCCGCTCGGGCGAGGGGCTGCACCGGTTCGTCGACCCTGCCGACTCCTACGTCTACGTCTACGGCAACGCGTTCCTCGACGACGCGCAGCGCTTCTTCACCTGCTTCGACCAGCCGGACATCAAGGCGCCGATGCGGCTGACGGTCGTCGCGCACGACGAGGACGTGGTGCGGTCGAACGCCCGGGGCAGCTTCGACGGGGAGCGGCACGTCTTCGACGTGACGCCACCGCTGTCGACGTACATGCTGACGGTGGCCGTCGGTCCGTGGCACGGCGTCACCCGCTGGCACGACGGCATCGAGATCGGTGCCTGGTGCCGGGCCTCGCTCGAGCCGCACTTCGACGCTGACGAGGTCCTCCAGGTCACCGCGGACTGCTTCGACCTGCAGCAGCAGACGTTCGGCTCGCGCTACCCGTTCGGCGACAGCTACGACCAGGTCTTCGTTCCCGAGTTCAACGCCGGCGCCATGGAGAACCCCGGCATGGTCACCTTCAACGACCAGTCCTTCGTCTACCGGTCACGCGTCACGGAGGGCGCCCGCCGGCTGCGCGCGCAGGTGATCGCGCACGAGATGGCGCACATGTGGTTCGGCGACCTCGTCACGATGCGCTGGTGGGACGGCATCTGGCTCAACGAGTCCTTCGCGGAGTTCATGGGCCTGCACACGACCGACGAGGGCACCCGCTTCAGCGGGGCCTGGGCAGACTTCTGCCTGGGTCGCAAGGCCTGGGGGTATCGGGCGGACCAGCTCCCCACGACGCACCCTGTGGCCGGCGAGGTGAGGGACAACCGGTCGGCGCTGCTCAACTTCGACGGCATCTCCTACGCCAAGGGGGCTTCCGTCCTCCGGCAGCTGGTGGCCTTCGTCGGGGAGGGCGCCTTCTTCGCCGGCCTGCGCGCCTACCTCGCCCGGCACGCCTTCGGGAGCACCGACCTGCGCGACCTGCTGGTCGAGCTGGAGGCGGCCAGCGGCCGTGACCTCGAGTCGTGGGCGAAGGACTGGCTGGAGACGAGCGGCGTCGCGACGCTGCGGCCCCGCTGGGACGGCGACCAGCTGGTCGTTGTGCAGCAGAGCGACGTGCTGCGCCAGCACGTCGTCGAGATCGGCCTGTACGACGAGGACGGCACCGGTGTCACGCTGCGCGAGCGGATCCCGCTCGAGGTGTCCGGGCCCGAGACGCCCGTGCCCGGTGCGACACCCGCCGACCTCGTCCTGCTGAACGACCGGGACCTGACCTTCGCGAAGCTGCGGTTCGACGAGCGCTCCTGGACGACGGTGTTGAACGGGCTCGCCCGGGTCACGGACCCGCTCGCGCGGGCGCTGTGCTGGGGCGCGCTGTGGGACGCCACCCGCGATGGCGAGATGCCGGCCCGTGACCACGTCCGGACGGTGCTCGCCGCCGTCGCCGCGGAGGACGATCCCTCGCTGGCGGAGACCCTGCTCGCCCAGGCCCACACGAGCGCCTCGCTGTTCGCGCCCGTCGCGGAGCAGGACCTGCTGCTGACGCGGCTGGCGCGGTTCAACTGGGCGGCCTCGACGATCCACCCCGGCTCCGACCTCCAGCTCGTCCGGGCGCGCGCGGCCGTCCAGGCCACCACGGACGCCCGGCACCTGCAGGGGCTGCTGCGCGGGACCGAGGTGCCGGAGGGCCTGGTCGTCGACAACGAGCTCCGGTGGCTGGTCGTCCGGCGGGCCGCCGCGCTGGGCCAGGTCGAGGTCGCCGACATCGAGCGGGAGCTGGGGGCCGACCGGACCGCCACGGGCCTGCTGCACGCCGAGGCGGCGCGCGCCGCGCTGCCGGAGCAAGCGTCGAAGCAGACGGCGTGGGAGCGGCTCGCGCAGGGGCGCGTGACCAACGCCCAGGCGCGTGCGATCGGCGCCGGCTTCTGGCAGCACGGGCAGGACGCGCTGCTGCGCCCGTTCGTCGAGCAGTACGTCGACGTCGTACCCCGCCTCTGGGCCACCCTCTCGCCCGTCCTCGCGATGTCCCTGACGGCGCGGATGTTCCCCGGCACGCTGGTGGACGAGGAGGTGCTCGCGCGCACCGGGGAGCTGCTCGACGACCCGGACCTGCCCGCCGGGGCGCGACGGGTCGTGCTGGAGCAGCGGGACGACCTCCGACGCGCGCTGCACGCCCAGCAGGCGGCCGCCGACTAACCTGGCTGCCATGTGCGGCATCGTGGGCTACGTCGGTGAGCAGCAGGCCCTGGAGGTCGTGCTCGGCGGCCTGCGCCGGCTGGAGTACCGCGGCTACGACAGCGCGGGCGTCGCCATCCTCGACGGCACCGACCTGCAGGTCGAGCGCAAGGCCGGCAAGCTCGCCAACCTCGAGAAGGAGATCTCCGAGAAGGAGCTCCGCGGGACCCTCGGCATCGGGCACACCCGCTGGGCCACCCACGGCCCCCCCACCGACCGCAACGCCCACCCGCACCAGGACTGCGCCGGCAAGGTCGCCGTGGTGCACAACGGCACGATCGAGAACTTCGAGCACCTCGTGCGCGGACTCGAGCAGCGCGGGCACGAGCGCAGCTCCGACACCGACACGGAGGTCGTCGCGCACCTCGTCGAGGAGCGCTACGAGGGCGACCTCGCCGCGACCGTCCGCTCGATCTGCAAGGACCTCGAGGGCTCGTTCGTCCTCGTCATCGCCCACCAGGACGAGCCGGACCTGGTCGTGGCGGCCCGTCGCAACCTGCCGCTCGTCATCGGGCTCGGTGAGGGCGAGAACTTCGTCGGCTCCGACGTCACGGCGTTCATCGCCCACACGCGCGAGGCGCGCGCGGTCGACCAGGACGAGGTCGTCGAGCTGCGCCGGTCCGGTGTCGTCGTCACCGACCTCGACGGCAACGTCGTCGACGGTGAGACCTACCACGTGGACTGGGACACCGCGGCTGCCGAGAAGGGCGGCCACGAGTTCTTCATGCTCAAGGAGATCGAGGAGCAGCCCGCCGCCGTCCGCGAGACGCTCGGCGGTCGCATGCAGGAGGACGGCCTGCTGCACCTCGACGAGCTGTCGATGAGCGACGACGACATCCGTCAGATCGAGCAGGTCGTCATCATCGCCTGCGGCTCGTCGTACCACTCCGGTCTCGTCGGCAAGTACGCCATCGAGCGCTGGTGCCGGCTTCCCGTGCAGGTCGAGATGGCCAGCGAGTTCCGCTACCGCGACCCGGTCGTCGGGCGCAGCACCCTGGTCATCGCGATCAGCCAGAGCGGCGAGACCGCGGACACCCTCGAGGCGCTCCGGCACGCGCGGGCGCAGAAGGCGTGGGTCCTGGCCGTCACCAACACCGTCGGGTCGACCGTGAGCCGCGAGGCCGACGCCGTCTTCTACACGCGCGGCGGCCCCGAGGTCGCGGTCGCCTCGACCAAGGCCGTCATGGCGCAGCTCGCTGCGATGTACGTCGTCGGCCTCTACCTCTCGCAGGTCCGTGGCACGCGCGACGCCGACGAGGTGCGTGCGCACCTGGCCGACCTGCGCGAGATCCCCGATCTGGTCCAGGAGGTCCTCGACCGGATGGGTCCCGTGCGCCAGCTCGCCCGCGACCTGGTCGACGCAGAGCGGGTGCTCTTCCTCGGCCGCCACGTCGGCTACCCGATGGCGCTCGAGGGTGCGCTGAAGCTCAAGGAGCTGGCCTACATCAGCGCCGAGGGCTTCCCGGCCGGCGAGATCAAGCACGGCCCGATCGCCCTCATCGAGGAGGGCACGCCCGTCGTCATCCTCGCGCCACGGCACGCCCTGCAGCCCAAGCTCGTCAACAACGTGCAGGAGGTCCGCGCCCGCGGCGCCCGGACCATCGTCATCGCGACCGACGGCGACGAGAGCGTGACCCCCTACGCCGACACCGTCATCCGCATCCCCGACACCAAGTCGCTGCTCACGCCGCTGCTGACGATCGTGCCGATGCAGGTGCTGTCGGCGGAGATCGCCCGCGCGCGCGGGCTCGACGTCGACCAGCCGCGCAACCTCGCGAAGTCCGTCACCGTCGAGTAGTGGCGTCACCGCCGGGTCCGACGCTCGTTGGATCCCTGTGCGCCACTTCACCCGACGCCTGCTGGCCGCGGCCGTGCTGATCGCGCTCGGTGCGACCCTCCCGGCGCGTGCCGAGCAGCAGAAGGTGCTGCGGTTCACCGGAGGCAACGGCTCCTCGGTCTACGCCGACTTCTCCGGCCCGTGGCAGGCCAAGCTGGACCAGGTGCCGCTCGAGGTCGCCGCCGGCGGCGTGGTCGGGCTCGCCATCCAG
>CBIHPE010000213.1:0-6656 GCA_966212015.1 uncultured Frankiales bacterium | reverse complement strand
CTCTGCATCGCCCGCGCGATCGCGGTCGAGCCGCAGGTCCTGCTCATGGACGAGCCGTGCTCCGCGCTCGACCCCATCTCGACGCTCGCCATCGAGGACCTCATGACGGAGCTCAAGCAGCGCTTCACGATCGTGATCGTCACGCACAACATGCAGCAGGCCGCGCGCGTCTCCGACGCGACCGGCTTCTTCTCCCTCGAGGCGACCGGCGAGCCGGGCAAGCTCATCGAGATCGACGCCACGGAGAAGATCTTCAGCAACCCCTCGGAGAAGCGGACCGAGGACTACATCACGGGAAGGTTCGGCTGATGCGCCAGAGCTACCACGAGCAGCTCGCGGAGGTCGGGGACGGCCTCATCGAGATGAGCCGCCTCGTCGGGTCCGCCGTCAGCAAGGCCACCACGGCCCTGCTCGACGCCGACCTGTCCGCTGCCGAGTCCGTCATCGCCGCGGACGAGGAGGTCAACAAGCTCTACCGCCAGCTCGACGACGAGGCCGTGCAGCTCCTCGCCCGGCAGCAGCCGGTCGCCATCGACCTGCGCTCGATCGTCACCGCGCTCCGGATGAGCTCCGACCTCGAGCGGGTCGGCGACTACGCCGTCCACATCGCGAAGGTCGCCAAGCGCCGGTACCCGGCGAGCGTCATCCCCATCGAGCTGCGCGCCACCGTCCTCGAGATGGGCCAGGCCGCCACCCGGATCGCCATCAAGGCCGGCACCGTGATCGCCACCCGCGACCTCGCGCTCGCCGCGCAGCTGCTCGCCGACGACGACACCATCGACGACCTGCACGCGAGCCTGTTCGCCGCGCTGCTCGACGGATCGTGGGAGCACGGGGTCGAGGCCGCCATCGACATGGCCCTGCTCGGCCGCTACTACGAGCGCCTCGCCGACCACGCGGTCTCGGTCAGCCACGCCGTCACCTACCTGGTGACCGGCGAGCACTCCGACCCGGAGTCCTACGCCTCCGAGTGACCCCTTGCGTCCTTTTTGCTGAGCCTGACTGACGCGCCACCTGCAAGGACGTTCCGCACCACGCCTTCGTTGCGTCCTTTATCCTGAGCCTGACTGACGCGCCACCTGCAAGGACGCAAGGGGTACGGCCTGAAGCTGGCGTCTACGAGGAGACGAGGGACGCGAGGGCGGCCGCGAAGCGGTCGCGGTCGACGCCGAGGGTCCCTCCGAAGAACCGCTCGGCCAGGTGGTGCCCGACCACGGCGAACAGCACGACCGCGGCCACGGCATCCGCGTCGCGGACCGGGATCTCGCCGCGAGCCATCCGCTCCGACAGGTCGAGGGCGTCGGTCTTGACGCCGCCCTCGGCGAGCACCGTCTGAATGCGGTCCAGGTGCGGGAGCCGGGCCCCGTCCTTCACGAGCAGGGCGATGAGCGACCGCATCCGGTGCAGGTTGTCGAGCGCCCACGCGTAGTGCTCCTCGAGCGACCCGCCGACGGGCGCCTCCTCGCGCCGCGACGCGGCCCGGTCGATCTCCCGGTCGACCACCGCGCTGAGCACGTCGTCCTTGGACCGGAAGTGCCGGTAGAAGGAGCCGCTGCCCGGCGAGAGGCCCGCGCCCTCCTCGAGGTCGGTCACCGTCACGCCGTCGATGCCCCGTGCGACGAACGCGGCGAGCGCCGTGTCGAGGATCCGGTCCCGGGTGCCCGCTGCCACGGGATGCAAGATACCTCTTGCGGAATGCAAGACATCTCTTGCACAATGACCGCATGAGCCTCGCACCTGCGCGCCCCCTCATCGATCCCGCCGACCTCGCTGCCGCCGCGCGAGACGTCCGCGGCGCCGGCTCCCTCACCTTCCGGGTGGGCGACGGGGTGCTGACCTACCGGGCCGAGGGCGACCAGGTGGTGGAGAGCGACGACGCCGACGGCGACACGGTGGTCGTCGTCAGCCGGCAGTCGTGGTCGGACCTGGTCACCCAGGTCCGTACGCCCATCGGGCTGCTCCTGGCCGGCGAGCTGGCCTTCGAGCGCGGCGACTTCAACCACCTCGCCGCCTGGGACCGCACCCTGCGGCTGCTGCACAACGGCGTCCCGCCGTTCGACCCCGAGCGCGCCGACCTCAAGGGCCGCGACCCGCGCGCCGCCATGAGCCTCGCCGACAGCGACGAGGACCTGCGCGAGCAGCTGCAGACGATGGGCTACCTGCTGGTGAAGGGCGTGTTCAGCCGGGAGGAGATGGCGATCGCCAACGCCGAGGTCGACCGGCTCGCCGCCGAGGCGAGCCCCGGTGACAACCAGAGCTGGTTCGTCGAGACCGACGAGGGCCAGCAGCTGTGCCGGCTCGTCTACGCCACGCAGCGCTCGGCCGTGCTTCAGTTCCTCGAGCAGGACCCGCGCATCCAGCGGCTCGGCACGCTCATCGACCCCACCCTCAAGCCGGCCCCCGACCGGATGGAGGGCTCAGCCGTCCTCATCAAGGTGCCCGGCAAGACGCGCGGCCTGTCCAACATCCCCTGGCACCAGGACTGCGGCATGGGCGGGCACGCGATCTTCTGCCCCAGCGTGAGCATGGGGATCCAGCTCACCGGGTCCACCCCCGAGACCGGCAACCTGCTCATGGTCCCCGGCAGCCACGGGCAGACCCTCCACTACCGGTGGGACGAGCGCGCCGACGTCCCCGTCGTCGAGGTGAACACCGAGCCGGGCGACGTGACCGTGCACATCCAGGACGTCATGCACGCCTCGCCGCAGCCGACGGCCCAGGGCGGCCGCCGGACGATGTACGTCACCCACTACCCCGCCACCCTGTGGGACCACATCGGACCAGGCGAGGCCTACAACGACCTGGTCCGGAACCGCACTGCCGAGGTCGGCGCCCTCGCCTGAACGCCAGACGAACGTCACATGAACGCCGTGCCCTAGCCTGACGGCGTGCGCCTGCGACTGACACCCCGCGACACCAGCTTCTACGACCACTTCGCCGCGGCGGCGAGCAACCTCGTGCAGGGGGCTGACCTCCTCGCCGAGATGCTCGCTCCAGGAGCCGACCGGCCCGTGCTGGCGAAGCGGCTGCGCGACGTCGAGCACGCCAGCGACGAGATCACGCACACCGTCATGCGGCAGCTGAACTCGACCTTCGTCACGCCGTTCGACCGCGAGGACATCTACCGCCTCGCGAACCGGCTCGACGACGTCATGGACTTCATGGAGGCCGCGGCCGACCTGGTCGTCCTCTACGAGCTCGGCGAGCTGCCACCGGAGAACCTGCGCGTCGTCGAGGTGCTGCAGAAGGCCGCGAAGATGACCGCCGACGCGATGCCGCGGCTGAAGGACATGAAGCACCTCGAGGAGTACTGGATCGAGGTCAACCGGCTGGAGAACGAGGCGGACCAGATCTACCGGCGCACCGTCGCCCGCCTCTTCAACGGCGAGTACGACGCCCTCACCGCGCTCAAGCTCAAGGACGTCGCGGACGAGCTCGAGGCCGCGGCCGACGCCCTCGAGGACGTCGCCGACGCGGTCGAGACGATCACCGTCAAGGAGTCCTGACGCCTTGTCCGGTATGGACATCGGCCTGATCGCGATCGTCGTCGTCGCGCTGGTCTTCGACTACACGAACGGGTTCCACGACGCGGCCAACGCGATCGCGACCGCCGTCTCCACCCGCGCCCTCACGCCCCGGGTCGCCCTCGCCCTCGCCGGCGTGGCCAACCTGGTCGGCGCACTGCTCTCCACCGAGATCGCCAAGACCGTCGGCAAGGGGATCGTCGACCCCAGCCTCCTCAAGGGCACCAACGGCCTGGTGGTGGTGTTCTCAGCCCTTGTCGGGGCGATCACCTGGAACCTCATCACCTGGTACTTCGGCCTGCCCTCGTCCTCCAGCCACGCCCTCATCGGCGGCCTGGTCGGCGCCGCCCTCGCGGCGGGCGACGCCGTGAAGTGGAAGGGCGTCTACAGCAAGGTGCTCAAGCCGATGGTGATCTCGCCCATCACCGGCTTCGTGCTCGGCGCGATCCTCATGCTCATCATCCTGTGGCTGGTACGACGAGCCAGCCCGCGCAGGGTCAACCGCGGGTTCCGCTACGCGCAGATCGTGAGCTCGACGGCGATGGCCTACGGCCACGGCGTGCAGGACGCGCAGAAGACGATGGGCGTCATCACGCTCGCGCTCATCGTGACGGGCAACCTCGACGCCAACGCCGACATCCCGCTCTGGGTCATCCTCTCGGCGGCGACCGCCATCTCCCTCGGCACCTTCTCCGGTGGCGCCCGCATCATGCGGACCCTCGGCCGCCGCGTCATCAAGATGGACCCCGCCGCCGGCTTCGCCGCCCAGACCGTCGCCTCGTCCGTGCTGTTCACCACCGCGCACTTCGGCCTTCCGGTGTCGACGACGCACGTCATCACGAGCTCGATCATGGGCGTCGGCGCGACCCGCAAGCTGTCCGCCGTCCGCTGGGGCGTCGCCGGCAACATCGCCTTCGCCTGGGTCCTGACGATCCCAGCCGCCGGTCTCGTGGCGGCGCTCTTCTGCGTGATCGGACGGGCGATCTTCGGGTAGGGGTGAGGCATGACCGACCCCTCGCTCGACCAACCCGTCCTCCAGCGCACCAGGAGCCAGGCGCTCTGGGTGGCCGCCATCGGGTTCACGCTCGTCCTGCTGCTGCTCGCCGTCTTCCTGCTCCAGAACGGGCAGAGCGTCAAGATCTCCTACCTCGGTGCGAACGGGCACCTGCCGCTGGCTCTGGCCATGCTGCTGTCCGCCGTCGCCGGCGCTCTGCTGGTCGGCATCGCCGGCTTCGCCCGCAACCTGCAGCTGCGCCATGTCGCCCGCCGGGAGCGCAAGGCGCGCGTCTGACAGCGCACCTGATCGGAGGGCTGACAGGGCGCAGGGCGAGGAGCACACTCGGGCTGAGGAGGTCGACCGAGATGACCTACGACTGCCCGCTCTGCCACCTGCGGTTCCACTACAGCTCGGAGCTGGAAAGCCACGCCCGCGACGACCACCTGCCGCACGACGCGGTGGAGATGGTCGACCACATCACCCGCTACCGGGACGAGCGACCCCCCACCCGGTTCGTCACACCGTCGATGTAGAACGGCGGCATGGGCCGCACGATCTACTACACCGCCACCACGCTCGACGGCTTCCTCGCCACCGAGGACGACTCGCTGCAGTGGCTGTTCGACGTCCCCGCCGAAGACGGCTCGCACTCGAAGCGCTTCAGCGACTTCATGGCGGGGGTCGGCGGCATCCTCATGGGCTCGTCCACCTACCTCTGGATCCTCGACCACGAGAAGGTGCTGGAGAACCCCGGGAAGTGGGAGGAGTGGTACGGCGGCAAGGACTGCGTCGTGATGACCACCCGCGACCTGCCGGCGGTGCCCGGCGTCCGCTTCGCCTCGGGTGACGTCCGGCCGGTGCACGCCTCCCTTGCCGAGTCGGGGAAGGACATCTGGGCCGCCGGTGGCGGCGACCTGGTCGGTCAGCTCACCGACCACGGCCTCGTCGACGAGCTCTGGGTCTCGGTCGCCCCCGTGACCCTCGGCGCCGGCAAGCCGCTGCTGCCGCGGGTGCTCACGTCGAAAGACCTGACGCTCACGGGGGTCGAGCACGACGGTCAGTTCGTGCACCTGACCTACGCCGTGTCCCGCAACGCGTGACGCCCGGCCGCAGGTGCGGCCGGGCGTCGGGACGCGCAGGACGGGCTACTCGAGGTCGATGCCCTTGACGCTCCACCAGTTGACGAGGCCACTGACCGACGGACCCTCCGACGAAACCTCGATGCGGATGCGTGCGGCGTCGTAGGACCAGTCCATCCAGGCCGAGCCGCCGTCGAGGAAGCAGAAGTCGTCGCCCTGCTGGACCCCGCTGACCGACCAGGTGCCGCGGCCCACCGTGACGGCGTTGCTGCAGCTGACGCCGGGGTCGCCCGCCCACTTGTCACCGATGTTGTCCATCGCCCTGCGCAGCGAGCTGGTGGACCGGTAGCGCTGCGCGAAGACCTTGCTGGCGGGGTTCACGCCGCCCTGGCCGGCCGGGACGTCGCACGTCACGGCGGCGACCTGGTTGTTGCCGCGGTCATCGCTCGCGCAGCTCTCCTTGTCGACGACGTCCGACGGCAGGCTGTTGACCAGCGACTGCTCGGCAGCGGTCAGGCTCGGGAGCGGGGTGACCGGAGCCGTCGTCGGCGTCGGGTCCGGCACTGCGTCGACGGAGACCGTCGTGGTCCTGCTGATCGCGTGGCCGTCGGCAGCCAGGGCCTGCAGCTCGTAGTAGTAGGGCGTCGTCGGGGCCGTCTTGTCGGTGTAGGACGTGCCGTTCGTCGTGGCGACGAGCGTCCCGTTGTCTGTTGGGAAGCGCTCCAGCTTGTACTTCACCGCGCCCTTGTACGGGTCCCAGCTCACGACGGTGGTGTCACCGCTGCGAGCGGCGGTGGCCGCAGCCACGTCCTGCGGCTTCGGCGTGGCCTGGTGGTGGCCCCCGCGCAGGAGGAAGAGCGCCGCGACCGCCGCGGCGGCGACCGCCAGCACGGTGCTGATCGAGATCACCACGATCAGGGTCGTGCGGCTCTTGCGCGGCGCCGGGCCCGGGTGGGGCAGCGGGGTCGTCGGGGCCCCGTCGCCCTGCCACTCGTACTGCTGCTCGAAGTCGATGCTCATGGTCGTGCCCCCGTCTCCTGGAGAACCCTTCTCCGT
>CBIHPE010000212.1:0-6664 GCA_966212015.1 uncultured Frankiales bacterium | reverse complement strand
GCCACGAGCTTGCGGAGCATCGTGGTGTTGCGGCTCGTGCTCGACAGCGGCCCGAGCACCTTCTCCCAGTCGCGCCGCGTCAGGCGCGAGTCGCTCGACTTCCCGCGCATCCGCCAGTGCACGTCGGGTCCCTCCACCAGCAGCGTGTCGAAGTCGCCGGACAGCGCCTCGAGCGCCTTGCGCTGCGCCGCGGTGGGGGCCTTCTTGAGGAAGGTCACGAAGTAGGTGTCGCCAGCAGCCAGGTCGAAGGGCGCGACAGAGAGGGCCTTCTCGACCTCGGCGACCGTGCGCACGAAGGTCGTGATCTCGAAGCCGAACTCCTTCTCCAGCAGGCCTTCCAGCTCCTTCTCGAGCGGTCCGCGGGCGGTGCCCGTGGTCAGCCCGACGTTGCCGGAGTTGATGTAGGTCCAGACGTCGCTGTAGCCGGCGGCCCGCAGCACCTCCTGGACCCGCGGCATGCTCACGCGTCGCTGGCCGAGGTTCACGGCACGGAGGAAGGCCAGGCGCCGGCTCATGTCGCGGACGGAGCGGGAGGGTCGACGGGCGACGTCCAGTACGTGTGCCGGGTCGCGTGGCTGACCGTGCCGAGCAGCGGCAGGTACGACTGGTAGCGCGACTGGTCTGCGAACACCGCGGCCGGGTCGGCGCTCTCCGCGCGGAAGCGGGCCACGGCGCTCGCGGAGTCGAGGCTGACGCCCTTGGCCACGACCATGCGCGGGACCTCCTTGCCCTCGATCCAGTCGGCGCCGAACTGCCCCAGCCCGTAGCCCATCAGCCGCCACGCGAACGCGATGCTCAGCTTGTAGGCGCCACCGGCCTTGATGAGGTCGAGCGCCTCGCTGTCCCCGTCGACGCCGGACAGGAACATGTCGTCGGTCAGCCGTCCGGCCTCCTTCAGGGCGCGGAAGGCGCCGACCACGATGGTGTCCCCGCCGAGGACGACCTTGATGTCGCGGTGCGACTGCAGGGCGCTCTGCATGGTGCGGTAACCCGAGGTGGTGCTGATCTCAGCGACGGTGAGGTCGCTGACGACCTCGATGCCGCCACCGCCCGTCTTGAGGCCCTCGAGGACGCCCTGGTGCCGCAGCTTGAGCTGCGGCGAAGCCGTGTCCAGGTTGAAGTAGAGGACCTTCGCCTCACCGCCCAGGTGCGCCGTCACGTAGTCCGCAGCGGCCTTGCCCTGGTCGTAGCCGATCTGGTGCTGGCTCGCGACGACTTGCAGCGTGCTCGGCGCGGTGATGATGCCCTGGGTGCAGACACCCTTGTCGATCGCCCGCTGCAGCACCAGGCTGTCCGCGTCCGGTGAGAGCGGCTGCATCGCCATGGCCCCGACGCCCTTGCTGAGGAAGCCGTTCATCTGGTCGACGTGCTTGCCCGGGTCGTTGCCCGACGTCGCCGTGACGTAGTCGACGCCGCGCGCCTGAGCCGCCTGCTTCATCCCTGCGCCGAGGGCGAGGAAGAACTCCGAGTCGGCGGTCGACGCCCACGCGACCCGCTCCGGCAGCCCCGTCCCGCGGCCCGCACCTCCCTGGGGAGTGAAGGGGTCCAGGGCGTTGGGGTCGCCTGCCGGCGCTCCGTTCGAGCTGCCCGAGCACCCCGCCAGGAGCGCCGCCCCACCGAGGGCCAGCAGCTGGCGTCTCGAGAGCGCGGTCACGTCGCGCTCCCCTCGGGGCGGGCAGGCAGGCGCACGACGGTGATGAAGAAGTCGTCGATCGCGCGGACCGCGGCGACGAACTGCTCGAAGTCGACGGGTTTGCGGACATAAGCGTTGGCGTGCAGGTCGTAGGTCGCGAGCACGTCCTCCTCGGCGTCGGACGTCGTCAGCACCACGACCGGGATGCGACGGAGCGCCGGGTCGCTCTTCACGTCGCGCAGCACCTCGCGACCGTCGCGGCGCGGGAGGTTGAGGTCGAGCAGGACGAGGTCGGGAGTGGTCGCGTCGGCGTACTGGCCCTGCTTGCGCAGGTAGGCGATGGCGTCCTCCCCGTTGGTGAGGACAGTGAGGTTGTTCGCGACCTTGTAGTCCTGGAACGCCTCCCGCGTCATCAGCACGTCGCCGGGATCGTCCTCGACCAGGAGGACCTCGATCGGCTGGACGTCAGTCATGGCTCTCCTCGAGCGGCAGGGTGAAGGACACGCAGGTGCCGCCCAGGGGCGACGAGCGAAGATCGATGCGGCCGCCGTGGAACTCGACGACCTTCTTCGCGAGGGCCAGGCCGATGCCCGTGCCGCTGTACTCGTCGCGGCCGTGCAGCCGCTGGAAGATGACGAACACCTTGTCGGCGTACTCCTCCGGGATCCCGATCCCGTTGTCCGCGACGTCGACGCGCAGCAGTGAGCCCTCGCGGGAGGAGGACACCCGGATGCGGGGAGGTACGTCGTCGCGGCGGTACTTCAGCGCGTTGCCCAGCAGGTTGCTGAGCAGCAGGTCGATGAGGGCTGCGTCGCCGTGCACGTGCCCCGACACGTCGGACTCCAGGGACCCTCCGGTCTCCTGCGCGCGCTCGTCGAGGTTCGCCCACGACCTCCGCACCGCCTCGGCCAGGTCGACGTCGCCGAAGCCCTCGCTCGTGCGTCCCACGCGGCTGAAGGTGAGCAGGTCGGTGATCAGCCGCTGCATCCGCTTCGCTCCGTCGACGGCGAAGTCGACGTACTGCTTGCCCCTCTCGTCGAGCTGGTCGCCGTAGCGCTGCTCGAGGAGCTGGCAGAAGCTGGCGACCTTGCGGAGCGGCTCCTGCAGGTCGTGCGAGGCGACGTAGGCGAACTGCTCGAGGTCGGCGTTGGAGCGAGCCAGCTCGAGGGCCCGCTGCTCCACGACGCGCTGCTGCTCCTCGACCGCTGCGAGCGCGTTGACCAGCTCGCGGCGCATGGACTCGACGCCCTCACCGACCTCGCGCAGGTCGGGCGGCCCCTCGGGCCGGATGGGGGTGTCGTGCGCCCCGGAGGACACGACGGCGACCTGCTCGCCGAGCCGCGCCATCGGCGTGAGCACCGATGCCCGCAGCGCGCGCTGCAGTGCGATGACGGCTGCGAGCAGGACGACGCCCATGCCTGCGAGGACGAGGAGGACCAGCTCGCGGTCGCGGTCGGTCTCCTTGCGCGCGGACCTGACCTGGGCCGCGAGCCTGGCGTCGAACGCAGCGCTGGTGGAGCGGACCCGGTCGAACAGCTCGCGGCCGAAGTCGAGCGTCGCGTCCGTCTCCTGGGGGGTCGTGTCGGTGGAGCGGAGCGAGGCGTACTGGTCGCGCCAGGCTGTGATCGCAGCGTCGACCGTCAGCAGGTCGATGCGGGCGGGGTCGCTCGGCAGCACGTAGCGGTCGAGACGGGCCCGGGCCTGCTGCTCGCTGACCAGGCCCTGCCTGTACGGCTCCAGGAACCGCGCGTTGTGCGTGAGGGCGAACCCCCGAAGGCCGGTCTCCTGGTCGACCAGGGAGGTGAGCAGCTGGCTTGCCGCCACGCGTGCGGGGAACACCCGGTCGGTCTGCTCCCGCAGGGCCCGGTCGGCCTGGCGGAGCGCCAGCACGACAGCGACCCCGGCGATCAGCAGCACCAGGACGAAGCCCGCGAGAGCGGTGCGGAGCCGGCGCGTGAGCGTCCAGCTGCTCACGTCAGCGCCACCACTCGGCGCTGCCCACGAGGAGGACTGCCACGTCGTCGGTCAGCGACCCGCCGTGCCGCCGCTCCGCCTCGGCGAGCAGCGCGGGAGCCAGGTCCGCCCGGGAGTGCCCGGAGCGCAGGAGCTCGCCGAGGTGCGTGGCGAGGCCGTCGCTGCCGAAGCGCTCTCGGGTGCCTGGCGCGGTCGTTCCCTCGACGAGGCCGTCGGTGAAGAGCAGCAGCGCCCAGTCCTCGTCGAGGTCGAGCGCCAGCCGGCCGGGGTCGTCGCACGGGAGCATGGTGAGCATGGGCATCGCCGGCACGTCGAGCTCGCTGACCTCGGTTCCGCGGACGAGCAGCGGCGCGGGGTGCCCGCAGAGCAGGACGTCCGCTGTCCGGAGAGCGGGGTCCAGGGTCACCATGGCGACGGTCGCGAAGCGCTCGTCGTCGTTGCGCTCCGCGAGCAGCACGTCCTCGACGCCGCGCACCACCCGCTCGGGTGGCAGGCCCGCCAGGACGAGTGCCCGCCAGGCGATGCGCAGGGCGACACCCAGCGCCGCCTCGTCCGGCCCGTGCCCGCTCACGTCACCGATCAGCAGGTGCACCCCTGCCGGCGTCTGCACGACGTCGTAGAAGTCGCCGCCGAGCAGGGCTCGTTCGCTGCCGGGGCGGTAGAACGGCTCGACCTGGACGGCGTCGGTGTCCAGCAGCGGGCTCGGCAGCAGGCCCCTCTGCAGGCGGGTGTTCTCCTGTGCGTGGAGATCGGCAGCGACAAGGCGCCGCTGGTCGGTCAGGGACCTGCCGCGCTCGACGGCGTAGCGGAGCGAGCGCTCCAGCCCGCGGCCGTCGACCTGACCCTTGACCAGGTAGTCCTGCGCCCCGGCGGCGAGGGCCTCCGGGCCCGCGGCCTCGTCGATCCGTCCGGTCAGGACCACGACCGGCACGTCCGGCACCCGGGCGCGCAGCTTCTCCACCGCCGTCAGCCCGTGCGCGTCGGGCAGCCCCAGGTCGAGCAGGACGCAGTCGGCGTCCTCCGGCCAGTCGTCGAGCGCGCTCTGCAGGGTCGTGAACGGGAACAGCTGCACGTCGGGTGCGACGTCGGAGAGCATCTCGGTGACGAGCAGCGCGTCCCCGGGATCGTCCTCGATGAGCAGGACCGACCGTCGGCTCACGGCGCGCCCGTCATTCGCCCACCCCACGTCGCTCCGGCACCACGTGTGCCTCTGAGCTGATCTTGTCAGACGCCCGGCTCAGAAACGTTGTCGGGCGGCAGGTAGCCGCGTGTGTTCCGCGTGCATCGTCCCTTTCGCACGGCGAGACGGCCAGGAGGGGCGCTGGGGTGAGAGCACTGTCCTCTCACCGCCACAGCGGCTGCGCGCAGGGGCGGCGACTACCGGGTGGAGAAGTCCGTCAGCCAGGACGGCAGGTGCGTCGAGAAGAAGTTCGACAGCCAGGTCATGTTGCTGGTCAGGACGAGGATGCCCATCACGAGCAGGACGACGGCCGACACGAGGTCGATCGCCCGGCGGTGCTTGTTGAGCGACCGTACGAGCGGGCCCGCGTTGCCGATCCCCAGGGCCAGGGCCAGGAACGGGATGGCCAGGCCGACGCAGTAGGCGGAGACGATCAGCAGGCCCTTGGCGGTCGTGCCGTCGTTGATCGCGGACGACAGGACCGCGCCGAGGGTCGCGCCGATGCAGGGCGTCCAGCCGGCGGAGAAGCTGAGACCGAGGAGGAGGCCACCGAGAGCGCCGGAGCGGCGGGGCGCCGTGTTGCTGACCTTGACCGTCCGCATGAGGAACGGGATCTGGATGATGCCAGCCGTCTGCGCCGCCAGGACGATGACGAGCGAGCCGCTGACGATCGGCAGCCACTCGGAGTTGCGGACCGGGGCCAGCGTGCCGCGGAGGGCGTAGAAGAAGGTGATGAAGACGATGGAGATGCCGACCACGAACGACAGGCCGCTGACGGCCAGGTCGAAGCGGGCCGGCGCCGGGGGAGCGGTGGCGACGGCCGTGGCGACGCCGCCGGCGCCGTTCGCCTCAGCAGCCGTCGTCGTGGTGGTCGCCGCTGCCGGGCGGGTCATCTGCCCGCCGAGGTAGGCGAGGTACGCCGGGACGAGCGGCAGCACGCAGGGCGAGAGGAACGAGGCGAGCCCGGCGACGAAGGCCAGGTAGACGTTGGCGTTCACAGCTTGTTGATCTCGTCTTCCATCTGGGAGTGGGACATCTCGCCGACCTGGATCGAGGAGATCGTGCCGTCGGCGTGGATGAAGAAGGTCGCCGGCAGGGTCGAGATCGCGCCGGACGCCTTGCTCCAGGCGTGCTCGATCTTCTCGCCGTCGTCGTAGACGGACTGGAAGGTGTAGCCGGCGTTCTTGTAGAACCAGGACGCGTTGCCGTCCTCGTCCTGGGTCTCGACGCCGACGACCTCGAGGCCGTTCTTCGCGTTCCACTCCTTGTAGACCGACTCGAGGTCCTTCGCCTCCTTGTGGCACGGCTCGCACCACGAGGCGTAGAAGTTGACGACGGTCGGCTTGCCGTTGGTGAACGCCGCGAAGTCGAAGGACTTGCAGTCGACGGTCGTGGCCGTGAAGGGCGGGGGCTTCGAGCCCTTCAGCGCAACGCCGTTGCCGACCGAGGAGGCCGGCTTGCGGCACTTGCTGTTGACGACGATGCCGGCGGAGGCGGGGTCCTGGACTCCTGCGGTCGGGGCAGAGGACACGGTGCCCCCGGTGCCGCCCCCACCCGTGCTGCCGGTCTTCGACGACCCGGACGTCGTGGACGTGCCGTAGGTCGAGGGGGACCGGGACGCCTTCGGCGCACCCGACGTGCCGGCGGCAGGCTTGCTGCTGGATCCGGGACTGGCTCCGGTGATCGGCTCGGCGCTGGCGCTGCTCGAGCTGTCCGGGTCCGGCCCCGAGACGGAGGTGTGCGCGGCGGAGCCGCCACTGCAGGCGGTCAGCAGGAAGAGCAGAGCCGCGGCGCCGCCAGTCGTGATCACGGACGAGCGCGACCGCACACCGTTGTGGCGCGCACGCATGCGCGCTCCTCGAGGGCTGGGTGGGAGG
>CBIHPE010000211.1:0-6670 GCA_966212015.1 uncultured Frankiales bacterium | reverse complement strand
ACTACCGCGAGGGCGGCATCAACGACGACTTCCCGTTCCTGCTCGGGCACGAGGCAGCGGGGGTCGTCGAGGCCGTCGGTCCGGACGTGACGCACGTGAAGCCGGGCGACTTCGTCGTCCTGAACTGGCGCGCCGTCTGCGGGCAGTGCCGCGCCTGCAAGCGGGGTCGGCCGTGGTACTGCTTCGCCACGCACAACGCGACGCAGAAGATGGCGCTCGCCGACGGCACGCCGCTGTCGCCGGCGCTGGGCATCGGTGCGTTCGCGGAGAAGACCCTCGTGGCCGCGGGCCAGTGCACCGTCGTCCCGACGGTCGACCCGGCTGCGGCCGGCCTGCTCGGGTGCGGCGTCATGGCGGGCTTCGGGGCCGCCGTGAACACGGCGCCCGTGCAGAAGGGCGACACGGTCGCCGTCATCGGCTGCGGCGGCGTCGGCAACGCCGCCATCGCGGGTGCGCTCTACGCGGGTGCCCGGCAGGTCATCGCGGTCGACCTCGACGACCGCAAGCTCGAGTGGGCTCGCGGCTTCGGAGCCACCGACACCGTGAAGGCGACGGGCGACGTCGTACAGGCCCTCCGTGACCTCACCGGCGGCTTCGGTCCCGACGTCGTGATCGAGGCGGTCGGTCGTCCGGAGACGTTCCGGCAGGCCTTCGACGCACGCGACCTCGCCGGCACCGTCGTCCTGGTCGGCGTCCCGAACCCGTCGATGGTGCTGGAGATCCCGCTCATCGAGGTCTTCGGCCACGGCGGTGCGACGAAGTCCAGCTGGTACGGCGACTGCCTGCCCGAGCGCGACTTCCCGCTGCTCATCGACCTGTGGCAGCAGGGGCGCTTCCCGCTGGCGGACTTCGTGTCTGAGCGGATCGGGCTGGGCGACGTCGAGGAGGCGTTCCACAAGATGGAGCGCGGCGAGGTGCTGCGGTCCGTGGTCGTGCTGTGAGGCTGGACAGGGTCGTCACGTCCGGCACCTTCTCGCTCGACGGGGGGACCTGGGAGGTCGACAACAACGTCTGGGTCTACGGCGACGACAACGAGTGCGTCGTCATCGACGCCGCCCACGACGCGGACGCCATCGCCGCTGCTGTCGGCGGTCGGTCGTGCAAGGCGATCCTCTGCACCCACGCGCACGACGACCACGTCAACGTCGCCTGGGAGCTCGCGGCCCTCGTCGACGCCCCCGTGCTGCTGCACCCGGCCGACCGGGTGCTGTGGGACATGACCCACGAGAAGGCGCCGTCAGGCGACCTCACCGACGGCGAGCTCGTCACCGTCGGTTCAGCAGCGCTGCACGTCAGACACACACCCGGCCACGCGCCCGGTGCTGTCTGCTTCGTCGGCGACGGTCTGGTCTTCAGCGGCGACACGCTCTTCCACGGCGGACCCGGCGCGACGGGGCGGTCGTTCAGCGACTTCCCGACGATCCTCGACTCGATCCGCGAGACCCTGCTGACGCTGCCGCCGGAGACGGTGGTGCACACCGGCCACGGCGACGACACGACGATCGGGGCAGAGGCCTCGGCATACGACGACTGGGTCGCCCGCGGCCACTGACCCACCGCTACGTGAGGCGGGTCTCCAGGGCAGCCCTCGCCGGGGGCCACTCGGACGCCAGCAGGCTGAAGTAGGCGCTGTCGCGGACGCTGCCGTCGGCGCGTAGCCGGTGGTGGCGCAGCGTGCCGTCGTAAGAGCAGCCGAGCTTGCGGATCGCTGCCTGCGAGCGGGCGTTGAGCCCGTCGGTCTTGAGGGTGATCCGCTGCGCTCCCAGGTCCTCGAACGCGTGCCCCATCAGCAGCAGCTTGCAGGTCGGGTTGACGTCGGTGGCCCACAGGTCCTGGCGGTACCAGGTCCAGCCGATCTCGAGCCCCTCGACGGACAGGTCGACGTCGAGGTAGGACGTCGAGCCCGCGGCGACGCCGTCGACCACGACGGCCCAGGGCAGGCCGATGTGGGTCTCGCGAAGGCTGGCGATCTGCTGTGAGGTCGTCGGCCTGGGCACGGACAGCCAGCGCCAGACGTCATCTGACTGGGCGGCTTCGAGCAGCTCGGCGTCGTGGCGCGGCTCCCACGGCTCGAGCGACACGCGGCCGCGCGACAGGACGACCGGCTCCGGCTGCTTCACACGTGGCAGCCTAGGGAGACAGACCAAGGAGGTTTCGGTGGAGGAGAAGCGGGCGCAGCGGGTCGTGGACCGGCTGCGTGAGCAGGGCGTCGACGCCCACGTCGAGCGGGCGTCCACCTACCAGTTCGGCGTCCGGGTGGCCCTGCGCGACGGCCGCAACGCGGTCTGGGACACCGACGGCACCCTCGGTCTCGAGGCGCAGGTCATGCGCAACGGGATGCTCGTGGGGTTCGTGCCGCAGATCGAGGGGTCCGAGGACTTCGACGAGGACCAGACCGTCGACGCGATCGCCAACGTCGACTACGACCAGCCCATCGCGGTGCGTCGAAGCACCCCCGCTCCGCCCGCGGCCCCCCTGCCGCGGCAGGGCGGCGTCTTCCGGCGGTTCCTCGGGGGCTTCCGGGAGTGACCCGCGTCGTCGTCCAGGCGCCCATGTCCGGTGGGCCCTCGACGCCTGCGCTCGCGGCGGCCGTCTCGAACGCGGGCGGCCTCGGGTTCCTGGCGGCCGGCTACCGCACGGCCGAGCAGCTCGCGGCGGACATCGCGCTGACGCGGTCCATGACGGACCAGCCGTTCGGGGTCAACGTCTTCGCCCACCGCTCCGAGCCGGTCGACGTGTCCGAGACCGTCCGGGCCTGGGGCCTGGACCCTGCGGACGTGCGGTGGAGCGACGACGAGTACGACGCCAAGCTGGCCGTGCTCGAGGCCGACCCGCCCGCGATCGTGTCCTTCACGTTCGGCCTGCCCGACCCGCTGCCGCGGTTCACCCAGGCCTGGGTGACGGTCACCTCGGTCGAGGAGGCGCGGGCCGCGCAGCACGCAGATGCCCTGGTGGTGCAGGGATCCGAGGCCGGCGGTCACCGCGGCACGTGGGTCGACACCGACGAGCGGGAGGACATCGGCACCCTCGCGCTGATCGCCCTCGTGCGGGCCGCCGTCGACACCCCGCTCGTCGCAGCCGGAGGCATCGCCGACGGTGCCGGCGTCGCCGCGGTCCTGGCCGCCGGCGCGTCCCGCGCGATGCTCGGGTCCGCCTTCCTGCTGTGCCCCGAGGCAGGCACCGTCCCGGCGTACCGGTCTGCCGTGGCGGTCGAAGGGCGAACCGGGCTGACCCGAGCGTTCTCCGGGCGGCTCGCGCGCGGCATCGTCAACCGTTGGCAGGCCACGCACCCCGACGCCCCCCTCGCCTACCCGGAGCTGCACTACGCCACGTCGCCGATGCGGGCCGAGGCCCGGGCTGCGGGGGATGCCGAGAGCTTCAACCTGTGGGCCGGCCAGGCGCACGCCCTCGCCCAAGCGCTGCCCGCGGGAGAGCTGGTCGCGCTGGTCCTCGAAGAGGCGCACGAGGCTCTCGAGCTGGCCCGGCACCGACTGGAGCGATGAGTACCGGGGTACACCGGCGTCATGACAGTCGTGGACACCAAGAACCTGTCAGGCGCGAACCACCTGAAGACCCTGGACTGGCCGGACGTCCGCGACGTCCTCGCGTCGGGCTTCACGCAGGCGCCCGAGACCGGTGGGCCGAGTCGGCACACCTGCTGGCTCGCGACCGTGAACCCCGACGGCTCCCCGCACGTGACCGGCATCGGGTCGCTCTGGCTCGAGGACACGTACTGGTTCGTCTCGGGGGACGGCACCCGCAAGGGACGCAACCTCGCGCGCGATCCGCGCTGCTCGATCAGCGTCGCGGTCGCTGACTACGACATCGTGGTCGCCGGGACGGCCGAGCGGGTCACCGACCCCGCCGTGGTCGCGGCCCGCGTGGCCGACTACAACGCGGACGGCTGGCCCTGCTTCGTCGACAGCAGCGGGATCGGGGTCGATGCGCCGTTCATGGCGGCGTCCGCGGGACCCGCCCCTTGGTTCTTCTACCGGCTCCGCATCACCTCCGTGGTGGCCATGCTCTGCACGGAGCCCGGTGGCGTGACGCGCTGGGACTTCTAGCGGCTGCCCTCGAGACTGACAGCGGTTGCGAGCAGCACCTCTTCCCTGCGACCGACGAGCTGCAGTGACGCGGGCGGCCCGTCCCGGCGGGGGACAGGCATCGCGAGGGCGGGGAGCCCGGCCAGGTTCACCGGGAGGGTGAGCCGCAGGTCGTACATCCTCGTCGGGTCGTCGAGTGTCGCCGGGGCGTCCCGCAGGACGGGCAGCGCGAGCACGTCGTAGCGGTCGAGTGCGGCCTCGATCTCCTTGTGCCACAGGGCTTGTACTGCCTGGGCGCGGCTCAGCTCCTCGGCGGTCCGCAGGGCACCGGCGGTGAGCCGACTGGCGACGTCCTCACCGACGAGGCCGGTGCTGAGCAGGTGACCGGAGGAGCGGAAGCCCTCGATGTTGAGCAGCACCGCGCAGGCCGCGTCCGCCGCGTCCCACCCGGGAAGGTCGATCTCGTCGAGTGCGCCCAGGACGCGGTCGAGAGCGTCGTCGACCCCGGGCGCAGCAGCGATGCGCACGCGGCCGATGGTCCCGGCGAGGCCGATCTCGAACCCGGGCTCGAGCAGCTGCATCCCGAGGACGAGTCCCTGGAGGCTCGTGGCGAGCGGCCCGATCGTGTCGAAGCTCGGCGCCAGGGGCCAGCAGCCCTCGGTGCTGACGCGGCCGTGCCGGGTCTTGAGGCCGTAGACACCGCAGCACGCCGCCGGGATGCGGACCGAGCCGCCCGTGTCGGTGCCGAGCGCCACGTCCGCGTCGCCGTTCGCGACGACGACGGCCGCCCCGGAGGAGGACCCGCCGGGGACGAGCCGCGGGTCGAGCGGGTTGGTGGGCGTGCCCTGCCAGGCGTTGACGCCGGTGATGCCGTAGGCGAGCTCGTGCATCTGCGTCCGCCCGACGACGTTGAGCCCTTCGAGGACCGGGGCTGTGGTGGTCGCGACCGTGGTGAGGGCGGCCGACCCTGCCGTGGTCGGCAGGCCTGCGACGTCGAAGAGGTCCTTGGCGGCGACCCGTGGGCCGATGCCGGTCCCCGGCAGGCGGACGGACCAGCCGTCGGTCACAGCGCCTCGGTGCGCAGCAGGAACCCCCGGACCGACAGGAACTCGCTCAGGGTCGTCACGTGCTCGTCGCACGCGTGCCAGGGCTTCTCCCGGTCAGGGGTGTGGACCTTGGGGTTGTTCCAGAGCACGACGTGCGTCGCGGGCGCGCGACATCCCTTGGCGCTGCACACGGGGGCTTCCATGCTGGGTAAGGCTAGGGTTTCTGCCGTGGTACAGCCCAACCTCACCGGCTGGCGACGGCGCCGGGTCGAGCTGCAGTGGTGGCGTGCCGTCATCAAGCAGCAGGTCCGCGGCCGCTGGGCGCTGCGCAAGATCAAGGGCCGAGGTGCCCGGCCGGTGGTGTTCGGCAAGCCTGTCGTCGACGCGACGGACCTCATCGTGGGCGACGACTTCAAGGTCTGGTCGGGTCCGCGCCCGACGATGATCAGCGGCTGGGGCACGATGCGCTTCGGCGACCGCTGCTTCGTCAACGTCGGGTCGACCATCATCTCGGTCGAGGAGATCGTCGTCGGTGACGACGTGGCCTTCGCCAACGACGTCTACGTGATGGACAGCGACTCGCACGGCGTCGAGGGCCGGCCGCACAAGCAGGCGCCCATCCGCATCGGCGACGGCTGCTGGATCGGCGCCCGCGCGATCATCCTGCCGGGCGTCACCCTCGGGAAGCGCGTCCTCGTCGCCGCCGGGGCCGTCGTCACCCGCGACGTCCCCGACGACTGCCTGGTCGCCGGCAACCCGGCCCGCGTCGTGCGCGAGCTCACCTACCCCGCGGGCTGCCGCCGGGCCTGGCACGACGACCCCTGCCCGTGCCCCAAGATCGAGGCGGTCGAGGACTCGGCATGACGCTGCTGGACGGGGAGCACCTCGAACAGCTCGAGCTCGGCGAAGAGCGTGACCCGGCCGCGTTTCTGCTCGTGTGCGACCAAGGCGTCTCCCGCGACCGTCGGCAGGTGCTGGAGGGCGAGTGGGCAGCGCTCGGCTACTGCACCCTGGAGCCGGACATGTCAGGCCTCGACCGAGACCGGTTGAGCGAGGAGCACGGCAGTTCCGCGGTTGCCTTGATCGAGACAGTGGATGTCGAGGCGGAACTGCGCGACGAGGCTGAGCTTCGGCTTCAGGACGTGCGCGCGTACGACGTCCCGTCGCCGATCGTGGAGCGCGACCAGGTCGAGGAGCTGTGGCACGAAGGCTGGGACCGCGAGGTCACGTGGATCCCTGACCAGCACCTGCTCTTCGTACCCGTATCCGACGCAGATGCGCCGGCCTGGCTGGGAGTTGGTGGCTACAACGAGGCGCCGACCCCCAGCGTCATCAGCGCCGTGCTTCGACGTTGGCGCGACGTGTTCGGCACGAGCGTGGTCTACGTCGCTGCTGATTCGGTCGTCGTGCGCTCCCCGAGACTGACGATCGACCAGGCGACGGCGTTGCTGCGCGAGGCTGGAACCATCTGCGGCGACCTGTATGCCAACGGCGAGCTTGACGAGGTTCTCGACAAGCTCATCTGCGGTTATCCGACGCTTCAGCTGTGGTGGGACTGACCCGAGGCTTCGCTCTTGTACG
>CBIHPE010000210.1:0-6864 GCA_966212015.1 uncultured Frankiales bacterium | reverse complement strand
GGCCGTGCGCAGACCGATGAGACCGTGCTTCACGACATCACCCGTTGCACACACCGACCGAGGTCGGCGCCCAGGTCCTCATAGGTGGCGTCGGCTGCGGCCGGATTCGCGCGTACGACGAGCACAGCAGAGCCCGGGAGGTCCCTGAGGGACTCCCGGGCCAGATGCCTGAGGCGTCGCTTCACGCGGTTGCGGACCACAGCCGGGCCGACAGCCTTGCTGACCACGAAACCGACTCGAGCCGGAGCCACCTCGTCGGCGTGCCACAGGTGCACGACCAGACGAGAGGTTCCGGCTCGACGTCCCTGACGCACCGCGACCCGGAACGAGTCCGGGTCGGTCAATCGGTGCGTGCGGGAAAGCACGGCGAGGTCAGCCGGGCCGACCTCAGACCGCGAGTTCCTTGCGACCCTTACGGCGGCGAGCGTTCAGAATGGCGCGGCCGGCGCGGGTGCGCATGCGCAGGCGGAAGCCGTGCGTCTTGGCGCGACGACGGTTGTTCGGCTGGTACGTACGCTTGCTCACGAGCTCAATCTCTTTCGCTTAGGTTTCTGGGCCTTCGCACAGCACAAAACACTGTGCGAGCGACCGGTCAACGGTACGCGCTGGCGAGAAGTAGGGTCAAACCCGCGCGACATCTACCCGAAACCACATGGCTGTGGTTAACCGTCCCCTGTGGATGACGGGTTGCCCCGGGAGACCCGCGGCGTTAGGTTCGGCGTCTACCGAGGTTCCGTGCTGATGGCCGGCGACCACGTCTTGGGGGATTCATGCGACAGCATCTTTCTGTCTTCGTTCCCTCATGACCTGCACAAACAGGTCGAATGACGGTCGCGGCGATGTTTTTCGGTGGGCTTTTCCACAGGACCAGACCATGGTTCACAACTTGTGGATAGAGCTGTGGACGGATCATGACACTCGATCAGCAACAACCCCGATGGGGAAGGTGGACAGCAGTGGAGACGCCCTCCGACGCCGGACAGCACGACGAGCTGGCCCAGGCGTGGAAGCGCATCGTGGCCGACCTCCAGCCCAGTCAGCGCGCCTGGCTCTCGGCGTGCGTCCCCGAGGCGATGCACGGGACCACCGTCCTGGTCGCCGTCCCCAACGACTTCACCCGCAACCAGCTCGAGGGCCGGCTGCGTCCTGAGCTCGAGGACGCCCTGTCGAGCGCCTTCGGCCAGGAGATGCGGATCGCGGCGATCGTGAAGCCCGAGCTCGAGGACCTGCCGCCCGAGCCGGCCGCGCCCGTCGTGGAGCCGACGCCCGTGGCTGTCGATTCGACGATCAATCAACACATCGATATGTCGACAAACATCGGGAACAGCCTCGGGGGAGTGCAGCTCCCGCCGCCGCGGCACGAGGCCCCGTCGACGTCCGAGCGCTCCACCACCGAGAGCCGGCTCAATCCGAAGTACACCTTCGAGACCTTCGTCATCGGGTCGTCCAACCGCTTCCCGCACGCGGCGGCCGTCGCCGTCGCCGAGGCACCCGGGCGGGCGTACAACCCGCTGCTGGTCTACGGCGAGTCCGGCCTGGGCAAGACCCACCTGCTGCACGCCATCGGCCACTACGTCCGCAGCCTCTACAACGGCGCGAAGGTCCGGTACGTGAGCTCGGAGGAGTTCACCAACGAGTTCATCAACGCGATCCGCGACGACCGGCAGGACCGGTTCAAGCGCAAGTACCGCGACATCGACGTGCTGCTGATCGACGACATCCAGTTCCTGGAGGGCAAGACCCAGACCCAGGAGGAGTTCTTCCACACGTTCAACACGCTGCACAACGCGAACAAGCAGATCGTGCTGACCTCCGACCGGGCGCCCAAGCGACTCGAGGCGCTCGAGGACCGGCTGCGCAACAGGTTCGAGTGGGGCCTGATCACCGACGTGCAGCCGCCGGACATCGAGACCCGCATCGCCATCCTGCGCAAGAAGGCCGCGATGGAGCGGCTCAAGGCGCCGGCCGACGTGCTGGAGTTCATCGCCAGCAAGATCCAGACCAACATCCGCGAGCTCGAGGGCGCGCTGATCCGGGTCACGGCCTTCGCGAACCTCAACCGCCAGGAGGTCGACATGACCCTGGCCGAGATCGTGCTCAAGGACCTGATCCCCGAGGGCGGCGACCCCGAGATCACCGCGGCGCTCATCATCGGGCAGACCGCGGCGTACTTCGGGCTCGACATCGCCGAGCTCACCGGGCCCTCGCGGGGGCGTCATCTCGTGATGGCGCGCCAGATCGCGATGTATCTGTGTCGCGAGCTCACCGACGACTCCCTGCCGAAGATCGGCAAGCACTTCGGCGGACGCGACCACACCACGGTCATGTACGCCGAGCGGAAGATCAACCAGCTGCTCAAGGAGCGCCGCGCGGTCTTCAACCAGGTCTCCGAGCTCACCAACCGGGTGAAGATGCAGGCCCGACAGGCGTGACTCAGGCCTGATCGAGGTTGGCGATCAGCCCGTTGAGCTGGTCGCGCAGCGCGGTCGCCTCCTCCAGGGTGATCCGCATCGCAGAACCGAGCCGCGCCGGGATCTCGGCGAGCCGCTTCTCGAGCTCCCAGCCGGCACCGGTCAGCTCGACCAGCACGCGCCGCTCGTCCTCGGGGTCGCGCTCGCGGCGGACCAGACCGGCCGCCTCGAGTCGCTTGAGCAGCGGTGTCAGCGTGCCCGAGTCCAGCCGCAGCTCCGTGCCCAGGTCGCCCACCGACATCGGCTCCTCGCGCTCCATCAGCACCAGGACGACGAGGTACTGCGGGTACGTCAGGCCGGTGCCGTCGAGCAGGTCGGCGTACCTCTTCGTCACCGCGCGGGTGGCGGCGTAGAGCGGGAAGCAGAGCTGGGCGTCGAGCTTGAGCTGCGGGTAGGAGGTCATAACGCGCCGATTCTACCTCTTGCATCATTCGATTGTGCACAATATGGTTGCTGACATGACGACTCCTCTCTACACCGCCTCCGCCGCTTCGACCGGGGACGCCCGCAACGGCCACGTCCAGTCCACCGACGGGATCCTCGACCTCGACGTCCGGATGCCGAAGGAGCTGGGTGGCGCCGGTGGTGCGACGAACCCCGAGCAGCTCTTCGCCGCCGGCTACGCCGCCTGTTTCCACTCCGCGCTCAAGCTGGTCGCCGGCCGTGCCAAGGCCGACGCCACCGAGTCCGAGGTCGTGGCGGACGTCTCGCTCAACGACAACGGCCAGGGCGGGTTCCAGCTCTCCGTGCAGCTCGAGGTGACCATCCCCAACGTCGACACGGCGACCGCCCAGGAGCTCACCGAGCAGGCGCACCAGGTCTGCCCGTACTCCAACGCGACCCGCGGGAACGTCGACGTCGTCCTCACCGTCAACTGACCCACGACGCGGTTCTCGTCCACCAGCCTGTGGACAACTCGCACCAGAACAAATGAATTACACGGTGGTGAGATGCGGGGCGGCCGCGGTCGGGGTCACAACAACTGGTGATCCCCCACAGCCGCCCTCGCGTCTCCCCAGTTGAGTGCACACCCCCTGTGAACGAGCTTCGCTCCGTACCACCTGCGGAAACGTCGCCCCTCCACAGTTTCCACCGACGCTATTACTCACTCTGAACCACACACATCACGATCGATCGCTGAACTCCTCCGGGCCCCTTGCCTGTGGATCACGAATCACACGCCAACCCGCCTCTGACGCTCGTGCGGCCGACATGGCAGGATGCAGGTCCCAAGCACCACCGACTCGCAAGGACTGGTCTCAAGTGAAGTTCCGCGTCGACCGCGACGTGTTCGCGGATGCCGTCGCCTGGGCTGCCCGCAGCCTTCCGGTCCGGCCCAGCAGCCCTGTTCTCTCCGGCCTCCTCATCGAGGCCGGCAGCGAGGGATTGATGCTGTCGACCTTCGACTACGAGACCTCGGCGCGGGCGACGCTGAGCGCGGATGTCGTCGAGGAGGGCAAGTCGCTGGTCAGCGGTCGCATGCTCGCCGACATCAGCCGCGCTCTTCCCGCCGGCAAGCAGATCGACTTCGCCATCGACGGCGCCCGGGTCTCGCTGACCTGCGGCTCGGCGCGCTTCACCCTGCAGACGATGCCCGTCGACGAGTACCCGACGCTGCCGGAGATGCCGAGCGCGACCGGCACGGTCGACAGCGGCGAGTTCGCCAAGGCCGTCAGCCAGGCCGTCACCGCCGCCGGCAAGGACGACATGCTGCCGGTGCTGACCGGCGTCCGGATCGAGATCGAGGGCTCCACGATCTCGCTGCTGGCCACCGACCGCTTCCGGCTCTCGTTGCGCGAGCTGTCGTGGAACCCGCGTACGCCGGACGAGACCGTCGCCGCGCTGGTGCCCGCGAAGGTGCTCGCCGAGACCGCCAAGTCGCTCACCAACGGCTCCGAGGTCACGATCGCGCTCTCCTCCACCGGCACGGGTGAGGGCATCATCGGCTTCGAGGGCGCGGCCGCCGGCGGCGTGCGTCGTACGACCACGCGCCTGCTCGACGGCGAGTTCCCGAAGGTCCGCAGCCTCTTCCCGAACGAGCACCTCACCACCGCGGTCGTCGACCGCAAGGAGCTCATCGACTCGGTCAAGCGCGTGGCCCTGGTCGCCGAGCGCAACACCGCGGTCCAGATGGCCTTCGCCGACGGCCAGCTCACCCTCGACGCCGGCTCCGGCGACGAGGCGCAGGCCTCCGAGGCGATCGAGGCCACCGTCAACGGCGAGGACCTCACCACCGGCTTCAACCCGCAGTTCCTGCTCGACGGTCTGACGGCCCTCGAGCAGGACTCCGTCGAGCTGGCCTTCACCCAGGCCTCCAAGCCCGTCGTCATCAGCGGGCGCGACGAGGAATCCACCGCTCTCGGATTCCGTTACCTCCTGATGCCGCGCCGCCTGCTTTCTTGACCCCGCGGTCCTCCCCGGAGATCCCGGCAGGAGGGCACAACGAACCTCGAGAGGATCTGTTCCATGGACATCGGACTCATCGGCCTGGGCAAGATGGGCGGCAACATGCGCACCCGTCTGCGCAACGGCGGTCACACGGTTGTCGGCTACGACCGCAACCAGGAGATCTCCGACGTGGCCTCGCTGGCCGAGATGGTCGAGGCGCTGCCCTCGCCCAAGGTCGTCTGGGTGATGGTGCCAGCCGGTGACCCGACCCGCTCGACGATCGCCGAGCTCAAGGAGCTGCTCAGCGAGGGCGACCTCGTCGTCGACGGCGGCAACTCGAAGTACACCGACGACGCGATCAACGCGGCGTCGCTGGCCGAGAAGGGCATCGGCTTCGTCGACTGCGGTGTCTCCGGCGGTGTCTGGGGCCTGCAGAACGGCTACGCCCTGATGTACGGCGGCAAGACCGAGGACGCGGAGAAGGTCATGCCGGCCCTGCTCACCCTCAAGCCCGAGGGCGAGGACGGCCTCGTCCACTGCGGCCAGACCCCCGGTGCCGGCCACTTCTCCAAGATGGTCCACAACGGCATCGAGTACGCGATGATGCAGTCCTACGCCGAGGGCTGGGAGCTGCTCGAGAAGGCCGAGATCGTCGAGAACGTCCCGGAGATCTTCGCCTCGTGGCGCACCGGCACGGTCGTCCGCTCGTGGCTGCTCGACCTGCTCGTGGACCAGATCCGGGCCGACGAGCACCTCGACAAGATCCGCGGCTACGCCGACGACAGCGGCGAGGGCCGCTGGACCGTCGAGGCCGCGATCGAGCATGCCGTCCCGCTCCCGGCCATCTCCGCCTCGCTCTTCGCCCGCTTCGTCTCCCGCCAGGAGGACGACTACGCGATGAAGGCGATCGCCGCGATGCGCAACGGCTTCGGCGGCCACGCCGTCAAGGGCGAGTAGCTCCCGCACCGGCGAGCCACCACGCCGTTGTACGTCTCACACCTGTCTCTGCACGACTTCCGCTCCTACCCGAGCGCCGAGGTCCCGCTGGAGGCAGGTGTGACGGCATTCGTGGGCCGAAACGGCCAGGGCAAGACCAACCTGATCGAGGCCATCGACTACCTGTCGCGGCTCCAGTCGCACCGCGTCGCGAGTGACGCGCCGCTGGTGCGCGCCGGTGCCGAGCAGGCGGTCGTCCGGGCGGCGGTGGTCCGCGACGGGCGCACCGCGACCCTCGAGATCGAGATCAACCCGGGCCGCGCCAACAAGGCGCGGATCAACAAGTCGCCGCTCCCCCGCACGCGCGAGCTGGTCGGCCTGGTGCGCACGGTCGTCTTCGCGCCCGACGACCTGTCGCTGGTCAAAGGAGACCCGTCGGATCGCCGGCGCTTCCTCGACGACCTGCTCGTGCTCCGCTCCCCCAGGCTCGCCGGCGTGCGCGCCGACTACGACCGGGTGCTCAAGCAGCGCAACTCGCTGCTCAAGACCGCCCGCTCCGGGGGGCGCCGGGCCCCGGACGAGTACCTCACGTCCACCCTGGCCGTCTGGGACGACCACCTCGCTCGCACGGGGGCGGAGATCCTGGCCGAGCGGCTCGCCCTGGTGGAGGCGCTGCGGCCGTACGTCGGCAAGGCCTACGAGACCGTCGCGCGCGGGGCCACCCGCGAGGACGCGCGGATCGAGTACCGGCCGAGCTTCGAGCTGATCGACGAGGACGGCCTGCGGCCCTCGACCCAGGAGGGACTGGAGAAGGCGATCCTGGCCGAGCTCGCCCGGCGCCAGCGCGACGAGCTCGATCGCGGCGTCTCCTTGGTCGGCCCGCACCGCGACGACCTGCTCTGCACCCTGGGGCACGCGGGCGGGGAGCCGCTGCCGGTGAAGGGATATGCGAGCCATGGTGAGTCGTGGTCGTTCGCGCTCGCGCTGCGGCTCGCGTCGTACGACCTGCTGCGCGCCGACGGCGACGACCCGATCCTCATCCTCGACGACGTCTTCGCCGAGCTCGACG
>CBIHPE010000209.1:0-6873 GCA_966212015.1 uncultured Frankiales bacterium | reverse complement strand
CCGCCGGCGTCCCCGCTGGTGCTGCCCTTCGGCGTCGAGGACCACCCTGCCGCGCAGGCCCAGCGCACCGCGGCCCTCGACCTGGTCTCGGGCGGCCACCTGCTCGTGGCCGGAGCGGCCCGGTCCGGCCGGACGAGCCTGCTCCGAGCACTCGCCGCCTCACTTGCTGCGGCGACCAGCGCCGACGACGCCCACCTCTACGCGATCGACTGCGGCAGCGGTGGGCTGCTCGGTCTCGAGGCGCTGCCCCACACCGGCGCCGTCGTCACCCGCAACCAGCCCGACCGGGCGGAGCGGTTGCTCGCGCGGCTCACGGCCGAGGTGTCCCGCCGCCAGGAGCTGCTGAGCGCCTCCGGCTGGTCCGACCTCGCCGAGCAGCGCGCAGCGTCTGCCGAGCCGCTTCCCTACCTGCTGCTGCTCGTCGACCGCTGGGAGGGCTTCACCGCCCTGGAGGAGAACGAGCCCGGCCGGCTGTCCGACGCCCTGCTGCGGCTGGTTCGCGATGGCCTGTCCGTCGGTCTGCGGGTCGTCGTCGCGGGTGACCGCACGGCCCTCATCGGCAAGCTGGCGCAGGCGATCGAGGACGTCGTCGTGCTCCGCCTCGCCGAGCGCAGCGACTACTCCCTCGCCGGGCTCTCGCCGCGCTCGCTGCCTGAGGTCATCGGCGACGGCCGCGGCTTCCGCCGGGGAGTCGAGCTGCAGGTCGGGCTCCTCGACGAGGACCCGTCCGGCACGACCCAGAGCGCGGCGCTGGCCAGCCTCGCTGCCGCGGCTCGGCGCGGTGCCTCGCGACCGTTCCGGGTCGACCCCCTGCCCTCCCGACTCACCCGGGTCGAGGCCTTGGCCCTGCCCTCCGAGCCGTGTGGCGTCGCGGTCGGCGGCGACGACCTGACCCTCCTGGGCATCGACCCGGCCGTGCCGTTCACCGTCGCCGGACCGCCCCGCAGCGGCCGCTCCACGGCCCTTGCGGGTCTGGCCGCTTCCCTGCTGGCCTCGGGACGCACGGTCTGCGCGCTGAGCCCTCGGCCCTCGGCCGTCGCCGCCGTGCCGGGGGTGGTGCCCGTCGCCGACGCCGATCAGCTCGTGGCGGTGCTCAACGGCTGCCCCGGGCCGCTCACGGTGCTCGTCGACGACGCGGAGCTGCTCGTCGACTCACCCGTGGCCGACGTGCTCGCCCAGGTGGTCCGCGACGGCCGCGACAGCGGCCACGGGCTCGTCGTCGCTGGCACCGTCGACGACGTGGCCGGCTGCTTCCGCGGCTTCGTCGCTGATGCCCGCAAGAGCCGCAGCGGGCTGCTCCTCGGCCTGACGAACCACCTCGACGGGGAGCTGCTGGGCATCCGGCTGCCGCGCTCCGCGGTCGCCCCCGGCCCGGTCGGCCGCGGCCTGCTGGTGCGCGCCGGCCAGGTGCAGGCGGTGCAGGTCCCGGTCTGACCCGCTGTCGTCGTACCCGCCCCGAGTCGCGCCGCCCCGCCCGGCTTCCTGACCACCTTGATCAACAGGCGATCCGGGCGGGACCCGCCGGCGCGTCAGGACCCAGATGGCCTGCTGATCAACGGCGCGGGTTGTCCACAGATTCGGCCCGAGCCCGTTTCGGGGGTCCCGTTCTTCCTAGCGTTCGGGTCATCACCTTCGAGATGAGGAGAGCAACGACATGGCGTACGAGGTGAAGGTCTCCACCGGAGACGTGGCTGCCAAGGCAGCGACCATCACGCGTGAGGCGGCGGACATCGAGGGCCGGCTCGCGCAGCTGACCAGCCAGATGGGCGACCTGGCCCACTCGTGGACCGGCGCCGCGTCCGCGTCGTTCCAGGGGCTCTACAGCGACTGGGACAAGACGGCGCGCCAGATGCAGCAGGCGCTCGACAGCATCGGCCTCGCGCTGCGCGGAGCCGGCCAGGACTACGACGCCCTCGAGCAGAAGCTCACGTCGCAGTTCGCGTAACCCACAAGATCGTCTCGGCGATCACCTGACTGCGCCGCCGGTCGGAGCCACCCCCTGACTCCTGCCGGCGGCGCCGTCGCGTCAGGCGGCGAGCAGCGGGAGGACCTCGTCGAGCCCGCGGACCACGACGTCGACACCGTCGGGTACCGGCAGCCCGAAGCGGTCCAGCCACACCCCGGTCAGCCCGGCGTCCCGCGCGCCGATCGCGTCCCGGGCGACGTCGTCACCGACGTAGACCACGGAGCAAGCCGGGAGGTCGAAGCGGCGGCAGGCCTCGGCGTACATCCGGGCGTCGGGCTTGCCGACGCCCAGGTCGTCGAGGGCCACCACGAACTCGACGTCGTCGAGGACCCCGATCGTGTCGAGCTTGCGGCGCTGCTGCTCGTTGATGCCGTTCGTGAGCACGGCGACTCGCACCCCGGCGGCGCGCCACGAGTCGAAGGCGTCCGTGACGTCGTCGTAGCCGACCCAGGAGCGCTCGTAGTGCGTGAGGAACTCGGCGAAGTGGGCGTCGAGCGCGTCGTCGTCGTCGCAGGGGTCCAGCCCGAGGTGCTCGAAGAGCGCCGTGAGCCGGTGGCGGCGCTGCTCCTGCCAGGTGACCTCGCCGCGCTCGGCCCGCTCGACGTGGTGGGCCTCCCACGCGGTCCAGCGGTCGACGAGGTCCTCAGGGACTGCCTCGACGAGCGTGGCTGCCCACGAGGCGATGCCGGCCGCGGCGGCGGCACGGTGGTCGAGCAGCGTCCCGTCGAGGTCGAGCAGCAGGGCCTTCAGCTCCGCTCAGTCCTTCTGGTCGGCGAGCTTCCCGCGCAGCTGCAGGACGGCCTTCGTGTGCATCTGGCAGATGCGCGACTCGGTGACGCCGAGGACCTGGCCGATCTCGGCGAGCGTGAGGCCCTCGTAGTAGTAGAGCGTGACGACGATCTTCTCGCGCTCGGGCAGCGTGTTGATCGCCTTGGCGAGCAGGTACTTGGTCTCCTCGGTCTCGAACGCCGCGACGGGGTCCTCGGCCTTGGTGTCCTCGAGCGTGTCGACCAGCGAGAGCTTGTCGCCCTTCTCCCCACCGGCCGACAGCAGCTCGTCGAGCGCCACCACGTTGACGAACGAGACCTGGCTGAAGATCGTGTGCAGCTCCTCGAGCTTGATCCCCAGCTCGCCCGCGACCTCGGCCTCGGTCGGCGAGCGGTGCAGGCGGGCCTCGAGGGCGGCGTAGGCCTTCTCGACCTCACGCGCCTTGTAGCGGACCGAGCGCGGGATCCAGTCGATCGAGCGCAGCTCGTCGATGATCGCGCCCTTGATGCGGCTGATCGCGTAGGTCTCGAACTTGATGGCGCGCTCGAGGTCGAACTTCTCGATGGCGTCGATGAGGCCGAAGATCCCGTAGGAGACCAGGTCGGCCTGCTCGATGTTGGGCGGCAGACCCACTCCGACGCGGCCGGCGACGTACTTCACGAGCGGGGAGTAGTGCAGGATCAGCCGCTCGCGGAGCTTCTCGTCCTTGGAGGCCTTGTAGTCCTTCCAGAGGACCAGGATCGCCGCCTCGATCTCGGCGCGCTCGTCATCGGAGACACCGGCCCAGCGACCGCGGCCGGTCGACTTCTTCGGCGCCTCCTCCACCTCGGGGAGGTCGTCAGCCACCCCAACCGTGCCCTCAGGCTCGGGGGTGTGCGCGCTCATAGCTCGTCCTCAACCGCTCGATGGAGACATGCGTGTAGATCTGCGTCGTCGCGAGCGTAGCGTGGCCCAGGAGCTCCTGAACGCTTCTCAGATCAGCTCCCCCCTCCAGGAGGTGGGTCGCGGCGCTGTGACGCAGGCCGTGCGGGCCGAGATCAGGGGCTCCGGGCACACCCGCGAGGCGCCGGTGGACCAGGGCGCGCACCGTCCGGGGGTCAACCCGGCCACCGCGCACACCGAGTAACAGAGCGTGACCGCTGGTTGTTCCCGCCAGCGCCGGGCGGCCGTGGGCGAGCCACCGGTCGACGGCCAGCTGGGCAGGGACGCCGTACGGCACGCTGCGCTCCTTGCGCCCCTTCCCGAGCACCCGGACGACGCGGCGCTCCCGGTCGACGTCGTCGAGGTCGAGCCCGCACAGCTCGCTGACCCGGATCCCGGTCGCGTAGAGCAGCTCGAGGGCGGCCCGGTCCCTCAGGTCCTCGGGCTCGTCGCCCCCGAAGGAGACGAGCGCGACGGCTTCGTCGGGCCGGAGCACCTCCGGCAGCGTGCGCTGGCCCTTGGGGGTGGCGAGGAGGGCGCCGGGGTCGGTCGGGAGCAGCCCACGGCGGTGCGCCCAGGCGGTGAAGGTGCGCGCTGCGGAGCCGCGGCGCGCGAGGGTGCCGCGGGCCATCCCGGAGGCGCGCAGCCGGGCCAGCCAGCCCCTCAGCACCGACAGGTCGAGGTCCGTCAGGTCCGTGATGCCGAGGCTGGCGGCGTAGCCGAGCAGGGCCGCCACGTCGCCGTCGTAGGCCCGCACCGTGTGGGGCGAGCGGTCGCGCTCCAGGGCCAGGTGGTCGTGGAAGGCCAGCCGCGCGTCCTCGAGGCCGCGCGGCAGCTCCTGGACCAGCTCCGCCGCCACTCCCTGAACCTGAACCAGAAGCCTGCGGTGGTCAAGCAACCACGCCCTACGAGGCGCCCAGGGTCGTGAGCCGCCACCCGCCGTCCTGCTGCTGCACGAGCCCGGCGCCGACGAGCTCGGGCAGGGCGATCTGGACCATCAGCAGGCTCACGCCCGCGGTGGCGGCGATCTGCGCGGGGCTCACCGGCTTGCGCACCGGCAGGGCGTCGAGGATGCGCCGAGTCTGCTCCTCGAGCCGGTCGCGCGGGTGCACGACCCCGCGCGGCGTCGGCGCCGGGCGCTCACCGATCTGGCCGAGCTCCTCCAGCACCTCGGCGGCGTTCGTGACGAGCTGGGCGCCCTTGCGGAGCAGCTGTGGCGAGCCGCGCGACAGCACCGCGGTGCCGGGGCCGGGCCCCGCCATGACCCGGCGGTGCTGGTATGCGGCCCGGCCGGCGGTGGACTGCGAACCGCTCCGCTCGGCTGCCTCGACGACGAGGGTGCCCTGGGTCAGGGCGGCCACGACGCGGTTGCGGACCAGGAAGCGCAGGCGGGTCACCCCGCGGCCGGGCGGGTGCTCCGACACCAGCAGGCCCTTCTCCCCGATCACGGCGAGGAGCCGGTCGTTGCCGCGCGGGTAGGCGACGTCGAGCCCGCAGGCGAGCACCGCGGCGGTCGGTGCCGCCTCGGCGAGCAGAGCGCCCCGATGGGCGGCGGCGTCGATGCCGTAGGCCCCTCCGGACACGACCGCGAGCCCGGCCTCCGCCAGGTCGAAGGCGACGGATCGCGCGACCTCGTTCCCGTACGGCGTCGCGGCGCGGGCCCCCACGACCGCCACCGAGGACGACGCGGCCGCACGCAGGTCGTGCGGGCCCTTCACGAACAGCACGAACGGCGGCGCCATCTCCGCCACGTCGCCCGTCATCACGTCCGGGTGCCAGTCGAGTCCGTCCGGCCACTCGGCGTCGCCCGGGCAGACGACGCGGGCACCGTGCCGTGCGACCGTGTCCAGGTCGCGCTCCGGGTCGCTCGCGGCGACCCGGGTCGCCATGCCGTCGAGGGCCTGCTGGCCCAGTCCGTCCAGCGGCTCGCCGGCCAGCACGGCCGCCCAGACCTCCGTCGCGGCGCGGCTCTGCAGGGCGTCCCAGACCGCCCGGGAGCCCGGTTCGACGACCCGGGACAGCCCTACCCGGGCCAGCCGGTCCGCGGCGCTCACGCGACCCACGTGCCGCTGGTCACGCTGTCGCCGAGGCGCATGAACAGCGCCCGGCTGGCGTCCTCGGACGTCGGCGACACGTGGCCGGCGAGGTCCGCGATCGTCCAGGCCATCCGCTGCACCCGGCCGTAGCCCCGGGCGGTGAGCTGCCCGCTGTCCATGGCCCTCATCAGCGGCGCCCTGGCCTCAACCGAGAGCGGCCACCGAGCCTGCAGGTCGAGAGCGGGCACGTCGGAGTTGGTGCGCCAGGGCGTCCCCTCGAAGCGGAGCGCGGCGGCCTCGCGGGCGTTCTCCACGCGGGCGGCCAGCTGGGCGCTCGTCTGCCCTTCCTTGTCGAGCAGCACGTCCGCCTTGGTGATCGCACCCATCTTGACGTTGATGTCGACCCGGTCCATGAGCGGGCCGGACAGCCGGGACAAGTAGGTGCGGCGCCGTTCCGGCGGGCACGAGCAGCGGGAGACCGGCTGGGCGCAGGGGCACTCGTTGGCCGCCATGACGAGGGCGAAGGCGCAGGGGTAGGTCGCCGTGCCCAGGACCCGCTGGAGCACGACCTCGTTCTTCTCCAGCGGTTGGCGCAGGCAGTCGAGGACGTGCGGCCGGAACTCCGGCGCCTCGTCGAGGAAGAGCACGCCCCGGTGCGCGAGGCTGACCGCGCCTGGACGCGCGAGCCCGCTGCCGCCCCCGATGAGCGACGCCGCCGTCGAGCTGTGGTGGGGCGCCTGGAACGGCGGCCGGCTGACCAGCGTCTCCGCGGGCAGCGAGTCCGCGATGGAGTGGACCGCGGTGACCTCGAGCGACTCCTGCAGCGAGAGCGGCGGCAGGATCGAGGGGAGCCGCTCCGCGAGCAGCGTCTTGCCGCAGCCGGGCGGGCCGACCATGAGCATGCTGTGCCCGCCGGCGGCCGCGATCTCGCACGCCTCGCGACCGGTCTGCTGACCGGCGACGTCGAGGTAGTCGCCCACGTCGGGCGGGCCGACCAGCTCGACGGGCGGCACGTCGACCTCGTCGTAGGGCTCGCCCCGCAGGAGCAGTACGAGCTCGCGCAGTGAGCGGACCCCCCGGACGTGGGGGGCGGGGGCCGGCCGGGGCGGGGCGCGGGGGGGGGCCGGGCGGGCGGCGCCCGGCGCCGGGCCCCCCCCCCCCCCCCCCGGCCCCGCCCCCCCC
>CBIHPE010000208.1:0-6947 GCA_966212015.1 uncultured Frankiales bacterium | reverse complement strand
CGTGGCCCTGTCGTTCACCGCGATGCTGGCCGCTGACGTGGTGTTCGGCGTCCGCTCGCTGTCCGGGACGTACGTCGACGGTGAGCCCACCGACCTCGGCTGGATCCTGTCGTACGGGCTGCTCACCTGGGGTTGCTGGCTCCCGACGACGTCGATGCAGCCGGCCGAGGTCGCCAAGCCCACCCAGCGCCGGCTCGTCGCCCTCACGGCCCCGACGCTGAGTGCCCCCTTCGTGCTGGTGCTGCTCGTCGCCCGCGGCGACCTGCGCGGCGACGAGACAGGTGCCTACCTGGTCGCGGCCAGCACCGCCCTGCTCTTCCTGCTGGCGGGAGTGCGGGGCCGCACCCTCATCACGCAGCTGCGCGCCACCGTGGCCGACCGCGAGCGGCTGGCCGACGAGCTCCGCAGCCGCGCGGCGAGCTGCGCGCTCACGGGTCTGCCCAACCGCTCGGGCTTCCTCGAGCTGGTGGACCTCGCGCTCGCCTCCAACGAGCCGATCGCGGTCGGGCTGCTCGACCTCGACGACTTCAAGGGCGTCAACGACACCCTGGGCCACGACGCCGGCGACACCCTGCTCGTGGAGGTGGCGGTGCGACTGCGCGCCGCCCTCGGGGCGCACGACGTCGTCGGCCGGTTGGGCGGTGACGAGTTCGCGCTGCTCCTGCGAGGCGACGAGGCCCAGGTGTCGGCCGTGGCCGACGCAGTGCTCGAGGCGATGTCGCCCCCGATGGTCCTCGACGGCTCCGAGCTGCGGGTCGAGTGCAGCCTGGGCGTCGTCCACCGCCGTGAGGCCTCGTCGCTCAGCGACATGATGCGCCGCGCTGACGTGGCGATGTACGCGGCGAAGGCCGCCGGCGGCAGCCGCTGGGCCGGCTACCGGCCGGAGATGAGCGCGGCGCTGCTCAAGCGGATGGACCTGCGCAGCCAGCTGGTCCTCGCCCTGGAGCGCGGGGAGCTCGTCCCCTGGTACCAGCCCGTCGTCGACCTCGAGACCGGCGAGCTGGTCGGCTGCGAGGCGCTCGCGCGCTGGATCCGTCGTGGCCGGGCCCCGGAGGCTCCAGGGGAGTGGATGCCGCTCGCCGAGGAGACCGGCCTCATCGTCGACATCGACCACGCGCTCATGGCCAGGGCGCTGCGCGACTTCGCCTCGTGGCGATCGGTCAGTCCCGACGCCCGCGACCTCGAGCTCGCCCTCAACGTCTCCGGCCGCACGCTGCAGTCCACCGGTGCGGCAGAGCACGTGCTCGGCCTTCTCACCGACCTGGGCATCCCGCCCAGCCGGCTGCTCCTCGAGGTGACGGAGGGCGTCCTGCTCGACGACGAGGCCGTGGGTCGCCGGCTGCAGCGCCTCCGGTCAGCCGGGGTCCGGATCGCGCTGGACGACTTCGGGACCGGCTGGTCCTCGCTGGCCTACCTGGCGAAGTTCCCGGTCGACGTCCTGAAGCTCGACCGCTCCTTCACCGCCGGCCTGGGCCAGGACATCGGCAGCGAGGCCGTCGCCGCCGCGGTGGTCCAGCTCGCGCAGGCTCTCGAGCTCGAGGTGATCGCCGAGGGCATCGAGACCGAGGCGCAGAGCCAACGGCTGGAGGCCCTCGGCGCCCGGTTCGGCCAGGGCTTCCTGTTCAGCGCCGCGGTGCCCGGTGAGGCGCTGCGTGCACGGCTGCGCGACAGCGGGGTCGAGCGGTCCGTGACGGCGTTGCGCCTGGCCTGAGCAGACGAGAACCGGCCGGCCGAGTGGGTGGGCCACTCGGACCGGCCGGTCGTCTGCGTCGTCGGCTCAGCAGCCGATGGCGACGTCCGCGCGCCACGGCATGCTGCCGCTCGCGTAACGGCTTCGCGGGCACTGGGCGCTGCCGAAAGCCCCCTGCTTCTGGAACGTCGACAGGCTCCCCCACTTGTTGGCAGTGAAGCCGGTGCGGCCGGAGTTGCACAGGTACTTGGTCCAGTTGGCGCTCACCTTGGTGTAACCGCGGAACAGCGCGTCGTGGATGTCGGTGGTGCCGTTCGTGTTGTCCACGGTAAACGTGTGCGTGACGCTGGTGGTTTCAGTGTGCTCAGCCGAGGCCGCCACCGTGACCTGCAGGGTCTCCGACTCCTTGGCGAGGATCTCGTTCGCCTCGACTGTGGTGGTCGATGAGCCCGACACGCTTGCCGTGAGCGTGGTCGTGCGGGTGAGCGTGTCGGACTGCTCGAACTTCGAGCGCGGTGCCAGGTAGATGTCGTCGACGTGCGTGACGACGGCGGCCTTCACCGTCGAGTCGGTGGTGAAGTAGTAGTCGCCGGGGTCGCAGACGATCGCCTGCGCGTGAGCGGGCGCGGTGATCCCGAGGAGGGCCGAGCCGGCGACGGACGCGACGACGGCGAGCTTGCTGATCGCGGAGAGAGTCATGAGATTCCTTGTGTGGCAGGGGGTCTCGGTGATTCCGCGACCCGAACGGCGAGGACGCTAGGAACCCGCCGAGCGGCGCGGAAGGGTTCAGGGCTGGCGGGAACCTGCCTGGCGGGAAGTCGCCACGGGCCTGAGCCAGCTGCCGTCTGCGCGGTGGTCGGTCACGTGGCAGGAACCTGCCAGTCAGGGCCACCTCCCTGGTCCGAACTGCGGCTTTCGAGCACACTCGTCCACGAGGGGGTGGGCCCGTCATGGCAGCTCAGGACGATCGTTGGTCAGCACGACCGGGTGTGCAGGTGCTGCACGAGGACGGGGAGGTCCACGCGGCGCTGCAGTCCTACCGCTGGGAGCTGCTGAACCTCGACAGCTACGCCGGCCGGATCACGGACAGCGGGCTCGACAACCTCGAGCGGATCGGCGAGGAACTGGTCCCCCGGCTGGCCAAAGGGGTCGTGTCGAAGTACCTGATGACCCGTCCGACGGCGGGTCACGAGCGCCTTGCCGCCATCCAGCGCGGGCTCTGCGAAGCCGGGGAGGAGACCAGGGTCGTGCCCGCGCTCCCTCGCCGGATGATCATCGTGGACCGGGAGCGCGCGGCCGTGTCGCACCCCGACGACTCCCCGGGAGGCCTGCTCGTCACCGACCCGGTCCTCATCGAGGTCCTCGTGGCGGACTTCGAGCACCACTGGGCTCGGGGCCACGACTTCCTCGTCTCCGACAACGCCCGTCAGGTGAGAGTCCGCGTTGCCGAGCTGCTGTTCGAGGGCCTGACCGACGACGCGATCGCACGCCGCCTGCAGATGGGGAGCCGCAGTGCCGCCCGTGCGGTGGCCGGTCTCATGGCGGAGCATGACTGCCAGACCCGCTTCCAGCTCGGTGCAGCCCTCGCGAAGGCCGCCTGAACCAGGCGTCGGACGACGGTGGCGAGAACTCGCCACCCGCCTTGACCTCCCTGGTGCGGTGGCGCCCCGTACGTCAGGCTTCGTCCCGAGGGGGTGGGCCCGTCATGGTTCTGGGTTCTTCGCAGGTACATACGACTGAGGCGCGGGAAGCGCTGCACGACCTCCGTCCGGGGGAGACCTGGGACAGGTTCTCGTCCTTCGTGCTGGACACCAACGAGGAGGTGCAGGCGCACCTCGACCAGCACGGGCAGCGGATCGAGACGCTGAACCTGGACAGCTACGACGGCCGGCTCTCGCCAGAGGTCATGGAGCGCATCCTCGAGCGGGACGAGCTCGAGCTCGACCACCTCCGACGCGGACTCGTGTCGAAGTACCTGATGACGGCTGCGAACACCGGCCACGACGAGTTCGCCGAGCTGCAGACGAACCACCTGCGCCTCGGTGAGCAGATCCGCGTGCGGCCATCGATCCCGCACCGGATGGTCATCATGGACCGGGACATCGCTGTCATCGGCCGTCCGCATCGTGAGCCCGGCGGCATCGTCATCACCTCCCAGCCTGTGATCGACTCGCTCGTCGAGGCCTTCCACCACCTCTGGGACATGGGCCGCCCCTTCCAGCAGATCGCCGCGGTCAACGAGCTGCGGCTGTCGGTGCGCGACCTGCTGTTCGACGGCTGCACGGACGAGACGATCGCCCGCCGCCTGCACGTCAGTCCGCGCACCGTGTCACGCGTCGTGGCGGCGCTCATGCAGGAGCACGAGTGCCAGACCAGGTTCCAGCTCGGCGCTGCGCTGGCGCGGCTCTCCGACGAGCCCGTGCGCGGGGTCGCGTAGCGGCCTGCGCCTGTGGACAGGGCAGAACCCGCGGTCGAGGATGGCGACATGCTCGAGCTGTGGGAGGGATCGCCGATGGGTCTGCCGCCGCTGCTCGACGTCCTCGACGAGCGTGAGGAGCGCTACGAGGTCATCGACGGGTCCGTGGTCGTGAGCCCACCTGCCCGCCTCGCCCACGGGCGGTCCTTCAACCTCCTGCACGGGCTGCTCGTCGCCGCCCTGCCTCCGGGGCTGGAACTGCTCGGTCCCGAGTTCGCGGTGCGCTACGCGCCGGACTCCCCGCGCAGCTTCCTCATGCCCGACCTGCTCGTCGCCCGGTCCGAGGACTGCGCCGACACCGGCATCTACGTCGCCCCGCTGCTGGTCGTCGAGATCCTGTCGCGCAGCTCGCGCCGCCGAGACCGCGGTGAGAAGAAGGAGATCTACGCCGAGCTGGGCGTGCCGCACTACTGGCTCGTCGACCCCGAGATGCGGGTGCTCGAGGTGCTCGACCTGGTCGGCGGCGGTGAGTTCGAGGTCACGGCGAGCGGCACCGTGGTCGACATTGCTTCGCCTTTCCCGATCCGCATCGACCTGAGTTGAGCGGAACACACTCAACTTCGGGTGCGTTGTTCCTGGTGAACGCCAACGACCAGGAGAACCGTTGAACGCTGACCGCCTCACCACCAAGGCCGCGGAGGCCCTCTCGCTCGCTGTGCGCCGCGCTGCGGCCGCCGGCCATCCGGAGGTCGCCCCGGCCCACCTGCTGCTCGCCCTGCTCGACTCCGACACCGGCGTCCCCGCGGCGCTGCTCAGCGCGGCTGGCGCGGACCCCGCCGCCGTGCGCGCGGAGGTCGAGAAGAGCCTCGGCGCCCTGCCGACGGCCGCCGGTTCGAGCGTCGCCGCGCCCGGCATGAGCCGCGGCGTGCTGACGGCGCTGGAGGCCGCGGACAAGGCCGCGACGGACAACGGCGACCAGTTCGTCAGCACCGAGCACCTCGTCGTCGGGCTGTCCGGCCAGCTGCCGGGCCTGCCCAAGGCCGCAGCGCTGAAGGACGCCTTCCCGGCGGTCCGCGGCGGGGACCGCAAGGTCACCAGCCAGGAACCCGAGACGTCGTACCAGGCTCTCGAGAAGTACGGCGTCGACCTGACCGAGCGCGCCCGCAAGGGCGAGCTCGACCCCGTCATCGGTCGTGACACCGAGATCCGCCGGGTCGTCCAGGTGCTGTCACGACGCACCAAGAACAACCCTGTCCTCATCGGCGAGCCCGGCGTCGGCAAGACCGCCGTCGTCGAGGGCCTCGCCCAGCGCATCGTCGCCGGCGACGTCCCGGAGTCCCTGCGGGACAAGCGACTGGTCTCTCTCGACCTCGGCGCGATGATCGCCGGCGCGAAGTACCGCGGGGAGTTCGAGGAGCGGCTCAAGGCCGTGCTGCAGGAGATCAAGGACAGCGACGGCGAGATCATCACCTTCCTCGACGAGATGCACACCGTCGTCGGCGCCGGCAAGACCGAGGGCTCGATGGACGCCGGCAACATGCTCAAGCCGATGCTCGCCCGCGGCGAGCTGCGGATGGTCGGCGCGACCACCCTCGACGAGTTCCGCGAGAACATCGAGAAGGACCCGGCCCTCGAGCGCCGCTTCCAGCAGGTGCTGGTCGGCGAGCCCTCGGTGGAGGACACCATCGCGATCCTGCGCGGCCTCAAGGGCAGGTACGAAGCCCACCACGGCGTCGAGATCACCGATGGCGCGCTGGTCGCTGCGGCGACCCTGTCCGACCGCTACATCACCGCGCGCTTCCTGCCCGACAAGGCGATCGACCTCGTCGACGAGAGCGCGTCCCGGCTGCGGATGGAGATCGACTCCCGGCCGGTCGAGATCGACGAGCTGCAGCGCGACGTCGACCGCATGAAGATGGAGGAGCTCGCGCTCTCCAAGGAGAGCGACGACGCCTCCGTCGACCGGCTCGCGACGCTGCGCAAGGAGCTCGCCGACCGGAGCGAGGAGCTGTCAGGCCTGATGGCCCGCTGGGAGCAGGAGAAGACCGGTCTCAACCGGGTCGGCGAGCTGAAGAAGAAGCTCGACGAGCTGCGCTCGCAGCTCGAGCGCGCCCAGCGCGACGGCGACCTCGAGACCGCGAGTCGCCTGCAGTACGGCGACATCCCGGCCGTCGAGCGCGAGCTCGAGGAGACCGTGCCGCCCACCGACACCATGGTGAAGGAGCAGGTCACCGCCGACGACATCGCCGAGGTCGTCGCGGCCTGGACCGGCATCCCGTCCGGCCGGCTGATGGAGGGCGAGACCGCCAAGCTGCTGCGGATGGAGGACGCGATCGGCTCGCGCCTGATCGGGCAGAAGGACGCGGTGCAGGCCGTCAGCGACGCGGTCCGCCGCGCCCGTGCCGGCATCTCCGACCCCGACCGCCCGACCGGCTCGTTCCTGTTCCTCGGCCCGACCGGCGTCGGCAAGACCGAGCTCGCCAAGGCGCTCGCCGAGTTCCTCTTCGACGACGAGCGGGCCCTCACCCGCATCGACATGAGCGAGTACGGCGAGAAGCACGCCGTCGCCCGGCTCGTCGGTGCGCCGCCGGGCTACGTCGGCTACGACCAGGGCGGCCAGCTCACCGAGGCGGTCCGCCGTCGGCCGTACTCCGTCGTGCTCTTCGACGAGGTCGAGAAGGCCCACCCCGACGTCTTCGACGTGCTGCTCCAGGTCCTCGACGACGGGCGCCTGACCGACGGCCAGGGCCGCACGGTCGACTTCCGCAACACCATCCTGGTGCTGACCTCGAACCTCGGCAGCGCGTTCACGACCGACCCGCTGCTGACCAACGAGCAGCG
>CBIHPE010000207.1:0-7013 GCA_966212015.1 uncultured Frankiales bacterium | reverse complement strand
GAGCGCGTCGTGAACCTCGCGATGGCCTCCCCGTCCGGCTCGGCCCTGTTCGAGATCGACCGCGACGCGCTGGTCGAGTTCCTCCAGCAGACCTACGTCGCCGTCCCGACCGGCGCCGAGGCCGAGGTCGTCGACATCGACGCCGAGCTGGCCCTCCTGCTCTCGCTCTAGGTCTGGATCAGCCGGTCCGCAACGCGGCGACCTGCGTCTCGTCCCCCTCGGTGGTGAGGGACGAGAGCGGTACCCGGCCCCAGAGAGCGAGGAAGACCCCCGTCGCTGTCCCTTCGAGGACCGCGGCGGGGGTCTTCTCCGTTGCGGGCACGAGGTCGTCGCCGAGGTTCTCGAGCAACCAGGTGCGGTCGCTGTCGGTCAGCCGGACCTGCACCACCCCGCGGACGTCGGTCGGCTCGTCCTGCAGGTCGCTGGGCGTGTGCACCGTCAGCACCTCGTCGATGCCGTCGACGGCGAGGTCGAGGTCGAAGCCCTGGGCGTCTCGCATCGCGCTCTGCGCGTCCCAGCGGTGGACGGCTGCCTCGAGCGCCATCCGTCGGTGCCAGAACGCCGACGTCCTCGGCTCGCCGAAGCTCCACGCCGGGGTGTCGAGCCCGACCTGCTTCAGCGCCGCGAGCAGGACCCGGGTGCTCTCCTCGAACCACGCCGGCAGGTCGGCGGCGTCGTCGGGGAGGTCGATCGGGGTGACCCGGTCCGGCTCGTCGGTGACGCCCCGGACCACGTGCCGCGCGTGGAACCGCTGCACCCGGCCGAGGTGGGCGACCAGGTCGCCGACGTTCCAGTCGGGGCAGCTCGGGACCCGCGCCTCGAGGTTGCCGGTGGCGGCGCGCAGGAACAGCGCGCTCTCGTCGGCGATGACGTCCAGGTAGGTCACATGCCTGCTCTCAGGTCGAGGTCGTCGGGCGGGTTCTCCGGGGTCTTCCAGCCGATGAAGGGCTTGCCGAAGAAGCCGTGCAGCACGTTGGCGCGGTCGACCATGACTGTCCAGGCAGTTTCGAACGCCTCGAGGTCCTGCGCCTTGATCGCGGCCGTGACCGGCGCGTAGTCGTCGGCGAGGTAGGCCGTCATCTCGGGCTCGTACTTCGGCCTGGACTCCGCGCTCATCGCGAGCTGCTTCACCGCGGACTTGCTGTAGTAGGCCGCGAGCGGCCAGTTGCCGGCCTTCGCCGCGAAGTAGCAGCGGTGCAGCCGCGGGCCGACCTCCGCCATCAGCCGGTCCATGCCCGGCTGCATCCGGGCGAGCTCGTTGAGGGTCAGGTCGCGCTTGCCGTTGTTGACCAGGATGTCGTCAGCGTCCACGTGGGTGAGCCTACGAGCCGAGCTCGACCCCCACGACGCCGTCGAGGGCGCGCAGCCGGACGGCGAGGTCGAGCAGGTCGTACCCCTTGTTGAACGGGCTCGACAGCGTCACCACCGTCCGGTCGCTGTGGCCGCGGTCCACCTTGCGGACCGTGACGCTGCAGTCGAGGACGCTGCGCGCGCTCTCGATGACGGCCCTCACGTCGGCGGTGTCGGTGATCTCGAGGAGGACCGGGTGGCCGCGCCTCCTGGGGAAGTACTCGCGCTCGAGCTGCTTGAGCCCGACGAGGACCACCAGCCCGACGCCGACCCCGATGGCCGCGAGCCCGGCCGAGTCGAGGCCGCAGGCGACGCCGACGGCGGCGGTCACGAACAGGCTGGCTGCGGTCGTCAGCCCCTTGACGCTCCCGCCGTCGCGCAGGATCGCGCCCGCGCCGAGGAAGCCGATGCCGGTGACGACCTGCGCCGCGATCCGCGTCGGGTCGGCGTTCGCCGCCTCGGCGCCGGCGATCGTGAACAGGGCCGAGCCCATCGCGACGAGCACGTGCGTCCGGAACCCGGCCGGCTGGGCGCCGAACTCCCGCTCCAGCCCGATCGCCCCGCCGAGGCCCGCGGCGATGAGCAGCAGCAGCACGTCATGACCCATGCGGTGCAGTCTCCCAGGGACCGCGGAGGTCAGGCAGGGGCGACGGACTCCCAGGGCACGGTGAGCTCGCCGTCGCGCGGGCGTCCGACGGTCGGCCAGTCGACCGACGCGCACATGGCCGCCCACCGCTGCCTGTTGCCGAAGGTGCCGACCGGAGCGGCGGCGTCCCACGCGCGGTCGAGGGCGGTGAGCAGCGCGTGGACGGGCTGACCCGGGACGTTGTGGTGGATGAGCGCCTTCGGCAGCCGTTCGGCCAGCGACGAGGGACGGTCGAGGTGCTCGACCGCGGCACCGAGGGTGAAGGTCACCGGACCCGACGGCGCGAGGGTGACCCAGGCGGCGCGGCGACCGATCTCGTCGCACGTGCCCTCGAGGAGGACGCCGCCGGGCTGTAGGCCGGCGCACATCGTCAGCCAGGCCTCGGAGGCGGCCGTCTCGTCGTACTGGCGAAGGACGTTGAGCGCCCTGATCACGAGCGGCCGCAGGCCCGCGAGCTCGAAGCCACCTCGTACGAAGTCCAGGCCCTCCGCCTGCGCGGGGAGGGCGGCGTCGACGCGGGCCTGGTCGATCTCGATGCCGACGACGCGGGCGTCGGGGCGGACTGCGCGCACGCGCTGGTGGAGCTCGACGGCGGTGATCGGGGTGGCGCCGTAGCCGAGGTCGACCACCAGCGGGTCCGTGGCGTCGACGAGCAGCGAGCGGTGCACCGCGACCAGGTGCCGGTCGACGCGGCGGAGCCGGTTGGGGTTCGTGGTGCCTCGCGTCGGGAGGCCGAGAGCGCGGGCGCGCCCGGCGGCGTACCGCTTCTCCCTAGGCACGCACGACCTTGTGCACGGCGTGCTGCTGCAGCGGCGTGAGCTGGACGAGGTCGATGTTGACGTGCGCCGGTCGGGTGGCGACCCACACGATCGCGTCGGCGACGTCGTCGGCGGTGAGCGCCTCGACGCCCTCGTAGACCGCGCGAGCGCGGGCCTCGTCGCCGGCGAACCGCACCAGGCTGAACTCCTCGGTGTCGACCATGCCGGGCGCCACCTCGGAGACCCGCACGTCGGTCTCCTCGAGGCGGAGCGTGTCCCGGAGGGCCGCGACCGCGTGCTTCGCCGCGACGTAGCCACCGCCCCCCTCGTAGACCCAGCGGCCGGCGGTGGAGCCGGTCATGACGACGTGGCCCTTCGCCGCACGCAAGGCGGGCAGCACGGCCTGCACGGTGCGGACCAGGCCGAGCACGTTGACGTCGTACATGCGTGCCCACGTGTCCACGTCGGCCGAGCCGAGCGGGTCGAGGTCGAAGGCGCCGCCGGCGTTGGCGACGAGCAGGTCGCAGACGGGTACGGCGTCGACGAGCTGCTCCACCGAGCGCGGGTCGGTGACGTCGAGGGCCTGGGGTCGGACGCCCTTCAGCTGGGACAGCATGTCGAGGCGACGGGCAGCCCCGACGACCTCCCACCCCTCGGCGGCGAGGCGGGTGGCGGTGGCAGCACCGATCCCCGAGGAGGCACCGGTGACGAGAGCGACGGGCATGGACCGAGGCTAGACGGCGGCCGCCTCGCGCTCCGCCTGCCGCTGGGTGAGGTCGACGACCGCGTGGGGGAGCGCGATCACGACGAGGTCGTCGCCGGCCAGCGGGTCGCGGAACCGGTGCACGCCGAGCCGGCGCAGCGTGTCCAGCGCGGCGTGCCGGTGCGTCTCCGCCTCCGGCCGCCCCGCGCGGTGCAGCAGCACGGCCAGGGAGTGACGGGCGAGGGCCCCGGAGAAGCTGCCCGCCGGGGTCGCGGCGATCACCTGGCGCAGCAGCTCCTCGGCGACGGCGTCGTCGCCACGGCGGGCGGCGATGACGGCGCGCAGCTGACCGGCCTGCAGGTCGATCTCGGTGCGCGACTCGGGGAGGGCGGCGCAGGCGTCGAGGACGGCCGCGGCCCGCTCGACCTGCCCGCGGAGGACGGCCAGCTCCGCGTCGCGGATCGTGACGTCCGGCAGCAGCATGTCCGCGCCGATCTCGGCGACGATGCGCCGGGCCTCGGCGAGGTGGCTCTCGGCCGCGGCCCACTCGGAGCGCCTCGCTTCCAGGCGGCCGAGGTTGTTGAGCACCTCGGCCACCCCCAGGGGGAAGTCGCCGGCGCGGAAGGTCCGCAGCGCCCGGGTCAGCCGGGTGTGGGCCTCGTCGAAGGAGCCCTGGTCCGAGAGCACCTCCGCGATGTTGCTGTCGGAGATGGCCGCCCCGATGTCGTTCGCGTCGGCCGCCTCGCAGAGCCGGCTGCGCTCGAAGTACTCCACGGCCTCGCTCCACCGCGACTCGTAGAACGCATCGGTGCCGAGGTTGTTGAGGGCGCGGGCCTGGCCCCGCACGTCACCGAGCTCCTCGTAGGCCTCGAGCGCCTGCGTCCGGTGCCATCGGCGGCGCTCGTCGCCGGTGGTGATGTAGATGGCGTGCAGCAGCATGTGGGCGTGCGCGTAGCTGGGCCGGTCGCTCGTCCCCTCGGTGAGCTCGACGATCTGCTCGCACGTGCGGCGTGCCGCCCGGTAGCGGCCCTGCCGGTACTGCACGCCGGCGGTCGACTCGAGGAGCCCCAGCATGACCTCGCGGTCCTCCGGCCCGCAGGCCTCCAGGCCCCGCTTGAGCCAGCTGCGGGCGGCCGCGTGCCGGCCGAGCTCGATGCGCGCCAGCGCCTCCTTGTGGCACAGGCCCGGGTCGTCCGGACGGGGTGCCACCCGCCGGGCGCGGGCGTACTCGGGCAGCGCCTCGAGGCCGCGACCTGCCCGGACCAGGCAGTCGCCGAGCAGGACGCGTGCCGCGAGCGTCTCCGCCGGGGGCCCGAGCCCGCTGCGCTCGTGGGCCTGGAGCGCCCGCCGCAGGCTGACCGCCGCCTGGTCGTGCGCGCCCCGGGACTCGGCGCGCTCGCCGGCCTCGACGCCGAAGGCCCAGCTCAGCTCGTCGTCCCGCGCGAGCGCCGCGTGCAGCGCGAGGATCTCGATGTCGCGCTGCCCGCGGGCCGCGAGGGCCCGGCCCGCGGTCTGGTGCAGCGCCCGCCGGTCGCGGTAGAGCAGCGAGCCGTAGGCGACCTCGCGGAACATCTCGCTCGGGAACAGAGCGCGGGAGCCCTGCCGCTGCAGGACACCGTCGAGCTGCCGCCACTCGTCGTGGTCGGGCAGGAAGCCGGCGAGCTCGGCGAGCAGGTCGAGGTCGAAGCGCGTGCCGAGCACGGCAGCCTGGCGCACGAGCCGGCGCAGGTAGCCGGGGAGGGCGTCCAGGCGCGCGTGCGCGACCGCCTCCACCGACTCGGGGAGCTCGTCGTCCCCGAGGCCGACGAGCTCGGTGAGGAACAGCGGGTTGCCACCGCTGCGCGCCACCAGGTCGGCGGCCCGCTGAGGCGTCACCGGCGCCTCGAGGGTCAGGTGGTGGACCAGCTCGGTGGCGGCCTCGTCGTCGAGGGGCGCCAGCTCGAGCAGCGAGCCCCGTCCCAGTCCCGGGCCGTCCGGGCGCCGCGTCGTGATGAGGACCCACGGGTGCTCGGACATGCTGTCGGCCATGGCGCGGAGCAGGCCGGTGCTCGACGTGTCCGCCCACTGCAGGTCCTCGATGACGAGGCAGGCGGTGGTCGGGACGAGCAGCTGCAGCGCCCGGCGGACGGCGCGGGTGAGGCGGACCTCGAACAGGTCGTCGCGACCGGGATCGCTCAGGCCGTCGATCGTGCCGTCGGCGGCGATGAGCACGAGGGCCAGGTCGGCGGGGGACAGCTCGCCCAGGGCGGCGGCCGCCCGCGCGCCGACGTCGCGTGACGGAGCCTCCGCGTCGACGCCCAGCACGTGGCGCAGCGCGCGCTTCACGACGCCGTACGGGGTCTCGCGCTCGTACGACGCGGCGCTGACCCGCAGGGTCGGGTGGGTCGTCTCGGCGAACAGCGCACTGATGACCGCGGACTTGCCGATGCCCGCGCTGCCCACGAGCTCCCACGCGGACCCGGTGCCCGTCTCCGCGGACCTCAGCGCGCCGCGAAGGGCGGCCAGCTCCTGCTCCCGGCCGAAGAGCCCGGACGTCTCCTCGAGCTCGACCTGGGTGAGGGGCGCGCCGACGGCGACGGCCTCGACCGGTTCCCGGATCCCCTTGAGCCGCAAGGGTTCCAGCTCGGTGGTCGCGAACCGCGTGGCGCTCTTGGCGAGGATCGACGGCAGGGTGCGGAGCTCGCCGGGCGCCGCTGACGCCATCAGCCGCGCGGCGAGGTTCACGCGGTCGCCCATGACCGTGTAGGCGCGGCGGTAGCCGGGGCCGACGTCGCCGACGAAGACCGGTCCGGCGCAGACGCCGCCCCGCAGCTCGAACGGCACGTCGAGGTCGAGGACGGCGCGGCAGGCGCGGAGCAGCCGCTCCTCCTCGTGCTCCGTCGCGCGAGGTGCGCCCGCGACGAGGATGAGCTTGGCCCCGTCGGCGTCGACGTCGGTGCCGATGAGCGTCACTCCCAGCTCGGTGCTGACGTCCTGCGTGCGGCGCACGATCTCGTCGAGGGCGCTGAGGGCCAGCTCCGGATCGCTCTCGAGCAGCGCGTCCGTCCCGCGCACCTGGAGGAAGCCCACGGCCACGCGCCGGTGCTCGGACCCCTGCCGCGCAGCGATGTGCTCGCGCAGCGGCGGGGACAGGAAGCGGGCCGGGTCGGTGCGCGGCGGGCCGACCGGTTCCGGGTCGCCGACCAGCGGTGGCTGCGGCGTCCGGAGCAGGAACGCCGCCCCGTCCTCGAGCGGGCCCACCGCTTCCGGCACGGCCGCCGCGAGGGACGCACCCAGCAGCACCTGGCCGGCCTGAGCGCGCTGCTCGAGGCGGACGGTGCGGGTCGTGTCAGCCCCGAGCAGCAGCACCGACCGCGACGAGCCGCCGGCCACGAAGAAGACGAAGCGCCCGCTGTGCGCCCCCAGGCTCAGGCGCAGCCGCACCTTGCCGACGGAGGTGCTCAGCGCACCCAGCTCGGCTGGCTTGCGGCGGATGACCCCGGCGGCGTGCGCCGCCCGGCGCGGGTGGTCGGGTCCGTGGACGAAGAGCAGCAGCGCGTCGCCGCCGAAGGACAGC
>CBIHPE010000206.1:0-7125 GCA_966212015.1 uncultured Frankiales bacterium | reverse complement strand
GGACCGAGGTCGATGATCCAGTCGGCGTGCGCCATCACGGCCTGGTGGTGCTCGATGACGATGACCGACTTGCCGGCGTCGACGAGCCGGTCCAGCAGGACGAGCAGGTTGGCCACGTCGGCGAGGTGCAGGCCGGCCGTCGGCTCGTCGAGGACGTAGACCCCGCCCCTGTCCGCGATGTGCGTGGCCAGCTTCAGCCGCTGCCGCTCACCACCGGACAGGGTGGTCAGCGGCTGCCCAAGAGAGAGGTAGCCGAGGCCGACGTCCTGGAGTCGGGTCAGGATCGCGTGCGCTGGGGGCACCAGGTCCTCGAAGAACGCCAGAGCTGGCGTGACGGGCATCGCCATCACCTCACTGATGTCCTTGCCGCCTAGGCGGTGCTCGAGCACGGAGGCGTCGAAGCCCTTGCCCTCGCAGTCCTCGCACGGGCTGGACACGCCCGCCATCATCGCGAGGTCGGTGAAGACGACCCCGGCACCGTTGCAGGACGGGCAGGCCCCCTCGGAGTTCGCGCTGAACAGCGCCGGCTTCACGCCGTTCTCCTTGGCGAAGGCCTTGCGGATCGGCTCGAGCAGACCGGTGTAGGTCGCCGGGTTGCTGCGTCGTGACCCGCGGATGGGCGCCTGGTCGACAACCACCACCTCGGCGCTGGTGGCCAGCGAGCCGTGCAGCAGCGAGGACTTCCCCGAACCGGCGACACCGGTGACGACGACGAGCACGCCGAGCGGGACGTCGACGTCGACGTCCTGCAGGTTGTGCGTCGACGCCCCGCGGATCTCGAGGACACCTGTGCGCTCACGGACCTCGGGCTTGAGCGAGGCGCGGTACGCCAGGTGCCGGCCGGTCACGGTCTTGCTGGTCCGCAGGCCGGCCACGGTGCCCTCGAAGCAGATCTCACCGCCCGCAGCACCTGCCCCGGGACCGAGGTCGACGACGTGGTCGCCGATGGCGATCGTCTCCGGCTTGTGCTCGACGACGAGGACGGTGTTCCCCTTGTCCCGCAGGCGGAGCAGCAGCTCGTTCATCCGAGCGACGTCGTGCGGGTGGAGACCGATGGTGGGCTCGTCGAAGACGTACGTGACGTCAGTCAAGGACGAGCCGAGCTGGCGCACCAGCTTGGTGCGCTGCGCCTCGCCACCGGACAGCGTGCCGGTCGGTCGGTCGAGGGAGAGGTATCCGAGACCGATCTCGACGAAGGCGTCGAGGGCGGCGCCGAGCGACTTCCGCAGCGGCGCGACGGACGGCTCTTCCAGGCCGCGCACCCACACGGCGAGGTCGCTGATCTGCATCGCGCAGGCATCGGCGATGTTGACGCCCTGGATCTTCGAGGAACGCGCGGGTGGTGCGAGCCGGGTGCCGCCGCAGTCGGAGCAGGTGCCGAAGGTGATCGCGCGCTCGACGAACGCGCGGATGTGCGGCTGCATGGAGTCGACGTCCTTGGAGAGCATCGACTTCTGGATCCTCGGGATCAGGCCCTCGTAGGTGAGGTTGATGCCGTCGACCTTGATCTTCGTGAGCTCCTTGTGGAGCAGGTCGTGCAGCTCCTTCTTGCCGTACTTGGCGATGGGCTTGTCGGGGTCGAAGAACCCGCTGCCGCGGAAGATCCGGCCGTACCAGCCGTCCATCGAGTAGCCCGGGATCGTGATGGCGCCCTCGTTGATCGACTTGCCCGCGTCGTAGAGCGCCGTCAGGTCGACGTCGCTGACCTGGCCCAGGCCCTCGCACCTCGGGCACATGCCGCCGAGCCGGTTGAAGGTCACCTTGGTGGCCCGCTTGTTGCCGCGCTCGACGGTCATCGCCCCCGACGCCCGTACCGAGGGGACGTTGAAGGCGAACGCGTTCGGCGGCCCGATGTGCGGGTCGCCGAGCCGGCTGAACAGGATGCGCAGCAGCGCGTTGACGTCGGTCGCCGTCCCGACGGTCGAGCGGGCGTTGGACCCCATCCGTTCCTGGTCGACGGTGATGGCCGTCGTCAAGCCCTCGAGCACATCCACCTCGGGGCGCGACACGGTCGGCATGAAGCCCTGCAGGAACGCGGAGTAGGTCTCGTTGATGAGCCGCTGAGACTCGGCCGCGATGGTGCCGAAGACGAGCGAGCTCTTGCCGCTGCCGGAGACCCCGGTGAAGACCGTCAGGCGCCGCTTCGGGATCTCGACGCTGACGTCCTTGAGGTTGTTGACCCGGGCGCCCTGCACCCGGATGACGCCAGGGGTGTCCGCGGTCGAGCGACGGCTCATGCCTGGGCGATCCGGATGAGGTTGCCCGACGGGTCGCGGAACGCGCAGTCGCGAGCGCCCCACGGCTGCGACACGGGCTCCTGCAGCACCTCGGCGCCGGACGCGCGCAGCCTCTCGAACGTCGCGTCGAGGTCTTCGGCCGCGAAGATGGCCGCCTGCATCGCCCCCTGCGTCACGAGGGTCAGCAGCGCGTCCCCCTCGGTCTGCGACCGGCCGCCGTGCGGCTGCGACAGCACGATCGAGACGTCCTGACCCGGCGCGCCGACGGTGACCCAGCGGAACTCGCCGGCGGTCACGTCGTTGCGGACCTCGAGCCCCAGCGCGTCGCGGTAGAAGCCGAGCGCCTCCTCCGGGTCGTGGACGGAGATGAACATCGTGGACACGGTGACGGTCATGTCCCGAACCCTAGGAGGCACGGCCGACGCAGCGCTTCTCCGATCCTGCTCTAGCGTCGCGGGCGGGTCATCACCTTGATCGCGCACTCCGGCACGACCTCGAGGTCGCTGTGGTCGTGGGAGCGGTACTGCGACGGCGTCTCGCCGACGATCTCGGTGAAGCGCGAGCTGAACGACCCGAGAGAGGTGCAGCCCACCTCGAAGCAGGTGTCGGTGACGGACCTGCCCTGTCGCAGCAGCGCCTTGGCCCGCTCGATGCGCCGGGTCATCAGGTAGGAGTAGGGCGTCTCGCCGTAGGCGGCTCGGAACCTGCGGGAGAAGTGCGACGGGGACATCAGCGCCGCCTGTGCCATCGCGGGCACGTCGAGCGGCTTCGCGTAGTCGCGGTCCATCAGGTCTCGGGCCCGGCGCAGGTGCGCGAGGTCGGCGAGCTCCTCAGGCGTCATGCCCGCAGGCTACGTCGCGGACTGGACCAGCAGCCCGAGGCCGAACGCCAGGAACAGGGCAGCCGCGCCGTAGCGGATCGCCTTCTCCGGCAGCCGCTTCGCGAGCACCGACCCGACGACGATGGCGAGCGCGTCGGCGGCCACCATGCCGAGGGTCGAGCCGACCCAGGTGCCGAACCAGCCCTCGCGGGTGGCCAGGGTGATGGTGGCGAGCATCGTCTTGTCGCCCAGCTCCGCCAGGAAGAACGCGCCGGCGACGGCGAGCAGCGCTGAGCGCGTGAGGCGGCCGGCCTTGGCCTGCTCGTCCTCGTCGAGGCTGTCGCCCCGCAAGGTCCACGCCGCGAAGCCGATGAAGGCGAGTCCGGCCACGATGCCGATCGCCTTCGAAGGCAGGTTGGCGCCCACGGCCTCGCCGAGGCCGACCGACACCAGGTGGACCAGCGCGGTGGCCACGGTGATGCCGGTGAGCACGGTCCAGAACCGGTAGCGGGTGGCGAAGGTCATCGCCATGAGCTGGGACTTGTCGCCGAGCTCCGCGACGAAGATGACGCCGAAGCTGAGGAGGAGGGCGTGCACGGGGGGTCCTTCCGGTCGGCGGGACCGGTGCGAGGCGGTGGGGGAGGCCCGACGCTTCGACCCGGTGACCCCGCGCAGGGGTGGTGGGTCGAAGGTCTCGCCCGCCACGCGTGCGGTGGCCCGCGTGCGGTGGCCCGTGGACCGGGCGCCGAAGCGCCAGTGTGTCGACCCAGCGGTTGGGGGCTACTCCCCTTCGTCCACCACCCTAGCTGGCCCGAGCAGTCGGGCGAGCAGGCCGGGGCTCCCGGTCCACGCCTGCTCGATGACCTCGCGGGGGACCTGCCGGGCCGCGTAGCGGAGGGCGAGCGCCACGACGACCAGGTCGTCGAGCGGGCCGATGACCGGGAGGAACTCCGGGATCAGGTCGATGGGGGAGAGCACCCAGAGCCCGGCGAAGGCGACCGCGACCTTCGCGCGCCGGGGGACCCGGGGGTCGTGCGCGAGGGCCCGCGCTGTCGAGGCGCACGCAGGCAGGAAGCCGGCGGCGTCCTTCAGCAGCCCGTCGGGCAGCCGGGCTGCCAGCACCACGAGCAGGGCCCAGCTGCACAGGAGCAGGCCCACCCCGAGGGCGAGCCACCACAGCCAGGTCATGGTCGCAGGCTAGGCCCGTGAGCGACACTGGAGGCATGTGCATGAAGGTGACCTGCCAGACCTGCGGCAAGACGACCTGGGCCGGCTGCGGCGACCACGTCGACGAGGTCATGGCCGACGTCCGCGACGACGAGCGCTGCACCTGCCGCGATTGACAGGTGACCAAACGGTCACCTAACCTCGTCGCATGGACGAGGTCTTCCGGGCGCTCGCCGACCCCACGAGGCGGGCGCTGCTGGACGAGCTGTTCCGCGAGGACGGCCAGACCCTGAGCGCGCTCGAGGAGCGCTTCGCGATGACCCGGTTCGGGGTCATGAAGCACCTGAAGCAGCTCGAGGAGGCCGGTCTCGTCGTCGCGCAGAAGCGCGGCCGGGAGAAGCTGCACTTCCTCAACCCCGTCCCGATCCGGCTGCTCCACGACCGGTGGATCAGCAAGTACAGCGAGCCCTGGGTGGCCGGGCTCGCGAGCCTGAAGACGGAGCTGGAGCGCACCATGGAGAAGGTCTACGAGATCTACATCAAGACCACGCCCGAGCGGCTGTGGGAGGCGATCACGACCGCCGAGATCCGCAAGCACTTCCAGTTCGGCGTCACGTTCGCCAGTGACTGGAAGGTCGGCAGCGCCATCACCATGGGCAGCGAGGAGCAGCCGAGCTTCCTCGGGAACGGCGAGGTGCTGGAGTCCGACCCCCCGCGCCGGCTGGTGCACACCATGAACTGCACCTGGAGCGACGACGTGGTCGCCGAGGGCACCAGCCGCGTCACCTGGGAGATCAGCCAGGTGGAGGACAGCTGCTGCCTGACCCTCACGCACGACCAGATGCGCGAGGGCTGCAACCCGCAGGTCTACGGCGGCTGGCCGATGATCCTGTCCGGGCTGAAGACCTGGCTGGAGACAGGGGAGGACCTCACGACCCCCGGCTCGATCATGTACGCGCGCTGAGAGGGGCTGCAGGGCCAGGTGGCCCGACCCCTACGCTCGCCCCGTGGAGCGGTGGCGTCGACGCGCGGGCGTCCGGGTCCAGGCCGCTGCTGTCGCCGCCGGCTCGGTCGCGCTGGCCGTCGCGGTCGGCAGCCTGGCCTTCATGCTCTTCCTGCAGCGCTCGCAGCTCCACGACGTCGACGCGTCCCTGACGCAGCAGGCTCAGACCCTCGCTGCCGTCGTGAGCCAGTCCGGTTCGGAGGACATCGAGCTGCCCGCGCGGCTCGGCACGACGAGCACGCAGCAGGTGGTCGCCGCCGACGGCACCGTCCTCGCGTCGAGCACCGACCTGCGCGGACACAGCCCGCTCGTGACGCGTCCTCTGGGTGTGGGGCGCTCGCACGTCGTCCGGGCGCACCTCGGCCCGGACGCTGACTACCGCGTCCTCGCCCTGGGGGCCGAGGACGCGCGGGGCAACCAGGTCACTGTCGTCGTGGCCCAGTCGCTCGAGCCCGCCGAGGCGTCCAGGCACGAGGCCCTCGTGCTGCTGGCCATCGGCGGGCCGCTGGTGGTCGCGACGGTCGCGCTGGTCACCTGGTGGGTCGCTGGTCGCGCCCTGCAACCCGTCGAGGCGATGCGACGCAGGGTGGACGGCATCGACGCGACCTCGCTGGGGAGCCGGGTGCCTCTGCCGGCAGCGCGGGACGAGGTGTGGCTGCTCGGTGGCACCCTCAACCGGATGCTCGACCGGCTCGAGAGCGCGGTGCGGGCGCAGCGCCAGTTCGTGTCCGACGCCAGCCACGAGCTCCGTAGCCCGCTCGCGGTCCTGCGCACCAACGTCGAGGTGGCTGCTGCCCATCCCGAGACCACGGACTGGCCGGCGACGGCGTCGGTGCTGCTCGAGGAGACGGAGCGCGTCGAGCACCTGGTCGCCGACCTGCTGCTGCTCGCGAACGCCGACGAGCGCGGCCTGCCGATGCGTCGCGTCGACGTCGACCTCGACGACCTCGTCGGGGCGGAGGCGGAGCGGCTGCGCGCCACCACCGATCTCGCCGTCGTCGCGCGCATCGCGCCGGCCCGTGTCCAGGGCGATCGCGAGCGGCTGGCTCGCGTCGTGCGCAACCTGGTCGACAACGCAGCCCGGCACGCGCACGGCACCGTGACGCTGTCGGTCGGCGTCACGGGCGGCAGCGCCGTCGTCGAGATCGCGGACGACGGCGAGGGCGTGGCCGAGGCCGACCGGGAGCGGGTCTTCGAGCGGTTCGTGCGGCTCGACGACAGCCGGAGCCGGCAGCAGGGAGGCACCGGGCTCGGCCTGGCGATCGTGCGCCAGCTCGTCGAGGCGCACGGCGGCACCGTCGGCTTCGTCGGCGCGTCCGTCGTACGCCTCTCCCTTCCTCAGTGACACCACAGCCCCGGTCAGCCACGCTGGTGCCATGAGAGTCCTGCTCGTCGAGGACGAGACCCACCTGGCCGAGGCGGTCGCCCGGGGGCTCGCCGCGGAGAGCTTCCGCGTCGAGGTCGCGGCCGACGGGCAGACCGGGCTGACGAAGGCGCTCACCGGCGACTACGACGTGGTCGTGCTCGACATCATGCTGCCGGGCCTGTCGGGCTACCGGATCTGCCAGGAGATGCGCAAGGCCAGGGTCTGGACGCCGGTGCTGATGCTCACGGCCAAGGACGGCGAGTACGACGAGGCGGACGCCCTCGACCTCGGGGCCGACGACTACCTCACCAAGCCGTTCTCGTTCGTCGTGCTGGTCGCCCGGCTCCGGTCGCTCGTGCGCCGTGGCGCACCCGCGCGACCCGTCGTCCTCGAGGTCGGCGACCTGGCGCTCGACCCGGCGCGGCACCACGTCACCGCGGGCGGCGACCCGGTGACCCTGACGCCTCGGGAGTTCGCCCTGCTGCAGCACCTCATGCGGCACCCGACGGTGGTGCAGAGCAAGCGCGACATC
>CBIHPE010000205.1:0-7184 GCA_966212015.1 uncultured Frankiales bacterium | reverse complement strand
GTTGCGGCACCGAGGTCGGCGATGCCCTTCGCGGCGCTGCCGGCCGCGCTGGCCTGCTCGGACGCGGACGTGGCCTGCTCGTGCAGGTCGGCAACCGACAACCAGCCCTGCGCCTGGCCGACGAGGACCTCGGCGAGGCGCACGTCCGCACGGCCGAAGGCCGGGGACCCGGCCCCGCGGCGGATGATGATGACGGCCTGCGGGCCGGCGGCGTTCTCGAGGACGCTGGAGCACCAAGGGCGCCCGTCCTCGATGCCGATCGTGACGCCCTTCGCACCGAGCGCCCGCATGACCCACGGCTCGTCGAAGACCTCGGACTCGACGCGCACCCGACGCGGCGAGCCGGTCTCGTCACCCGCGTAGCGGACGGGGCCGTCGGCGGCGAGCAGCACCATCTCGACGTCGGCGCCGCCGAACAGCCGCGCGGCCGCCGTGACGACGACCCGCGCCGACGAGTCCGAGCTGCGCGCGGTCGCCCGCTCCTGGCCGGCGGCGAGCTCGGCGAACAGCCGCGCCTCCTGCGCCTGCCGGGTCTGCTGGTCGTAGGAGGTCCAGAGCAGGGCGAGCGGTACGACGAGACCGAACAGCCCGAGGGGGGCGGTCATCCCGAGGTAGGCGGCGAGCAGGCCGATCGAGCTGTTGCCCGTCGTGTGCACGAGCGACAGCGGGAACGAGGTCACGACGAGCGGGACGAACCGCTGCTCGCTCGTGACCGACACGGCGAAGCCGACGAGGGTGTTGTTGACGAGGAAGAACGCGCCGAGGCCGGCCATCGCGCCGAGGATCCCGCCACCGCAGGCACCGGCGGCGAGCGAGCCCACGGCGGCGCCGGTCCCGAAGATCGAGAGGTTGAAGACCTTCTTCAGCGTGGGCCGGCGCAGCGCGGTCTGCGCGATGAGGACACCGAGGACGACGGCGAGCGTCGTCCAGGAGCCGGTCGCGATGACCCAGGCGCCACCGAGGGCGCTCTCCGTCAGGGAGAACGACCAGCTCTGCCGGCCGAACTGCAGGTTGACGACCGCCATCTCCGACGCGGCGACGACGAACGCGAGTGCGGGGACCGCCCACCACGCCGGGCTCGCGAAGACGTCGAAGGCAGTCGCGAGCGCGCCGACGACCGCAGTGGCCGCAGCCACCGCAGAGACGACACGCGACGGGCTCACGACTGGTCGCCCCCGTCGTCCGCGGAGCTGTCAGCGGAGTCGGAGCAGTCGCCGTCGCAGCCCCAGTCGGCGCCCGACCAGCTGGAGGCGGACCAGGACGAGGCGGACCACGACGAGGCAGACCAGCTGCTGGCAGACCAGCTCGAGGCGCTCCACGACGAGGCAGACCAGCTGCTCGCGGACCAGGAGGACGCGGACCAGGACGAGGCGCTCCAGTCGAAGTCGCCCTCACCTGTCAGGTCACCGCTGCCGTCGAGGGCCTGGCCGTCGGCGTCCGTGCACGGGGTGGTCGTGGCGTTGACCAGGCCCGCGCCGTCGCGGTGGCCGCGGAGGCCGTCGGCGGCGCAGCGGATCGCCGCCTTGACCTGCGCCGGGGTCGAACCGGGGTTGGCCGCGCGGTAGATCGCGGCCAGGCCGGAGGCGATGGCGGTCGCCTGCGACGTACCCGAACCGCGGAACAGGCCGTGGGGCAGGTGCTTCGTGGCGGACGACCGCTCGATCACCGACCCGAGCGGCAGCAGGCCGAGGACGTCGACGCCGCTGGCGACGACGTCAGGCTTGGCGTAGCCGTTGACGACGTCCGAGCCGCTGAACGGCGCAACCCGACCGTTGTCCAGGTCGGCCGCACCGACCGTGAGGACCCTGGGATCGAAGCCGGGGTCCCCGACCTCGCCGCGGTCGTTGCCGGACGCGACGACGACCGACACACCGGCCTTCTGCACCTGCTCCACGGCACCCGTGAGGGGGTCGGCGCCGTAGGCCCGGTTGGGGCGGTCGTGGGAGAGAGCGAGGTTGGCGACGTCGACCTGGTCGGCGTGCTCGGCGATCCACTCGAGGCCGCCCATGACGCGCGACAGCGAGGTCGTGCCGTCCTTCTTGGCGACGCGCACGTTGAGGATGGTGGCGCCGGGCGCCACCCCCAGGGCCTTGCCCCGGGTGCCGTTGACGGCGTCGCCGGCGATGACGGTCGCCATGAAGGTGCCGTGGCCGTAGCCGTCGGTGTAGACGCCGCCGGTGCGCAGCTCGCCCGGGTGCGACGCGTCGACGGCGTCGATGAGCCGCCCCGAGTCGCGGTCGAGGGCGTCGGTGTCGCTGATGCCGGTGTCGACGACGGCGATCCGCACGCCACGACCGGCGTTCGGCTTGCCTGCGCGGCCGCCGAGGCCCGCGGAGGCGAGGTAGGCGCCGCTGCTGTCGCTGCCGTGCCGGCTGTCGAGCGTGACCGTGTTGTCCAGGTCAAGCCCTCGCACGCCGGGCGTCCGCGCCAGTTGCGCGAGCGCGCCCTGGTGGCCGCGGACGACCGCCATGTGCAGCGTCGGCAGCGAGCCGACGACCTGCACGCCGTCCGTCGTCACGGGCGCGCCGTCAAAGCTGACGACGGCCTGGACCACCGGTCCGGCTGCGGCGGGGAGGGCGAGCAGGCAGCTCGCCCCGAGGAACGCACCCACGAACGTGCCTGTCGAGGCACGGCGTACGGCGTCTGTCCCGGTCACTGATAGTCCTCCTGAGGGCTGTTCGTCCCTCCTTCGGCAGCAATCAGGGCCGACTGCAGCGTTCCTGCGCCTTGTCAGCCGATCGGCCTAACGCGCTCCCTTGGTCCTTTCGGAGCAAAGTCCGGCTACAGGACGGCTCCCCGGCAGCCGAAAGACCCTGTAAGACGCAGGGATCAACCCTGCTCAGGCAAGGTGGAGGACGCGGTGGCAGCCGGTCTCGAAGGCGCGCTGGACAGCATCCCGGCGCAGGCTGGGGAGAACCCTGGCTTCTCCGCCATGGTGGTCGACGACCACCCGCTCGTGCGTGAGTCGATGGTCAACCGCCTCAAGATGATGGGCGCCCGCGAGGTCGTCGAGGCCGCCACCATCGGTGAGGCCCGCGCGCGCGCCAACCTTTCCGGCCCCCGCGAGCTGTGCGTGCTCGACCTCGGCCTCCCCGACGGCTCCGGCCTCGACCTGCTGGCCGACCTGCGCTCCGCCGGCTGGCAGCGCCTCGTCGTGCTCTCCGCCGCCGACGACCCCTACAGCGTCCGCGCCGCGTTCGTCGCCGGCGCCCAGGGCTACCTGCTCAAGTCCGCCTCCCCCGTCGTCGTCGCCGACGGCGTCCGCCGGGTCCTCGACGGCGGCGTCTACGCCGACCCGTCGGTCGCCTCCCTGCTGGCCGCCGGCCTGCGCGGCGGCCCGGTCGACACCGGCGTCTCCGAGCTCTCCGGCCGCGAGGTCGAGGTGCTCCGCCTGGTCGCCGACGGCCAGTCCCACAAGCAGATCGGCGACGAGCTCGGCCTGTCGGCCCTGACCGTCAAGTCGCACCTCGCCCGGATCGCCCGCAAGCTCGGCACCGGCGACCGCGCCGAGATGGTCGCCCTCGCGATGCGAGCGGGAGTCATCCGCTAAGCAGTACGGTCCCCCCCACCTACCTGGGGGGTTCTGTGCAGCTTCGCAAGCATCTGTCCGTTGTCGTTGCGCTCGGGCTGAGCGCAACCGCGCTGGCCGCGGCGCCGGCCGCACGTGCCGACACACACCCCGCAGGGTCGCTCTGGGTGTCCGGCAACAAGATCGTCGACGGGACGCTCGAGACCGATGGCGCCACGCTGAAGGCGCGCGTACTCCGCGGCATTCACCGCGAGGGCAGCCAACAGTCGAACGCCTGGTTCCCCGACAGCACCGAGCTGGGCTGGATCGGGAAGGCTCATCCCACGGGCGCCAGCAGGTCCTGGAACTCCTCGCTCGTGCGAGTTCCCGTGGGATCTGCTCAGTGGACGGGCGCCTGTCCCAACCTGGCGACGAACTACACGCCGGCGCAGTACCAGGCGAAGGTCGACGACGAGATCGATGCGATCACCAGTCAGGGCATCGTGGCCCTGCTCGACCTGCACATGTCGACCGGCGGATGCACAGGCATTGGCGGTCACGCGATGCCCGACTACGACGTGACGCTGCAGTTCTGGCAGTCAGCGGCCGCGCACTACGCCTCGAACCCGCTCGTCGCCTTCGAGCTGTACAACGAGCCGCACTTCGTCACCTCCGACACATGGCTGAACGGCACAACGGGAGCCACGATCGACGACTGCGACATCGTCTACCCAGACCACAACGCGGTGCAGCAGGCACTGGAGACCCAGAACCACAACGACTGCGAGAAGAAGAACACCCAGCGCCCGTACCGCGCGATCGGGATGCAGCAGCTCGCTGACGTCGTGTGGGCAGCCGCTCCGAACCACCTGATCGTGGTGGACGGCCCCGGCCGAGCGCTCACCGTCCCTTCGGTCACGCTCGCGGATGCTCACAACGAGATCGCGTACGCCGTGCACCCCTACACGTGCGGAGACCCGAACACCTGCCAAACAGCCCTGCAGAACCACGCCAACAACACGGTCCTGCAGAACTGGCAGTCGTTCGGGACGGGCCACCCTGTCCTCGTCACCGAGTTCGGATGGCCCGTCTACAAGAGCACCGGCAGCAGCTACCGCGACGGCGCGACCTTCTACAGCCAGACGCTGGCATTTCTCAACCAGCAGACCCCGGCCTGGGGCTTCGCGGCGTTCGCCTTCGACGGGGGCCTGTACGGGGCGTACGACATGGTCACGAACCTGAACAGCTATGCGCCCAACAGCACAGCCCAGCCGGTCTACGACCTCCTCACGCAGTCGTGACCATTTCGCCCTGACAAAGTAAGGTTTGCGCTTCACCCACCCCTGCTCGACTCCTCTCCGGAGCCCTCGTGCGCCTGCCCCGGCTCGCGATGCTCGCTGCCACCGCGGCGACCACCGCCTGTCTCGTGACACCCGCGCCTGCCGCAGCGCGCCCCGGGCTGCACGTGTCCGGGAACCGGATCGTCGACACGGCCGGCCACACGGTGGTCCTGCGGGGCGTGAACCGCGCGGGTACCGAGGGTGGCTCGGGCTCCAGTGGCGTGGCCGTGACCGAGTCGGAGATCGGCTGGCTGGGGTCCGACCACGCGGGGTCCTGGCACGCGAAGTCGGTGCGGGTGCTCGTCGGTGAGGCGCAGTGGACCGGCGCGTGCCCGAACCTGGCGAACTACGCCTCGGCTTACCAGAAGCGCATCGACACCGAGGTCCGCTGGATCACGTCGCGCAAGATGGTCGCGCTCATCGACCTCCACACGAGCACCGCGGGGTGCCACTCGATCGGCCGTCACTCGATGCCGGACGCTCCGGTGGCGCAGCAGTTCTGGACGTCCGTGGCGACGCACTACCGCTCCAACCCCTACGTCGCGTTCGAGCTCTACAACGAGCCGCACTGGGTGAAGGAGGACGTCTGGCGCAACGGCTCGCCGAACGCCCGCTTCCAGGACTGCGACCCGGACCAGTCCGTGACGGCGTCGATCGCCTGCCATGCGACGCAGCCGATGTACAAGGCAGCTGGGATGCAGGAGCTGCTGAACCTGGTCACCAGAGCGGCGCCGGGGCACCTGGTAGTCGTCGACGCCTACGACTGGGGCACGGCTCCCCCGGTGCAGCTCCTGTCCGGTCATCCCGTCTACGGCATGCACCCGTACTCCTGCCCGGGGCCCGGGGCGTGCCAGTCGCCGGGATACGCCCACGCGAACCTCGACCTGCTGAAGCGCTGGGTGCCGGTCTCCCACCGCGCGCCGGTGTGGGTGACGGAGTTCGGGTGGCCGTCGAAGACCGCGTTCTCCGAGGTCGACGGGTCCGGCTACTACCGCGAGACGATCGACTTCCTCGAGCAGCAGCAGCCGGCATGGGGCTGGCTGGCGTTCGCCTTCGACGGGTCGAGCAGCGGCGCGTTCTCGCTGACGACCAGCACGCAGACCTACCAGCCGAACGAGACCGGCCTGCCCGTCTACAACCGGTTGCGCAGGTTTTCCTGAGCGCGCAACTAGTGTGACCGCGTGACAGACGCGGACACGACCCCGGAGGCGACCCCTCTGCTGGTCCCGCGCGAGGGCGTGCCGCCCGTCACGGAGACCGCTGCAGCGCTCGCCGAGGTCGTGGCCCGGTTCGCGGCGGGCACGGGTCCGGTCGCCGTCGACGCGGAGCGCGCGTCCGGTTACCGCTACTCCCAGCGCGCCTACCTCGTGCAGCTGCGCCGCGAAGGCTCCGGCTCGGCCCTCATCGACCCGATCGCCTGCCCCGACCTGTCGCTGCTCGGCAAGGTGCTGCAGGACGCACCGTGGGTGCTGCACGCGGCTTCGCAGGACATCCCCTGCCTCGCGGAGATCGGCATGACGCCGCCCGAGGTCTTCGACACCGAGCTGGCGGGTCGGCTCGCGGGCTTCGAGCGGGTCGGCCTCGGCGCGATGGTCGAGAACGTCCTCGGCTACCGGCTCGAGAAGGGTCACTCGGCCGCGGACTGGTCGACCCGGCCGCTGCCGCAGGACTGGCTCGTCTACGCCGCCCTCGACGTCGAGGTGCTGCTCGAGCTGCGCGACGCGCTCGAGGAGGAGCTGCGGGCGCAGGGCAAGCTCGCCTGGGCCCACGAGGAGTTCGAGGCGGTCCGCACGGCACCCGCGCCGGCTCCTCGTACCGATCCCTGGCGCCGCACCTCCGGGATCCACCGCCTCCGCACCCGCCGCCAGCTCGCCGGTGTCCGCGCGATGTGGGAGGTCCGCGACGCGATGGCCCGCCGTCGCGACACCGCGCCGGGCCGGATCCTTCCCGACTCGGCGATCGTCAGCGCCGTGGCCGCCGCGCCGGCGACGCCCGCGGACCTGATGGCCCTGCCCGTGTTCGGCGGCCGCTCGACGCGGCGCCACGTCGACACGTGGTTCGGCGCCCTCGCCAAGGCCGCGTCGCTGCCGGAGGACGCGCTCCCTCAGCCCGTCCTGCGGCCGGGCCGGAACCCTGACCGGCAGGCGGGTCCGGTGGAGTTCGCGGTAGGCGCCCAGGTCCTTCAGGAGGAGTTCGTATTTTCGCGGACCGCGGCGTGCAAGGATCGATGCCTTACGGAGTTCGTCGATGTCATTCGTCACCGTGGAGTAGGCCAGGACCTTGTTGGCGGCGTCCTCGATGACAACATGGCTCGAGGTCAGGCGGGCCGTGGTCTG
>CBIHPE010000204.1:0-7232 GCA_966212015.1 uncultured Frankiales bacterium | reverse complement strand
GTGAAGGAAGTACTCGACGTTGCCGCTCGGACCCGGCAGCGGGCTGGCCGTGACGCCGAGCACCCCGAGCCCGAGCTCCGCGGCCTGGGTCGCCACCCGCCGTACCGCGTCGGCTCGCGCTGCGGGGTCGCGGACGACGCCGCCCGACGGGAGGTTGTCCTTGCCGACCTCGAACTGCGGCTTGACCATCGGGAGCAGATCCGCGTCCTCGGTGGCGCAGCCGGCGAGGGCGGGCAGGACGAGGCCGAGCGGGATGAAGCTCAGGTCGGCGACGACGAGGGACGCGGGGTCGCCGACCTGGGCCGGCTCGAGGTTGCGCGCGTTGACCCGCTCGACCACGGTGACCCGCTCGTCGGTGCGCAGCTTCCAAGCGATCAGCCCGTAGCCGACATCGACCGCGACCACGTGCGCGGCGCCTCGGTGGAGCAGCACGTCGGTGAAGCCGCCGGTGGACGCACCGGCGTCGAGGCAGCGTCGGCCGCTCGGGTCGACGCCGAACGCGTCGAGGGCGCCGATCAGCTTGGGGGCGCCGCGGGAGACCCACTGGTCGCCCGGGTCCTCCTCGACGAGCACCGGGGTCGCGGCCTCGGACCCGGTCGCCGGCGTGGTGGGCCCAGTCCCGGCGCCCATCACCCGCCCGTCGGCGATCAGCCCGGCGGCGTGCTCCCGGCTGCGGGCCAGGCCCCGGCGCACCAGCTCGGCGTCGAGCCGGGCCCGACGCGCCAGCTCAGGCCTCGTCGAGCGTGGCCAGCGCGTCCTGCAACGAGCGGTGGACCGCGTCGAAGACCTCGACGTGCTCGGCGACCGGCGTGTCGTCGAGGCCGTCGAGCAGCGCCAGCGCCGCCTCGACCTGCTCAGGCACCGGCGGCCTTCTTGGCGGGAGCCTTCTTCGCCGCAGCCTTCTTCGCGGGAGCCTTCTTGGCGGGAGCCTTCTTGGCGGCCGGGGCCTTGGCAGCCGCGGCCTTCGCCGGAGCAGCCTTGGCACCGGGCTTCTTGGCCTCGCGCAGCTCCTTCTCGAGCTGGCGGATCCGCGCGGTCAGCTCGCTGACCTCCTCGGCGGTGGCGAGGCCCACGCGACCGAGGGCCTTGTCGACCTCGAACTTCACGAGCGCGGTCACGGCCTCGCGGTTGCTCTTGCTCTGCGCGAGCAGGTCGTCGGTGATCGCCTGGACGGAGCCGGCGGCCGCCTCGCCCTGCGCGACGAGAGCCTTCGCCGCTGCGGTCGCCCGCTGGCGGGTCACCTCGGTGAGCCCGTTGGCGAGAGCCAGGTAGCCCTTGAGCGCGTCGTTCACGTGGTCCTCCTCGGGCGGCTCCTTTGCCGCGCCTGAGCACGCTACCGCGAGTCGACTACCGTCAGGCTCGTGCTCGAGGGACGACGGCGTGGCGACCGAGGCTGAGTGCGAGCAGGCGCTGCGCACGCTGGTCGACCTGCTCGCGAAGGTCCCGGCGGACGTGCGGGCCAAGCACGTGCTCGACCGGACGGTCTCGTGCCGGGTCTACGACCTCGGTGTCACCTGGTCGGCCCGGCTCTGCGACGAGGGCCTGGTCGGGCTGACCTCGCATGATGACGCGAAGGCGCAGGTGCGGCTGTCGGTCGGCAGCGACGACCTGATCGCGCTGATCGAGGGCAGGCAGGCCGTGCCGAGCGCCTTCGCCACGGGCAAGGTGCGGGTGCAGGCCAGCCCGCTCGACATGCTCCGCCTCACGCACCTGATCTGAGCCATGCCAGCGCGCACTGGGCTCGCAGCGCGTCGTCGCTGTCGTCGCTCGGTCCGTCCGGGCCTGCGCTCGCCGCGCCGCACCGCGCACGGTCCCCCTCGACGACCACCTCCGGGTGCGGGCTGACGAGCCCGCGGAGGTCGGAGGACAGGTACGTCGGTCGCTGGTCCGGCGGGGCGGCGAGCAGGTCTTCCCGGGTGGTGACCCCGGTCAGCACGAGCAGGCTCGGGAGGCCCGCGCGGGTGGCGCCCAGGATGTCGGTGTCGAGCCGGTCCCCCACGACGAGCGGGTTGCGGGCGCGGACGCGCTCGACGCTCGCCCGGAACAGCTCGGGCTCCGGCTTGCCGACGACGACCGGGCGCTTGCCGGTGGTGTGGGTGAGGGCCTGGACCATCGCGCCGTTGCCGGGGAGCAGTCCTCGGGGGCTCGGGAAGGTCGAGTCGGTGTTGCCGGCGACCCAGAGCGCTCCCGCGTTGATCGCCACAGCCGCCTCGGCGAGGTCGGTCCAGGCCGTGCGGGGCTCCAGGCCCTGCACGACCGCCGCCGCCCCGTCGGCCTCGCGCACGGGGGTGAACCCGCCCTCGGTGAGCTCGTCGGCGAGACCCTCGCTCCCGACGACGAGGACCCGCGCGCCGGGCTGCAGCTCGCGCCGGAGCAGCCCGACGACCGCCTGGCTGCTGGTGACCACGTCCGCCGGATCCGCCGGGATGCCGAGCTCGCTGAGGTGCTGCGCGACCGCTGCCGCCCGCCGCGAGGAGTTGTTCGTGACGAAGGCGACGCGCTGACCGCCGGCGCGCGCGGTCGCGACCGCCTCCGCGGCGTGCGGGACGGGCTCCGGTCCGAGGTAGAGCACGCCGTCGAGATCGAGCAGCGCGGCGTCGTAGGCCTCGTGCAGCGGAGCCGCTGAGCGGTGCAGCACCTACCGGCGGCTGGCGGTCAGGGCCGCCCGCGCGCCGCGCAGCGCGGTGCTGTAGTAGGCGATGTCGGGGCGCATCGCCGCAGCGAGGGCCAGGTGCTCCACCGCGCTCGGCAGGTCGCCGAGCTTGGTCGCAGCCAGTCCGAGGCCGAACTGCGCGTAGTCGTCAGCGGGGTTGATGCTGATGATCCAGGTGAAGTTCTCGCGAGCCTCCTCGTACATGCCGAGGTCGAACTGGGCGCGGGCCAGTGCCTCGCGCGCCATCCGGCTCTCCGGCTCGTACTCGGCGACGTGCGACAGGATCTGCACCGCCGCCGCGGCGTCCCCGGTGTCGAGCAGCTCGAGGCCACGCGTGTACCAGTCGTAGGCGTCGCCCTGCGGGGCCACGTCGGGAGGAGGCGGCGGCAGGTCGGCGAACGGCCGTGGCTGCTCGTCGTCGGGCGCCCTGGGGTCGTACCGGGGGTCGTACCTGTCGGACACGCCCGCTCCTCACTCCTCGTGCGCCGCGACCCCTGGTCCGGGGTCCTGCCTGGTTCCTCCACACTCACGCCGTGCTCGTCCGGGTCCTACCCGACCTAGCATGCCGCCATGACCGTCGATCTGTCTGTCGATCCTTCGCCGCCGCGTCCGGACGGGTTGGTTCTTGCCCCGTTCCGCGCGCTTCGGTACTCCGCCGACACCGACCTGCGCGCGGTCACCTCGCCGCCGTACGACGTGATCGACGCCGCCGGCGTCGTGGCGCTCGAGCAGGCGAGCGACGTCAACGTCGTGCGCCTCATCCTCCCACGTGACGAGGCGTCGGAGGGGGACCGCTACCTGCGTGCCGCAAGCACGCTCGAGCAGTGGCGCGCCTCGGGTGTGCTGGTGCCGGACGCGGCGCCGGCTCTCTACGTGTACGAGCAGGCCTCGGCCGACCACGCCCAGCGCGGGCTGCTCGGTGCGCTGGCCCTGACGCCGCCGGAGGACGGGATCGTGCTGCCGCACGAGAACACCATGTCGGGCACCGTCTCTGATCGGCTGGCGCTCTACACGGCGGTGGACGCCGACCTGGAACCGATCTTCCTGCTGTACGACGGGGGCGGCGCGGCCTCGGACGTGGTGGCGGCTCCCCCGGGCTCGCCGCTCCTGGACGTCACGCTCGCCGACCGGCTCCGGCACCGGCTGTGGGCGGTGACCGACCCCCAGGTCGTGCACGCGATCGCCGCCGATCTGCACGGACGCACCTCCGTGATCGCCGACGGGCACCACCGCTACGCGACCTACCTGCAGCGGCAGGCCGCCCGCGGCGGTGAGCGTGGTCCCTGGGACTTCGGGCTGACGTTCCTCGTCGACGCCTCCGCCTTCGGGCCCGAGGTGCACCCGATCCACCGGGTGATCCCCCACGTGGAAGCCTTCGAGCTGGCCCGGCGTGCCGACGGAGCCGTGCAGGTGCACGACCTCGACGGCGACGACCTCTCCTCGGCGCTGGCGGCGCTCGAGCAGGCGGGGAAGCACTCGTTCCTGCTGGTCAGCGGCGACGGCGGCACGATCCGGCTGCTCACCCGCCCCGACCCCGAGCGGCTGGCCGCGGCGATGCCGGCCGACCGGTCTGCGGCCTGGCGCGACCTCGACGTCTCGGTCCTGCACGCCTTCCTCGTGGCCGACGTCTGGGGCCTCGAAGACGACGTCGACACGGTCCGCTACGAGCACGACGCGGAGTCCGCCATCGCGGCTGCGGCAGCGTCAGGGGGTACGGCGGTGCTGCTCAACCCGACCCCCGTCGCTGCCGTCACGTCGGTGGCGGCCGGAGGCGAGCGGATGCCGCGGAAGTCGACGCTCTTCACGCCCAAGCCGCGCACGGGCCTGGTGATCCGGGACCACCGGGACGCGCCGGGGCTCTAGGCAGCCCGCTCCAGGCGCTTGACCTTCGTGACCTCCACCTCGAACCGGCTCTGCACCGCCCCGCCCGCCCGGTAGAACCGCCGGCGGGCGGCGCCGTGCACCTCGAGCACGTCACCCGGCGCCCAGACCTGGGCCGTCTTCTGGATCTGCGGCTGCCAGGCCACGCAGTCCAGGGTGTCGACGCTCGGCACCTTGCGCCCGTCCGGCACCGGCCCGCGGCTTGGGCCGCGATCGACCACCACCCGAAAGCTCGTCAGCTGGTCGCCGCTCGGCAGGTCGACGACCTGCGGCTGAGCGCTCAGCCGGCCGACCAGCAGGACCTCGTTGCGTGCGGTGCTCTCCACTGCTCCTCCTCAGGTGTGAGAAGGGCAGCCTGTCCGCCTGGCCACACCGCTGGCGGCGCGGGCGCGAGGATGTGGACGCCTCTGGGCGCTGGGGACGAAGGTCGCCGCCGACAACGACGCGGGTTCGGCAGCGTCAGGACGCCGAGCCCCTCACCCTGTCCCAGCGCGGCCGCTCTCCTCCAGCCGAGACGTGCACGCCGGAGACGATGGGGGTTCGGCAGCGTCAGGACGCCGACCTCCTCACTCTCTCCCAGCGCGGCCCCCTCCGCGGACCTCCAGCCGAGACGTGCAAGCCGGCAACGATGGGGGTTCGGCAGCGTCAGGACGCCGACCCCCTCACTTCGTCGCGGCGATCAGTCGAAGAGCCGCAAGTCGTCGTCGGGGTCGCTGAACACAGGCTTCGCCACCCCGCTGACCTGCGGCGATGCCTTGATTGTCGACACATCGACAGGCTGGTCGCGGAGTGCCGTGGCGCTGTCGTCGGCCGGCAGGCCTGCCCCCTCAGCAGGGCTGCTGACGGGGGTCTCGAGGGGCGCGGAACTGTCGTCGTCGGCGCTCTCCACGACCTCGCGAAGCACCTCCACGGGCTCCTCCTCGACCACGTGCGACGCGGTCCCGTCGACAGCACCCGTGGACTGAGTGCCGTGCGGCTCGCCCTCGACGTCGCCCTCGACATCGCCCTCTGGGCGCGCGTCGTCCTCGGCCTCGAGGTCCTCGAAGACCAGGCCGTCGAGCTCCATCACACGGTCATCGGCGTCGGTCTCCCCGAGCTCGTCGACCTCGGCGGCGCGGGCGAACCAGGTGCGGGCGTCGTCCTCGCGCCCGCACTCGAGCAGGGCATCGGCGTAGGCGTAGCGGAGCCGAGCCGTCCACGGCCGGACCGGCCCCTCCAGCGCTGCCACGTCGAGCGACGCGGCGGCCGCCTCGGGCTGACCCATGTCCCTGCGGGCCCCGGAGGCCACGATGAGCATCTCGACGCGGGCAGCCGGCGCGAGCCGCTCGACCTGCGGGTCCTCTGCCACGGCGAGAGCCCGATCGGGGCGGCCGAGGGCGCGCTCGCAGTCAGCCATGACAGGCAGGTGGTCCGGCTCACCGGTGATGCGCCGAGCAGTGCGCAGCTCGGTCAAGGCCTCGGCCCACTCGCCCGCCGCGTAGGCGACCAGCCCGTTAGCCTCCCGGACGACGCCGACCCGGCCGCCGAGCGCTCGCGCGGCCCCGGCGGGCGTGAGCGCCTGCTCGGGGGCCTCGTCGAGCAACCGTCCCGCCAAGATAAGGTGCTTTGCCACGATGTCCGCGGTCTCCTTGACCAGCGATTGCAGCTGCTTGCGCGACTCGCCGTCGAGCTCGCGGGGGTCGAGGTCATCGGGCAGCGGCACGCGCGCCAGCTGGCGACGCGCCTCGCGCCTCGGGTCGTACTCGCGCTGCTCGATCTCCGCGCGCTTGTCGGCGCTCAGCCGCGCGCTGGGCCCACGACCGCCCCGATCCGGCCGGCTGTCCGGACGGCCGGCGCCCCTTTCGCGGCTCTCCGGCCGTCTCTCAGCACGACCGCGGCCCTCCGGCCGTCCCTCAGGCCGTCCCTCAGGCCGACCCCGGGCGTCGGGACGCCCCACGCTCTGGCCGGCGGACGGTCGAGGCCCGGTGGGGCGACCGCCTCGCTCAGGGCGTCCGCTCGCCTGGTCACCCCGATCACGGGCACCGGACGGACGACCGGTGGGCCGGCCGGTCGGCCGACTGGGTCGCTCGCCGCGCGGGCGGTCGTCGGGGTCCGGCTCGGTCATCGGGTGCGCTCCAGAAAGGAAAGGGGAAATGCAAAGGAGGGCCAACCACGAATGGTTGACCCTCCTTTGAAAAGTATGTCCGGCGGCGTCCTACTCTCCCACCCCGTCTCCAGGGCAGTACCATCGGCGCTGAGAGGCTTAGCTTCCGGGTTCGGAATGTTGCCGGGCGTTTCCCTCTCGCCATGGCCGCCGTAACTCTATGGAGATATATCGGTGGTTCTCACCTGTGGCCAGGTGGAACTCGCGATTCCCGACCGTATCTCGAGAACCGCACAGTGGACGCGTTTGCTCACAAGGAGCAGCAGTTTGTGGTCAAGCCCTCGGCCTATTAGTACAGGTCAGCTGCACGTGTTGCCACGCTTCCACTTCCTGCCTATCAACCCGGTGGTCTTGCCGGGGGCCTTACCTGGTTGACCCAGTGGGAGATCTCATCTTGAAGCGAGCTTCCCGCTTAGATGCTTTCAGCGGTTATCCCTGCCGACCGTAGCTAAACAGCAGTGCTCTTGGCAGAACAACTGTCACACCAGAGGGTCGTCCGTCCCGGTCCTCTCGTACTAGGGACAGCTCTTCTCAAATCTCCTGCGCGCGCGGCGG
>CBIHPE010000203.1:0-7381 GCA_966212015.1 uncultured Frankiales bacterium | reverse complement strand
TCTGGTGGAGCTGAGGGGATTCGAACCCCTGACCCCCTCGATGCGAACGAGGTGCGCTACCGGACTGCGCCACAGCCCCGCGTGTTGCGGTGGAAGAGGAGGCTACCAGTCACCGGCAGCGCGACGGCGCTCGATGATGTCCTCGAGCTCGGGGCCGTCGTCGAAGATGCCAAGGCCGACGTCGTCGCCCTCCAGGGCCGCGGTCCACTCGCCCGGCTTGGTGAGGTCGAGGACGCGGGGCTCGCGGCGCGGGGCGGCCGGCTTGGTGACGTAGGTGGGGGTCGGAACGGGCACGGGGTCCCAGGTGTCGGTGCCGGTCGCGGCCGCCGCGGGCGACGGGACGTCCTCGTAGCGGGCGGCAGGCGCCGGGAGCGGTGCGGACAGCGGCATCGGGCGCGGGGGCATCCGGTCGGGGATACCCGCGATCCGCGACACCGGCGTGCGGACCGGCGCGGGGACGGGACGGCCGGCTGCCCGGGCCCGACGGGCCTCGCGCTTCGCGCGCTCGGCGCGCAGGATGGCCTGCCGGCGGCAGTGGACGACGAACGCGACGACGAGCAGGTCGCAGGCGACGTGGGCGTAGAGGCCGACCCGCAGGCCGGCGAGCGCGACACCGAGAGTGACCAGGGCCAGCCCGACGAGCACGGCGAGGGTGCGCGCGCGGCGCTGCGCCGCGGTGAGCGGCACGCGCTCCTCGTACTCGACCTCCTCGACCTCGACCTGCTTCTCCTCGGGGATCCGAGGGGAGCGGGTCTCCGAGACGACGAGGGAGGAGTACGGGCGCTTGGGGACCAGCACGTCGCGGCTGCTGCGGCGCGACAGCACCCGCATCGCGTGGCTGAAGCGGTCGGCCGACTTGGCGTAGGTGGAGTTGTCGTGGCTCCGGAGCGCCATGGGGACGAGCACGATGAGCCAGGCGATGACGATCGCGAAGAGGATCAGTCCGCTGCCCACGGCCTTGACGGTAGTGACCTCACCCGGAGATGCGTGGACGTGACTCGGTGTGTCGGGTCACCGGGTGACACGCGACACCATCGGTTCGGTCAGGTCCTCGACGGTCACGGCGAAGCTCAGGTGGTCCTGCCAGGCCCCGTCGATGAACAGGAAGCGGGGGTGCAGCCCCTCCTCGCGGAAGCCGAGCTTGCGCACGACGCGCAGCGACGGCCCGTTCTCCGGGCGGATGTTGGCCTCGATGCGGTGCAGGCCGACCTCAGTCAGGCAGTGGTCCACGACCAGGGCCAGCGCCGTCGGCATGACCCCCCTGCCCGCGACGTCCCGGTCGACCCAGTAGCCGACGCTGGCGGACTGGAAAGCCCCGCGCACCACGTTGGACACGGTGACCTGGCCGACGAGCGAGCCGCTGAGCATGATCGCGAACGGGAGCTGGCGGCCGGCCCGGGACTCCCGGCGCATGGTGCGGAGCATCGCCGCGAAGGCTCCGGGGCTGTGCCGCTCCTCCCACGGCACCTCCGGCAGACCCGGCTGACGGCCCTCCCAGCGCGACAGCCACTCCTCGTTGCGCACGCGCGACTCGGACCAGGCCTGGGCGTCGCGGAGCCGGAACGGACGCACCCCCACGTCGCCGTGCACGAGCCGCGCCGGCCATCCCGGGCTGGCCACTAGAGCCCGCGGCGCTCGAGCATCACGACCTGCACGGCCGACCCCGTGGCGACCTGCTCCACGGACTCCGGGACCACAGCGAGCGCATTGGCCCGGGAGAGGCCGGAGACCTTGCTGCGCGCGTCGGCAGGAGTCACGACGTAGGCCCCGTCCTTCACCTCGAGCCAGGCGCGCAGGAACGACCTCCGACCGGCGGGGCTGGTCAGGTCGGCGCCGGCGCGCGCCGACACCATCGGCCGGGCGATGTGGGGGACGCCGAGCATGCGGCGGATCGCGGGGCGGACGAAGGCCTCGAAGGAGACCTGCGCGCCGAGCGGGTCGCCGGGGAGGCCGAACACGGGAGTCGCGTCCGGCCCGATGACGCCGAACCCGTGCAGCGCACCAGGATCCATGGCGACGTCCTGGAACGCCACCTGCCCGAGCCGGCCGAGGACCTCGCGGATGGCGTCGTAGGAGCCGGCCGAGACGCCCGCGCCCAGCAGGATGAGGTCGGCCCGGACCAGCTGGTCCTCGAGGGTGTCGCGCAGCGAGCGTCCGTCGTCCGGGACGATGCCGACCCGGTAGGCGATGGCGCCCGCCTCGAGGCACGCGGTGGTCAGCGAGAGGGTGTTGGAGTCGTAGGCCTGGCCCGGCCCGAGCGGCGCTCCTGGCTCGACGAGCTCGTTGCCGGAGGCCAGCACGACGACCCGCGGCCGGGGGCGGACCTGCAGCCGCGCCTGCCCGATGCCCGCCGCCAGACCGATCTGAGCCGCGCCGAGGTGGCTGCCCGCTGACAGCACGGTCTCCCCTGCCGTCACCTCGGCGCCGGCGAGCACGACCCCGTGGCCCGCGGGCGCGGGCCGGTCGATGCGGACCTGGGCGAGGCCGCTGTCGGTCCACGTGGACGGCACGACGGCGTCGGCGCCCGCCGGGAGCAGGGCACCCGCCCCGATCCGGACGCACAGGCCCTGCTGAACGGTCAGCGGTGACGTCGTCCCGGCGAGGACGTCGCCGACGACCGGCAGCGCGACGGGGGCGCCGGCGACGTCGCCGGAGCGGACCGCGTAGCCGTCGACAGAGGCGACGTCGTACGGAGGCACGGGGGCCGAGGCGACCACGTCCTGGGCGAGCACGCAGCCGTGCGCGTCGAGCAGCCCGACCTCGAGCGGGTCGAGGGGCCGCACCACTGACAGGATGTCTGCCAGGTGCTCGTCGACCGACTTCACGAGGTCTGCTGGGGCAGCCACTCGCGCAGCCAGTCGAGCAGCTGCGGCCCCAGGTCCTCGCGCTCGCTCGCCAGCTTCACGACCGTCTTGAGGTAGTCGAGGCGGTCGCCCGTGTCGTAGCGGCGGCCTCGGAACACCACGCCGTGGAGGGGCTCCCGGCCGATCATCGCGGCCATCGCGTCGGTGAGCTGGATCTCCCCGCCGCGGCCCGGCGGGGTGGTGCGCAGCACCTCGAAGATCGTCGGGCTGAGCACGTAGCGGCCGATGATCGCGAGGTCGCTGGGTGCCTCGTCGACGGGCGGCTTCTCGACGAGGGCGGTGATCTCGACGACGTCGCCGTCGCCCGTCACGGCCGCGCAGCCGTACATCGAGATCTGCTCGTGCGGCACCTCCATGAGGGCGACCACGTTGCCGCCCTTCTCCTGCTGCACGGCGACCATCTGCTGGAGCAGCGGATCGCGGTGATCGATGAGGTCGTCGCCGAGGAGCACCGCGAAGGCCTCGTTGCCGACGTGCTCGGCTGCGACGAGGACGGCATGACCGAGACCCTTCGGGTCGCCCTGCCGCACGTAGTGGACGTCGCCGAGGTGCGTCGACTCCTGCACCTTCCGGAGCCGCTCCGTGTCGCCCTTCGCCTCGAGGGCGAGCTCGAGCTCGATGACGCGGTCGAAGTGGTCCTCGAGGGCGCGCTTCGTGCGGCCGCTGACCAGGAGGACGTCGGTCAGGCCGGCAGCGACGGCCTCCTCGACGACCAGCTGGATCGCGGGGGTGTCGACGACCGGCAGCATCTCCTTCGGCACCGCCTTGGTGGCGGGGAGGAAGCGGGTCCCGAGCCCGGCGGCCGGGATGACGGCCTTGCGGATAGCCATGTCGCACAACCTAGTGCGCGACGCTGCTCCCGTTGGCGATCCGCCAGGTGTCCCGCCCTGCGCGCTTGGCGTCGTAGAGCGCCTGGTCGGCCCGTTGCAGCAGCGCGCTGGCCTGCAGCCCGTGGTGCGGGAATACGGCGCCTCCGGCGGAGACGGTGAGGTGGATCGGTGGGTCGCCGGGCTCCCCGAACGGCTTGCGGCGCACGGCGACGCAGATCCGCTCGGCCAGCTGCGCGGCGCCGTCGGCGTCGGTCTCGGGCAGGACCACGACGAACTCCTCGCCGCCGTAGCGCGCGACCGTGTCGACGTCGCGGACCTCACCCCGGATGCGGCCCGCGAGCTCGATGAGCACGGCGTCGCCCCGCTGGTGGCCGAAGCTGTCGTTGACGCCCTTGAAGTGGTCGAGGTCGAGCATGAGCAGCGCGAGGGGGCGTGAGAACCGGGCAGCGCGCTCGATCTCCTTGGCGACCGTCATCGTGAAGTAGCGGTAGTTCCAGAGGCCGGTGAGCCCGTCGGTGATCGACAGCCGCTGCGCCTCCTCGTGGAGCAGCACGTTGTCGACGGCGACCGTGGCCTGGCTGGCGAAGGTGCGGATCGTGGCGAGGTCGGCGTCGTCGAACTCGTCGGTCCCGAACAGGTCGAGGACCCCGATCACGGTGCCGGAGGACTTCAGGGGCACGGCGATGACGGACGCCCCCTGCAGCTCGCCCACCCTGCTCTGGTCGATGAAGCCCTTGTGGGCGTCGCCGCTCTGAGCCACGCGACCCGAGACGCCCTCGCCGACCTGCACGCGCAAGTCGAGCGGGACGTCGTCGAGGCCCTTGGAGGCGGCCATGACCAGCTCGTCCCGCGAGGGGGTCAGCAGCAGCACCATGCCGGAGGACGCGCGGGTGCTCGCGACCGCGGACTCCAGGACGACGTGCAGGATGCGGTCGAGGTCGTGGGTGCTCGACAGGGTGTCGCCGAGCCGGGCCAGACCGGCCTGGAGCTCGTCGCGGCTGGCCTCGAGCTGCCCGACGTAGGACCGGAGCTCGTCGGTCATGACGTTGAAGGCGCTGGCCAGCCGGCCGACCTCGTCCTTCGAGGTGACCTCGATCTCTGTGGCGAGGTCACCGCTCGCGATCCTGGCGGCCGCGTCGCCGAGCTGCTCGAGCGGGCGGGTCGTGGCCCGTGCGGAGAGCACGGCGATCGCCACAGCCAGGACGATGGCGAGGAGCACGACGAGGCTCGCGTCGAGGAGCACGCCGGGGCCCTTGGCCGCGGGCAGGAGCACGACGACCCCGTAGGGCTGGCCGGTGCTCGGCGGCGTGAACCCGCTGACCCACTGCTCCTGCTCCGCACCGGTGAACGCGGCCCGCACGACGGCCGGCGAGACCGACCTGGTGCCTGCGACCACACCGCCGTTGCCGTCGATGAGGACGACCTCGCCGTCGCTGACCGCGGCCCGGACGCTGTCGAACAGCTGACCGTCGACCCGGAAGGAGGCCACGGCACGACCTGCCGGCTTGCCGGCCGCCGTGGTGAGGGTGACGACCGCCGAGAGGTAGCGGCTCACGCCCCCGCTCTGCGTGCAGTCACGCACGGAGGACGGCTGCGGTCCCGCCTCCGCGACGACGGCGCCCTTCGGGTCGTTGACCTGCACGGCGTCGGCGAGGCCTCGGTCGACCAGGGACGTCACAGCGACCCGCACCTTGGCCGGGTCGACCCCCGCCGATGCCCGGCCGGCAGCCTCCGCCGTGGCGCGAGCCCGGTCGCAGTAGTCGCGGAGGACCTGCGACACCAGGCGACTCGACGTCTGCGCTCCTCCGCGCTGCTCGGCCTGCACCTCCCGCGGGAACGCCTTCGACACGATGACGGCGCCGATGACGAGAGGGACCACGACGACGAGCACGAAAGCGAGCGTGAGGCGCCAGCGCAGCGTCACCCGGACCCCCTCTCCCGCCGCCGGACTGCCATCCTCCCACGGTGGAGACAAAAGCCGCGTTGCGCCGACGCGCTGGTGTGGACAGGGCGTCGCGGGCCGTCCCGTCCCTGGACGACGTGCTGGCGCCGCTCGTCGCAGCCGCCAGCCGGGTCGCCGCCTACCTGCCGTTCGGCACAGAGCCGCGGATCACCGTGCAGCCCGGCTGGCTGCTGCCGGTCGTGACGCAGGGCTTCGACCTCGACTGGGGGCTCGCAGGGGACCGCCTGGTGACCCGCGGCCGGCTGACCGAGCCCGACGGCCCCCTCCTCGGGCCCGAGGCGATCGCGTCCTGCGACCTGGTGCTCGTACCCGCCCTGCTCGTGGCCCGCGACGGGACCCGCCTGGGGAAGGGCAAGGGCTGCTACGACCGCGCGCTGGCCCGCGCCACCGGGCTCACCGTCGCCGTGCTCGGCGACGGGGAGCTCGTCGACGCGCTCCCCCGCGAGCCGCACGACGTCCCGGTGCGCGCCGCGGCGACCCCCTTGCTCGGTGTCGTCCACCTCCCGACGAAGATGTAGCCATGGGTTCTTTCGACGACGTCCTTGCCAGCAACGAGGCCTACGCCGCCTCCTTCGAGGACCCGGGCCTGCCGGGCCGCGCCGCGAAGGGGCTCGCCGTCGTGACGTGCATGGACTCCCGCATCGATCCGCTCCGGATGCTCGGGCTCACCTACGGCGACGCCAAGATCATGCGCAACGCCGGCGGACGCGTGACCGATGACGTGCTCCGCACGCTGGTCCTGGCCAACCACCTGCTCGGCGTCGACCGCGTCCTGGTCGTCGAGCACACGAACTGCAAGATGGCGTCCGCGACGGACGCGCAGGTGCATGAGGCGATCCTCGCCGACGCCGGCATCGACACCCGGTCGCTCGAGTTCCACACGATGAGCGACCAGCTCGCGTCGATCGCGCACGACGTGCAGCGGGTGAAGAGCTCGCCCTACCTGCGCGGCGTCACGGTCGGGGGCTTCCTCTACGACGTGAGCACCGGCCTGCTCAAGGAAGTCGCCTAGAGCTGCACCACGTGGCCGGTCCGCGGCGGGGTCTTGCCGGCGAGGGTCTCGAGCCAGTCGGCCTGCAGCGCCTCGGGTCCGACGCCGAGGACCACGTCGACCCAGCCGTCGACGACGGGCGCGAAGCGGGCCCACGCCTCGGCGTGCTTCTCCTCGACGCCGTCGGGCCCCCAGTCGGCGTACCGCTTGCGCATCTGGTCGGGCGCGAAGAAGAACGTCGGCTTGCCGCCGGGCAGCTCCTCGCCGCCCCCGAAGCCGGACTGCGCGTCGTGGTGCGCGGCTCCCACGACGGCTGAGTGCAGGGGGACCAGCCGCTCGTGCACCGCCCGACGTAGGTCGGTGTTGCCCGCGACGTCGACGTAGACCGCCTTGGCGTCCGCCAGGTCGGCGACCTCGTCGTAGGTCACGACCTGCTCGTAGCAGCCGAGCGACTCCGTGAACGCCTTGTTCCCGGCGCTCGTCAGGCCGATCCGCCGCGTGCCCTCGAGCAGGAACGCGGTGCCGTACGACGTCTTGCTCGAGGCGCTGCTGATCACCGCGGTGTCCGCGCCGAACAGGTCGTTGTCCTGCAGGAAGTCGGCCAGCATGAAGCTGGTCATGAAGAGCGGCCGGTAGAGGACCTGCAGGTCCTCGTTCTTAGCCACGGACGCCCGGTCGTGCCGCCTGGGGGTGACGCACCGATAACGCCACGGCCGGGGGATGCCGGACGCGC
>CBIHPE010000202.1:0-7688 GCA_966212015.1 uncultured Frankiales bacterium | reverse complement strand
GAGGGTCTGGCCGGCAAGGTCGTCGTCGTCACGGGTGCTGGAGGTGGGCTCGGACGCAGCCACGCACTGCAGCTGGCGGAGCGCGGGGCGCAGGTCGTGGTGAACGACCTGGGCGGCGCGCCGGACGGCACCGGGTCGAGCGCGGGTGCGGCGCAAGTGGTCGTGGAGGAGATCGAGGCGAAGGGCGGCACGGCCGTCGCGAACCGCGACAGCGTCTCGACGCCCGAGGGTGCGCAGGGCATCATCCGGACCGCGCTCGACACCTTCGGCCGGGTCGACGGTGTCGTCAACAACGCGGGCATCCTGCGCGACCGCAGCCTGGTCAAGATGACGCCGGAGGACCTCGAGCTCGTGCTCGACGTGCACCTCAAGGGCACGATCTACGTCTCGCAGGCGGCGTTCCCGCACATGAAGGAGCAGGGTTTCGGCCGCTTCGTGCACACCACCTCCGCTGCCGGCCTGTTCGGCAACTTCGGCCAGTCCAACTACAGCGCCGCGAAGCTCGGGATCTGCGGGTTCTCCCGCACCCTCGCCGAGGAGGGTGCCCGCTCCAACATCACGAGCAACGTCATCGCTCCGCTGGCGCTGACCCGGCTCACCGAGGAGCTCATGGGCGACCTCGGCCCGCACCTGCAGCCGGAGCTCGTGTCGCCGCTCGTCGTCGCCCTGCTCGACCCGAGCAGCACCGTGAGTCGCGAGGTCTTCTCGGTCGGCGCCGGCCGCTACGCCCGCGTCTTCACCGGACTCGCCCAGGGATGGACGGCCGAGCGCGGCGTCACGCCCTCGCCCGAGGATATCGCTTCGCACCTCGACCAGATCATGGACACCACCGGCTTCATCATCCCCGAGCGCGCGACCGACGAGATCGCCCTCGTTGCCGCCGCTGTCACGTCCAGCGCCTGAGCAAGCCCGACGACGCATCCCGGCGCGCGGGCCTCGGTCAGAGCCATTGTGCGGGGCGACCAACAGGGAACGCATCTGTGGTGCGGCACGCCGTCGCCGCGGGCCGCGCAGCGAGAGAGGCTGAGCGGATGGGACTGGATGCGGCTCACTGGCAGGAGCGCCTCGACGCGCTCGCGGACAAGCACGGCGTGGTGGGCGCGACCCTCGCGATCGGCCAGAGCGGCGAGACCATCGCCGTGGCGACGGGCGTGCTCAACCTGCGCACGGGGCACCCGGCGACGCCGGACTCGCTGTTCCAGGCCGGCTCCATCACGAAGGTGTGGACCGCGACGCTCGTGATGCAGCTCGTCGACGAGGGGCTGGTCGACCTCGACGCGCCGCTCGTGACGTACCTGCGGGACTTCCGGGTCGCCGACGAGCGCCTCACCGCGACGGTGACCACGCGGCAGCTGCTCACCCACACCAGTGGCATCGACGGCGACCTGTTCCTCGACACCGGCCGCGGCGACGACGCCCTCCCGAAGTACGTCGCGGCGATGGCGGACCTCACCGAGACCGTCCCGCAGGGCGAGCTGATGAGCTACTGCAACAGCGGCTACTCGCTGCTGGGCCACCTGGTCGCGACCCTGCGTGGGGCGACGTTCGAGGAGGTCCTGCGCGAGCGGCTGCTGACCCCTCTCGGCCTGACCTCGGCGGGGATGCTGCCGGAGGAGGCGCTGCTGTTCGGCGCGGCCACCGGCCACCTCAAGCCGGCCGACGAGATCGTGGTGACGCCGCAATGGGGCATCTTCCGGTCCGCCGGTCCGGCCGGCCTGCTGCACTGCACCGCGACGGACCTGCTGGCTCTCGGCCGGCTGCACCTCGACGGCGGCCTCGCGCCGGACGGCTCACGGCTGCTGTCGCAGGAGTCGGTCGACGCGATGCTCGTGCCGCACGTCGAGTGCCCCAACCCGTGGCTGCTCGGCACGCACTGGGGCCTGGGCTGGATCCTGAACAGCTGGGGTGACCAGCCGGTCTTCGGTCACGACGGCGCCACCCTCGGCCAGAACGCCTACTTCCGGGTGCTGCCCGGGGCCGACCTGCAGATCGGCCTGATGCACAACGGCGGACGTGCCGCTGCCGCCTTCTCGATCGCGCTCCTCACGGAGATCGGTGAGGCCCTCGTGGGCGCCGGCCCGCTTCCGTACCCCGAGCCGACCGAGGGCCTCGTCCTCGACCCCGCCCGGTACGTCGGCAGCTACGCCCGCGAGGGGATCTCCTACGTCGTGGAGGAAGCCGGCGACGGCCTGCAGATCACCGTGACGAACGCAGGCCCCTTGGCCGCTGGGCAACCTCCGGTCGTCGCGTCGCTCGTCGCCCACGACGAGCGCGTGCTGCTCGCTCGCATGCCCAACGTCGAGCTGCTCGTGCCGGCCGTCTTCTTCGACCACGCCGGTGAGCGCTACCTGCACTTCGGCGCCCGGGCGACCCGCCGCGCCTAGCTCGACCTGCCGTGCCGGTCTCGTCGTCCCAGAACCGCGTGTCCCAGAGCTCGAGCGCATCCGTCAGCAGCTGGTCACCGAGCCCCGCGAAGCGAGGCAGTCGACCCCGCGAGCAGGACGAAGGCGTGGTCGTACGCAGCCTTGTCGCTGTCTGCTCCCGTGCCGCTGAACCAGCCCCGTGGTCGCGGTCGTGCAGGAGGCCGTAGAGAGCCGCGATCCCGTGCTCCGCCAGGGACCTCGCGTCCTCGCGCCCCATGACTGTCGCCAGGCCGAACACGTGCGTCATGCGAGCGTTGATCCACGTCTCGAGGCCCTTGCTCCGGTCGACGCTGCGGCCTCGAGCAGCTAGCCGAAGCCGCCCCTGACCCGGGACCTGGCCGCGAAGGCCAGCAGTCCGTCGAGCGTCGTCATGGCAGCAGGATGCCGAACGGCGCAGCGGACTGCGGCGACGCTGTCGGCTCGACTGTGCTCTCACACCATCCCCTCGCACGGTCGGTGCTGGACCTGGAGATCAGCCGCTGCTCAAACGGGCTCGCAGCCGCAGGTGCAGGTCGATGCGCACGACCGGGTCCTGCAGGTCGCCGGCGAGCTGCTGCGCGCGGGACAGGCGGTAGCGGAACGTGTTGGCGTGCACGTCGAGCGCTCGGGCCGCGGCGGGGGTGTCGCCGTGCGCGTCGAGCCACGCCAGCAGGGTCACGGCGAGGCACTCGTCGAGGTCATCGAGCGGCGACGGCTCCGCGACGGCGGCCAGCAACCGTGCGTGCGTGATGTAGGGGCGGCACTCGTCGAGGGTGAGGCAGCGCCCCGGCTCGCACCGGGCGTCGAGGGCCTGCGCGGCGTCAGCGCGGGCGGCTGCAAGACCGCGTTCGGCGGAGCAGACGACGGCTCCCACGACGTACCCGCTGCAGGCGAACCGCTCGAGCGCAGCATTGACCAGGGCGACCGGGTCGGCCGTGCCGTCGAGCACGAGGTAGGCCTCCTCGCAGGTGGCGGTCAGCTGCGCGCCGGAGACGTGGGGGAGCCGGACCGGGTCGAGCAGGCCGTCCTGCGGCCGGATGACCGCGACCCAGGTGGACTCCCGCGGCTGCGTGCACTCCATGAGGGCCGCGAGCAGCCGCTCGTCCGTCGCCCGGGTGGAGCTGCGCAGCACGACGTCCGCGAGATCCTGCCCGGCCTCGGCGATCAGGTCGAGAGCGTGGTCCGGACGCCCGACCAGCCAGACGTGGCCGACCCCGTCGACGGGCGCCACGACGACGGGCACGGCGCCGAAGGTGCCGGACACGACGGGACCACCTGGGGCCAGGCCGAGCGTCCGGGGGCGCGTGAGAGCGGCGTGCAGGGGCCGGCTCAGCCGGGACAGGACGGCATCGACGACGCAGGAGGGGAGGTCGCCGGACCGCGTCGCGTGGGACACGACATGACCCTGGTCGTCCTCGAGGACGCAAGTCGACCCGGTCCGCTCGGCCAGGACGGCGAGCCGGGCGCCCACCGGGTCAGCAAGCCGCGACGGGGCGGGAGCGCCGACCGCTGCGGTGGTGCTGGACACGACGGGCTCCTACTAAGCGATCGTTCAGTTGCTGGAGGAGCAGCATGCGGCTTGTGTTGCAGCGGAGTCAAGGGACGTGCATACTTCTCATACAGCGTAAGTGAGCGTTTGCTCAGTTGGAGGCGACGTGGCGGCGGCGATCGCACCTGCGGATTCGCTGCTGCCTGCGCGCGACGACCTCACGGGCGCGCGGCTCCGGCTGTTCGAGACCGCCCTGCTGCTGTTCGGTGAGCGCGGCTACCACGCCGTCTCCGTGCGCGACCTCATGGCGGAGCTCGGGCAGGTCTCAGGCGCGCTCTACTTCCACGTCTCCAGCAAGGAGCACCTGCTCTTCGAGCTGGTCCGGATCGGTCTCGAGGGGCACAGGGACCGGCTGCAGGAGGCGCTGCTCGAGGCCGGCACCGACCCGGTCGACCAGGCACGAGCCGTTGTGGAGGCGCCAGGGGGCGTGGCCCGCGACTTCCCCGACCAGGCCCCGGGGCCCAACCCCGCGGCCCCCACGCACACCGGCGCGAACCACGCCGGCGCCACGACCATGCGCGCCGAGAGCGCCCGCATCCTGACCGACGTCGTGAAGCGCGGCGTCGGCAAGGGCGTCTTCCACGTCGCCGACCCCGACCTCGCGGTCCAGGCCATCGCCTCGATGGGCATCCGGGCCGTGGAGTGGTGGACCCCCGACTCCCCGCAGGACAAGGACCACGTCGTACGGACCTACGGCGACTACGCGCTGAAGGTGCTGCTCTGATGGCGTTCACGACCTCCGACGGCGTCGAGCTGTTCTGGGACGAGAAGGGCGCCGGCACGCCGGTCCTGCTCGTCATGGGAGCGACCTACAGCAGCGCGATGTGGTACCCGGTCATCGACGACCTCGCCCAGCACCACCGGGTGATCTGGTTCGACAACCGCGGCATCGGCAAGAGCTCCCGAAAGCGCACCGGGAGCATCCAGGACATGGCGGCCGACGCCGTCGCGGTCCTCGACGCTGCGGGTGTCGACAAGGCGCACGTCTACGGCGTCTCCCTCGGCGGTGTCGTGGTCCTGCAGCTCGGACTGCAGGCCCCGGAGCGTGTGCTGTCACTGGTCGTCGGGTGCAGCGGCATCCTCGACGACGCCAAGCCGCGCGCTCCCAAGAGCGCGACGACCCTGCTGGCCCACCTGCCATGGAAGCTGATCGTGTCGATGGGCAAGAACGGGTACGGCTACGCCGCGTCCCCGGAGGCGGTGGCCAAGGACCTCGCGGTGCTGCGCGCCAGCAGGCCGTCGAGCGCCGGTCTCAAGCAGCAGCAGGATGCGCTGCGGGCCTACTCGGTGACGCGCGACGCGATCGCCGCCCTGCCGATGCCGGTCCTGGTGCTGCACGGCGAGGCCGACAGGACCGTGCCCGTCGCGTGGGGCCGCGAGCTCGCCGAGACCCTCGGCGCGAGGCTCGTGACCTATCCCGGCAGCGGGCACAACTACCTGGTGTCGTACGGCCCGGAGGCCAACAAGGAGGTCCTCGACTTCCTCGCCGGTGTCGACGGCTAGAGCGGCTGCTTGACGCGCTCGACGACGAAGCCGGGACGCTGCAGGTGCATCGCGTGACCGGTCCTCGGCCACACCTCGAGGTCTCCGCGAGCTGGCCGCGCCCGAAAGCTCACCGAGCCCTACACTCCGCGCCGTGCTCGGCGCCTTCACCCCGTACCCCGGCAACCCCGTCCTTCGTCCCACAGGCGTCGGCTGGCAGAGCGCCAACGTCTACAACCCGGCAGCGGTCGTTCACGACGGACGCGTGGTGCTCCTCTACCGCGCCCACGCCACGGACAAGGTGTCGCGGATCGGCTTCGCCGCGAGCAGCGACGGACTGCACTTCGCGATGGAGAGCGAGCCGGTCCTCGAGCCGACCGAGGACTACGAGCGGTTCGGCTGCGAGGACCCTCGGGTCACGTGCGTGGAGGGCACCTACTACCTGACCTACACCGGCTGGGACCGCTCGACCCCGCTGCTCTGCCTGGCCACGTCGACCGACCTGCGCAGCTGGACCAAGCACGGCCCCGTCTTCCCCGAGCTCGACACCTGGAAGACGCTGCCGTGGGCGGTCGAGCGCCGGGGCACCCGCCCGCACAACAAGGCCGGCGGCATCCTGCCGGTGCAGGTCGGCGGGCGGTGGCACATGTACGTCGGCGAGGGCGCGATCTACCACGCCACGTCGACCGACCTGCTGACCTGGACCCTGACGAGCGATGCCCCCGTCGTCGAGGGCCGTGCGGGCACGTGGGACGCGGACCTCATCGAGGTCGGCCCCGCTCCGGTGGTGGTCGACGACCGCATCGTGCTGCTCGTCAACGGCGCCCGCATCACGTCCATCGAGAAGCTGCTCGTCGACTACCGCTGCGGCCAGATCGCGTTCGCCCTCGACGATCCCGCACGGGTCGTGCAGCGCGACGAGGAGCCCTTCCTCCAGCCGTCGACGCCCGAGGAGCGGGCCGGCCTGGTGCCCAACGTGACCTTCGTCGAGGGGCTCGTCCGGTTCGAGGGCCGGTGGTTCGCGTACTACGGCCAGAGCGACACCACGTCCGCCGTCGCGACCACGGACTCCTGAGTCACCCGGTCAGCCTGATGCCCGCCCTCTGATCTGCTCGATCGCGACGGCCATGGCCTCGTCGTGGGCGCGATCGGCGGGTGCCCGCAGCACGATGCCGTCGGCGACGGAGCCGTAGTCGCGGCGCAGCAGGTCCGGCAGCTCGTCGTAGCGGCCGGTGAGGATCAGCCGGTCGAGGGCGTCATCCGTGAGGACCCGCTCCAGGTCCGCCCAGCGGTCGTCCCTCGTGAGCCGTGCGAGCTCCGGCTGCAGGTCGGTCAGCCCGACCCGCTCGAGCGCGGTCGCGTAGGCGGGGGTCGAGTAGAGGAAGGCGAGCAGCCTCCGCTGCCGCTCCCGGTCCGTCGCCACTGCCTCGTCGTCGACACCGGTCGCCAGGGTCGTGGCCGTGACGAGCCGCTTGCCTCCCAGCGCGGGCCGGACGACCTCTGCCAGGTACGAGGGGGACGAGTTGGTCGGGTGGGTGACGACACCCGTCGCGAGATCGCCTGCCACAGAGCACATCCGGGCGTTCACAGCCCCCAGCCAGAGCGGGGGAGCGCCGTGCTCGCACGGTCCCGGGTTGAAGTACGGCTGCAGCCGCGTGACGGCGTACGTCGGTCCCTCGTGCGGCACGAGCTCTCCCGACTGGAAGGCGGCGAACAGCGCGTGCAGCGCCCGCAGGTAGTCCCGCATCCGCTCGACCGGCTCGCTCCACGGCATGCCGTGCCGGTCCTCGACGTTCTGCCGCACTTGCGAGCCGAGCCCGAGCTCGAACCGGCCGCCGGACATGCGCTGCAGGTCCCACGCTGCGTAGGCGACCAGAGTGGGGGAGCGGACGAAGGCGAGGGTCACGGCGGTGCGGACCGTGACGCGCGAGGTGGCCTGCAGGGCGAGCAGCGCGACGGCGAGGGAGTCGTGGACGGTCTCCGGCACGTGGATGCCGTCGACACCGAGCGCCTCGAGCCGCTCCGCCTCGGCCGCGACCGACGACAGCGGCAGGTCCGGCTCGAGCGAGCTGTAGACCTCCATCAGGCGCCGACGTACTCCGCGAGGTGCTTCCCCGTCAGCGTCTTGCGCTTGGCGCCGACCAGCTGAGCCGGTGTGCCCTCGAAGACGACCCGGCCACCGTCGTGCCCCGCACCTGGACCGAGGTCGATGATCCAGTCGGCGTGCGCCATGACGGCCTGGTGGTGCTCGATGA
>CBIHPE010000201.1:0-7701 GCA_966212015.1 uncultured Frankiales bacterium | reverse complement strand
GCTGACCCTGTTCGCCTCGATCGGCCGCTCGCTGGTCAACTTCAAGCGCCACGGCACGCTCGCGCTCGAGGACGTCGTCTACCGCATCTTCTCCGGCATCAAGGACACCGCCGAGCCCGTGGGCGGCGAGCGAATCCTGATGGCGAACTTCGACGTGACGCTGCACTCGACGCTCGCCGATCGCCACAGCGACATGCTGGAGATCATCTGGGTGCAGGTCATCTCGCGCCTCGAGAAGTACGCCGAGGTGCTGGGCCTCAAGGTGCTCGTTGACGGCGTCCTCACGGACGACTTCCGGGTGATCCACCTCAACTTCGGTGTCGATGACCGGATCGGCGTCGTTGTCGTTCCGGCCGGCCGCCCTGCCGTCGGGCAGGCGGGCGGCCCCCTGCCCCGCACCCCGGAGCCGCAGGACCCCGCCCCCGCACCCGCGAACATCAGCCTGCAGGGAGCGCCCCTCGCGGGAGCGGCGGTCGGTGCCCGCGACGGCCGGCCGGTGGCTGCTGCGGCACCGGTCGACGCGCCAGCCCCGGCGCCGCGAGCGGAGCGTCCCGTCTCCCCGCCGCGTCGCCCCCTGAACGCAGTCGGTGACGGCCACGCAACGGTCCCTACGGACATGCAGCAGGTCTTCGCCCGCCAGGACGACCGGCTGTCGGTCGTGCAGGGTGCGTCGGGCTACCGCCCGGTCCTCCTGCGGACCGACGACACGGACGTCCCGGCCTTCGTCGTGGACCCCAGCGGCTGCCGGCTGGGTCGCCACCCTGACGTGGACGTCTACGTCAGCCTCAGTGACGTGAGCCGCGAACACGCGGTCCTCAGCCGCGACGGTGAGCGCTGGATGCTCACCGATTCCTCGTCCCGCTGCGGGACGACGGTGAACGGCAAGCCCATCAGCCGCACCGAGCTGCAGGACGGCGACGTGATCCGGCTCGGGAGCGAGGCGACGTTCCGCTTCTTCACGGTCGGCGTCATCAGCCACTCGACGCTAGGCGAGCGCTGATGTCGTCCGCGGTGCTCGCCGCAGCGATGACCGCCGTCGCGCTCATCGTCCTGCTGACGCGGCTCGCGCTCAGAGGCTCCGGTCGTCGCACCCCGCTCGGACAGAGGGCAGCCACACCCGATGACGGCGCGCCTGACGACCTCGGGGGCGAGGGCAGCCGGCAGAGCGACGGCAGCTCGATGCCGGAGACCTCTCGCGCGGCGAGTGCGGCGCAGCCCGCCTCCGCGCGCTCGCCCTCGGCGGTGGACCGCCTCTGTGCACTGGCCGAAGGACTCGAGCGCAAGGTCGGCGCCCACGCCACGCACTCGCAGGGCGACCACCTCCCCCTCAGGGATGCGAGCCAGGCTATGGACGCCCCGCTCCCACTGATGGTGTGGCGAGACCAGGGCGAGCAGCAGGGCCTCGATCCGACCCGCGAACCGGTGTCGGTCACTGACCTCGTCCAGGGCGAGGCCAAGAGCCTGCAGCTGACCCTGCCGTCCACAACGAGCGGCCCGCTCCACGTCGTCCTGCGTCGAGTCGGTCCCCGGCTCGTGCTGCTGCGCGAGCTGTCAGACACCCCGGGCCCCGTCCTCGAGCTCCGCGACGACGCGCCTGTCCGAGTCGGCCCCTTCCACTTCGAGCTCCTGGACGCACCATGACGACCCTCTCCTCGCCGCCGGCTCCGTCGGCGTTCCACGCTCGCTCCGGGCTGGGGCCCCCGAACCTCGAGCCCCGGGCGACGAGCCTCACCCAGCTCGCCGTCATGGCCCTCGTCCCGGCCCTCATCGGTCTGCTCTACGTCGGCGCCGCACTGCAGCTGCACGACCGGCTGCACGCCCCGTGGGGCGAGCGCGAGGTCCTCACCGCTGCCGGGCTCGCGCTGCTCGGTCTGGTCGTCCTCGACCGGGCCCGCGCCTGGGGTGGCTCACGCGGTGTCGCGATCGCCGGGAGCTCGCTCCTGCTCATGACCGTCGGGACGATTCTCGCTGCCCGGTTCGCCGCGCCCGCGACGTACACCCCCTGGCCGGCAGTCGCAGCGCTGGCCGCGTTCCTGGTAACCGGCTACTTCTGGAACGCCCGTCGTCGCCTCCTCACGCTGGTCCCGGCGTCGGCGGGTTTCGCGAAGCTGATGCTGCTCAGCGGGGCGGCACTGATGCTGCTTCCGCGACTGCGTCCCGCAACGGCACACCCCGACGCCTACGTGTCCGCCGACATCCTGGGCCACGGCTTCCTCACCGGGGAGTTCGGACGGATCCTCGTGGTCCTGGGACTCGGCACGCTGCTGGCCATCCACGCGCCGCACCTGATCGTGCTCGAGCGCGGGACACGGCTACCGCCGCGGACGACCCGTCGCGCCACCATCGGGGCGGGGCTCGTCCCGGTCGCGGTGGCGGCGGCCTGCAACGACCTCGGGCCGGCGCTGATCCTCTACGCCGTCCTGGCCCTTGCGCTCTACTGCATCACGAGCCGACGTCGGTACCCCCTGATCGCGACCGCACTGGCCGGGTTGGGCGGGATCGTCGTCTGGGTCGTGAGCCACAAGGTCCAGGGGCGGGTCATGGACTGGCTGCACCCGCTCGGCTTCGACGAGCACGCGCCGCTGAGGCAGGTCACCTCCGCGCGCTTCTCGATGGCCTGGACCGGCGTGTTCGGGCACGGACTGGGCGGCGCACCGATCAGCGCACCCGGTCGTGTGCCTGTGGCGACGAGCGACTACGCCCTCGTCCAGACGACGGCGGAGCTGGGCGGCCTGGTGCTGGGCCTCATCGTCGTGCTGTACGGCACCTTGATCGTGCTCTCCTGGTCCGCGGTGCGCGGGGCCCCCACCGGGGTCGAGCAGACCCGCACCGTCTGCGTCGCCGCAGCCGTCTCCGCGCACATCGTGGTGATCGTCGGCGGTGTCAGCGGTCTCCTGCCGCTCGCAGGGCTCACGAGCCCGCTGATCAGCGGCGGAGCCAGCTCCGCCATCGCCTTCATGGTCCTCATGGCTTACCTCGTCACCACACCGCGCGAGGAGACGGAGTCCAGCACACGTCGCGAGAAGTCCATGGCGCGGACGCTGCCGCGGGGGGCGCTTCCGGCCCCCACGAGCCGGCGCGAGCGTGCGGCCGGCAGACGAGTCGCCGGCATCCGCCGCGGGCGCCCGGCTAGCCGGATCGCGCCCTGGCTCGCGACCGGTGCCGTCGGCCTCCTCTCCATGAGCATGGTCCTGTTCTCCGAGCAGGTCACCAGCAACGAGCTCAACAGGCAGGGGCGCAACCCGCTGCTTCAGCAGAGCGCATCCTTGAACCGCGGGCAGGTCCTGACGGCCGACGGCCGACGAGCTGCCTGGACCGAGAACCCCGGGGCTCCCGACCTCGCGACTCGTCGTACGGACGAGAGCCTCGGCCTTTTCGACCTCGTCGGGCTCGCCGTGCCCGGTGGCACGCGAACGGGCCTCGAGCTCAACGGCGCGACCCTCCGCTGCGGAGGCCCGCTCGGTTCCTCGGCCCCGAGCGGCGACCCGGCCCGGTGCCGGCCGGCCGACCTGCACCTGACCATCGACAGCGTCCTGCAGAAGGTCGCTGTCACCGCCCTCAAGAACGCCGACCCGTCCGACCCCGCAGTCGGCGGCGTCGTCGTGCTCGACGACCGCGGCGCCATCCGGGCCTGGGCCTCGCAGCCGACGGTGTCCCCCTCAACCGACGTGTTCGGCAAGGTGCACACACGGACGGCCTCCGAGCCGGCCGTGACCGCGTTGGATGTCCTCACGGACCTGCAGGACGCGCCGGGGTCCCCGCTCACGTCCAAGGTGAGCAGCACACTCGAACCTCCCGGAAGCACGATGAAGATCGTCGTGCTGGCAGCGGTTCTGCGCGCCGGCATCTCGACGTACACGCCGCCGACCGCGGCGTTCCAGGTGACGGCGACCTACCGGATCCGCAACCACGGCGTGTGCGGTGGCCCGGTCGTCGAGGCCTTCGCCGTCTCCTGCAACGGGGCGTTCGCTCGCCTCGGGCTGCTCGTCGGTCCGGCGGCCCTCGGTCGGACCGGAGCTGCCCTCGGCTTGGACCTCGACCGTGTTCCGGGACTCGACGTCGCATCCGCGCACCTGCCAGCCGACGGACTCGGTCGCGCCGAGACCGCGGGATCGGCCATCGGTCAGTGGAACGACGCGACGTCGCTGCTCGGCATGACCTCGGTCGGCGCGACGATCAGCACTGACGGGACGCCCCACCCTCCCTACGTCGTGGACGCCGTCTGTCGGGGCACGCGACAGGTGCCGAGGTCCGGAGCGGGTCGCCCCCCAGCGCGAGCACGGGTGCTCACGGAGAAGCAGGTGACGGTCGTCCAGACCGCCATGCGCGCCGTCGTCACCCGCGGGACCGCGACCTCGCTCGACTCGGTGCCCGGCAAGGTCTCTGCGAAGACCGGGACCGCCACGACCAGCCGTGGGCGGTCGATCGCGTGGCTGATCGGCTACGTCAACACGCCGGACGGGCACCGCGCCACGGTCGGCGTCATGCTGCTGCCGACCCGGCACGTGCCGTCGCCGGTAGGCGGCCTCGAAGCCGCTGCCGTCGCCAAGCCGGTCCTCTCAGCCCTGGCATCCCGGCCGCTGACTCCGCTACGCGGGTGCCGTTCATGACTGGCTCGAGCACTGTCTCCGTCACGCGCCGCTGCGCTGGTCCGCACATGCGCAGGCGATGTCCCGTCGCCGATCTAGCGTCGCAACGCCCCGCTCCCCGGGTCCCTCCGGCCGGAGCGAAGCGCTCGCCCCTGGAGAGGTGGTCGTCGTGACCGACCCGAGCTCGCCCCGTCCCGAGGACGCCGCCGACGGCTCGATGCAGCCACCCTCTCTCCGCGTGGTGACGGCCGGAGACCTGGCGGAATCCGCAGAGGCCAAGGCCGCGTCCGGGCGACCGGCTCTGAGCCGTCGAGCCCGCAAGGAGCTCGAGCGCCTCGAGACCGCGTCCCACTACGCCCGCCTGACGTGCGACGACCTGTTCACGCCGACACGGCACTTCCGCGAGGGCCGGCTGACGAACCGGTTCGTGCGGCTCGGCGGCATGCACCCGGAGTACTGCGGGATCGGCGAGCACGCTGCCTTCGTCGGCATCACGGCACTTGCCCTCACCTTCGCAGCGGCAGGGGGGCTCGCCGCCACGGTCGTCGCAGCCCACTTCGGCGGCGGCGCGCAGTCTCAGGCCCTCGCCTTCGTGGGATGGTCGTGGATCGTGTGGCGCGCCGACCGCTGGGCCATCGGTCACCTGCGCCGGTACGAGGGCATGGACCGCCGGCTCGAGAGCGCCAAGGCGGTCGTCGCCCTTCGGATCGCGCTCTCGGCAGGTCTTGGGCTCATCATCCAGGAGCCCATCCTGGAGCGCGCCTTCGCCTCCAACGTCGCCACCGAGATGAAGGCGATGGACAACGAGGACGACCAGAGGCAGATCGCGATTGTCAAGGACGATGCGGAGCAGACGATCGCCGACAACGCCCAGGGCGTCGTGGACGAAGCGAACGACCTCAAAGCGCTGAACAGCTCGGTCCAGCGCCTGACGGCGCTGGTCGCCGCCGAGGGCGCACGGGGTGGCTGCAAGGACCGGTGCAAGGACGACATCAAGCAGCTGGACAAGGCCACCTCGGCGTTCGGTGCCAAGCAGGTCCTCGTGGACGGACCCACGAGCGCCACCAGCCTCACGCGCGCCGCCCGCGTCGTGGCGGCCAACGCCGAGCAGTCGTACCGGACGGACCCGAAGAACCTCGACGCGATGGGCCACCTCATCCACGCGCGAGACCCGGGGCGGTACTTCGTCGCCTTCAACCGCGCGAGCGCGAAGGACGGCAACCTGCTGCTGGGTCGCCTACTGCTCTCCGTCGTGTTCCTGGTCCTCGAGCTGATGGCTCTCGTCTGCCGCCGGTTGATGGAGCACGGGGCGCACGACACCCGGGTGCGGGAGATCGCCCTGCGCGACAAGCTTCCGGGCAACCCCAGGCTGAGCGCCGCTGACCACCTGGAGCTGGCCGGCATCGAAGCAGCGGCCGCCCGCAATCGGGAACTCGAGGCGCACCGGGTCATGTCCGAAGCGGCTGCCGACGAGCGGGCGGCGGCGGCCTCCGTCGCGGCGAGACGACGTGCCCAGAGCGCCGCCGCCTCGACGGTCGAGGAGAAGGCGCGCGAGCTCGCGGCGCAGGCGCGCGCAGACGACCAGCTTCGACCGCTCGAGGTCGATGCGACCAGGGCGGCGCGAGAGCGGCAGCTGGCGAGACGTGCCGCGACCGACCATGCCGACATCGCGGAGCTCGAGCACGAGCGGACGGTGGCGGCGCTTCGGAAGCAGGTGGAGGAGGGCTTCCCCAGCGGCTTTCGCTCTGCCGGCCAGCACTCCCCGTCCAATGCCGAGCCCTCCCAGGCCGCCGGCGACGACAACGATCAGGCGGGCGTCGCGAGCGCGCTGGCGGCCTACCTCGACGCGAACGACCGGTCGGTCACCGCCGCCGATGTGGTGCGCACGGTCGATGTACACGCCTCGCACGAGGATCAGCAGCCGGAGGAATCCGTCCCGTCGGACGCGGTCACGAGCCACGCTGCGGACCAGTCCGACATCGCTCCACCTGTCGCTGTGGAGCATGTTGGCGGCGCCCTCCCGGAGCACGACCCGGTTCCGCTCCCCGACCCGGCCGCGCCCGTGCGCGAGGCCGAGGCTGTCGTGGAGGACCTCGACGGCCACGTGGACGTCCGCTTCCTGTCGCCCGACGAGGGCCCGACGCTGTCAGCAGGAGGTCCGCCGATCAAGGTGGCGAACTACGACTTCCACCCGTCACAGCAGTTGCTCGAGCGCGGCGCCTTCGGGCAGCCGGCACTCGGGTACGTCGTGCTGCCGAACGGTGCCGGCCGGATGAACGTCTTCCTGAAGCTCATTGACCCCAACGCCGACGAGACGAAGACGCTCGCTCACCGGCACGAGCTGCGGGTGTTCCAGTGGCAGCAGACCCTGACCCCCGAGCAGGCCCGGGCCTGGGCGAGCGCGACAGCACCGCTGCTTGCCGTGGGCGAGGACGCGAACGCCCGCTACGTCATCTCGCGCTACCTCGAGGGCATCAAGGGGCTGCACTCCGCCTTCCCCAGCGAGAGCCGGACGATGAAGGACGTCGTCGACGTCCTGGTCAACGGTCTCCGAGTCCTCGAGGTCGTCCACGGGCTGGGTGTGCTGCACGGAGATGCCAAGTGCGACAACTGGATCGTCTTCGGCACGCGTCTCATGCTCATCGACTGGGGGCTGTCAGAGTTCGGCCCCGACTCGGCCTTCGGGGCCGAACGAGTGCTCCCGGTGAGTCGGGCCACCGGTGCCGTGTTCTACGCCGCGTGGCAGCAGCTCGACCAGGCGAACCTCTCCCGGACCGAGTGGTGCAACGAGACCATCGACGTGCACCAGCTGTTCGCCACCGCCTACTGCCTCGCGACGGGACTGCCACCGTGGGTGCTCGACATCTGCATCGAGACCGGCAAGGTCGATGCCGATGCCCGTGACCACTACGTCGACTTCGTGAAGGCCCGGCACGAGATGGCGCCCGAGGTCGAAGGCTCGGCCGCCCCGTGGCCGAAGGACCAGCCCATTCCGATGAACGTTGTCGTCGCCGGCTTCCGGGATGTCCTCCCGGACGAGCTGAGCGAACTCATCGGCAAGGCGCTGAGCGCGACCCTGGCGAACCGGACCGACAACCCTTCCGGCCAGGCC
>CBIHPE010000200.1:0-7757 GCA_966212015.1 uncultured Frankiales bacterium | reverse complement strand
CCGTTGCCGATGATGCCGACCTGGCCGTCGAGCTTGACGTAGTTGAGGTCCTTCGCCTTGGCGCGGCCCTCGAGGTCGTCCTCGGCCACCACGTCGGCGTAGGTGTCGAACACGTCCTTGTGGCGGAACTCGGCGTTGCCGTCGAGGGTGACCTTGCCGTCGAGGGCGAGGATCTGGCCCTCGGGGGTGCGGACGAGCGGGTTGACCTCGACCAGCGTGGCCTCCTCCTCGACGAACACCTCCCAGAGCTTCTGGAGCACGTCGATGACCTGGTCGCGGACGTCGGCCGGGAAGCCGGCGGCGTCGGCGATCTCGGCGGCCTTCGCGGCGTCGACGCCGACGATCGCGTCGACCGGGACCTTCGCGAGGGCCTCGGGGCGCTCGACCGCGAGCTCCTCGATCTCCATGCCGCCCTCGATCGACGCCATCGCGAGGTAGGTGCGGTTCGCGCGGTCGAGCAGGTAGGAGACGTAGTACTCCTTGTCGATGTCCGACGCCTCGGTCACGAGGACCTTGAGCACGGGGAGGTCCTTGATCACGAGCTTGAGGATGTCGGCGGCACGCGCCTCCGCCTCGTCGGCCGTCGGGCAGTACTTCACGCCACCCGCCTTGCCGCGGCCGCCGGCCTTGACCTGGGCCTTGACCATGACGGGCTTGCCGATCTTCTCGGCGGCGGCACGGGCGTCGGCCGGGTTGTCGACGGTCTCGCCGGCGAACACCGGCACACCGTGCTTGGCGAAGAGCTCCTTCGCCTGGTACTCCATGAGGTCCACGGGGGGTCCTTCAGGTCAGAAGAGATGTGACGGTCGAGCGTATCCGCCGTGACGGTCCCGTTACGACGTGGGATAGACCACACTCGGCTTCATGCGACGTCTGCTCCTCGTTCTCCTCCTGGTCGCGTTCCCCGCGCTCGCTCACGCCGAGCCGGTGACGGCGAGCAAGGGGACGCACAGCTTCACGACGTCCGACGCGATGGTCCCCGTCCTCGACGGGCCCACGAACACGCACGCGGCGACCATCGACACCCGGCTCTACGTCCCCGACAACGCCACAGCGAAGACGCCGCAGCCGGCGATCCTCATGACGAACGGGTTCGGCCTGTCGAAGACGGCTGCCGAGATCGTGTCCAGCGCCACCTTCTTCGCCCGGCACGGGTACGTCGTCCTGACCTACACCGCGCAGGGCTTCGGCAAGAGCACCGGATGCATCACGCTGCAGTCGCGGGCCTACGACGTGAAGGACGCGCAGCAGCTCATCACCAAGGTGCTGAAGCCCAAGCCGTACGTGAAGCGGGACGCCAAGGGCCTGGTGCTCGGCATGGTCGGCGGGTCCTACGGCGGGGCGATCCAGGCCAACCTGGCCGAGGCGGACCCGCAGCTGCGGGCGATCGTGCCGGGCCGGACCTGGAACAACCCGCAGTACTCGCTCGACCCCAACAACTACGTCGCGCCCGGCGACCCCACCGGCTTCAGCCACCAGCTCAACGAGCAAGGCGTCTTCAAGCTGCAGTGGACGTCCCTGTTCTTCGCCGCCGGCGACCTCGCCCCCGTGGGCGGTGCCCCGCCGGACGGCAACCAGGAGGGCAGCTGCCCCACCGACTCCCTCAACACCGGCAACGTCGCGGGCGTCACCTGCACGGGGTACCCGACCGAGCTCTGCCAGGTCTACGCCAAGATCGCGCTGACCGGCGACGCCGACGACGCGTCGCGCGCGCTGCTCGCGGACTCCTCGGGCACGACGCAGCCGCTGAAGACGCCGACGCTGCTCGTCCAGGGCCAGAGCGACACGCTCTTCAACGTCAACGACGCGACCGCGACCTACACCGACCTGAAGCGGCGCGGGATCCCCGTCAAGATGATCTGGAACTCCGGTGGGCACGGCGGCTACGACTCGCTGCCCGGTGAGTGCGAGGTGTACGGCGGGGGCACAGGCGGTGCGGACCACCGCGGGCTGGACAGCTGCTACCTCCCGCTCCGGACGCTGGCCTTCCTCGACCACTGGCTCAAGGGCAAGCCCGACAGCAGCCCGGGCTTCACCTGGTACCAGGACTGGACGCCCCTCAAGGGACTCGGGAGCCAGTACGGCGCCGCGACCGCCTTCCCCGCAGGGTCACCGACGACGTACGCGCTGTCCGGCACCGACGCCCTCGTGCGCAGCGGCGCCACCGCCGGGTCGGTCACGCTGCTGAACCCCGCGGGCGGCGTGCCGAGCGCCTACACCGAGACGTCGAACTTCACCGGGCCGCACAGCAGCCCCAACCTGGCGCAGACACCGACCGACATCCCCGGCCAGTTCGCGGCGTTCACGGCACCGCCGTTCACGTCGACGACCGACCTGGTGGGCATCCCGACGCTGAGGGTCAAGCTGTCGCACGTGGCACCGACCGACCTGGTGGTCTTCGCCAAGGCCTTCGACGTCGCACCTGACGGGACGGCCACGCTGATCCACCGGCTGATCGCACCCGCCCGCATCCCGTCGGCGGACCTCGCCAAGCCGGTGACCATCAAGCTGATCGGCTTCGCGCACCGGTTCTCGGCCGGGCACAGCCTGCGGCTGGTCCTCGCGACGACGGACCTGACGTCCTACAACAACAAGGTCGCCGACGTGATCACGGTGACGACAGGACCGACCAGCAGCCTGACCGTGAGCACGGTCCCCCAGCCGGTCGTCGCCGGCTGCGGCTGCCCGCCCGTGCCGCCGAAGCCCCGGCCGACCGCCCGCGGCACCGGGGGGCAGCTCGCCAGCACCGGCCTGAGCGTCGCCGTGCCGGTGATCGCGCTGGTGCTCCTCGCCGGCGCCGCGCTCTACTGGCGCCGCCGCTGACGCGTGACTGAGCGCACACGAACGCGTCACACCCTTTGTTTCAACCGCTCGTTGCACTCCTCAACCAACCCAGGAGTGCCCCCCGTGCGTCGTCGTCCCCTGCTCGCCCTCAGCCTGCTCGCCGCGATCCCCGCCGTGTCGGCACTGCACCCCGCGCGGGCCGCGACCCAGGCGTACTCGGTCAAGGCCCTGAAGCTGACCGTCACGGTCGCGTCGGAGAGCTCGGTCACCAGCACGCCGCAGACCTGCACCATCGACGCGGACCTCTACACGCCGCGCGGCGTGAGCAAGGCGCACCCGGCCCCTGCGATCCTGAGCACGAACGGGTTCGGCGGCAGCAAGGCCGACCAGGCCGGCCTCGGCAAGGCCTACGCGACCAAGGGCTACGTCGTGCTGTCCTACTCCGGCCTCGGCTTCGGGTCGTCGCCGAGCACCCCCGGCAGCGGCTCCACCTGCAAGATCACCCTGGACGACCGCCAGCACGACGGCGTCGCCGGCAGCCAGCTGATCGACTTCCTCGGCGGCCTCAAGAAGGCCGACGACGGCACCCGGATCGACTACGTCACCAAGGACAAGGTCGCGCACGACGGGAAGGCGCACGCCGGCGACGTCCGCGTCGGCATGGTCGGCGGCTCCTACGGCGGCGAGATCCAGTTCGCCGTCGCCGGTGTCGACCCGCGCCTCGACACGATCGTCCCGCTCATCACCTGGAACGACCTGAGCTACTCGCTCGCCCCGAACAACACGTCGCTGCCGAACCGCACGTCCGTCAGCTACACGACGCCTGGCACCGAGAAGATCGACTGGACGACGCTGTTCTTCGGCCTCGGCATCGCCGACGGCGTCCAGGGCACGGTCGCGACGACCGACCGCGCCCGGCTCGCGCCCTGCCCGAACTTCGCCGACCAGGCCTGCGTCGCCAAGGCGCAGATGGACGCGCTGGGATACCCGATCGACAGCACTGTCGCGTTCGCGCGCAACGCCTCCGTCGTGTCCTACATGGACAAGATCCGCATCCCCACGCTGCTCGGCCAGGGCCAGGCGGACACCCTCTTCAACCTGCACGAGGCCGCCGCGACCTACGCGTCGCTCAAGGCCCGGCACGTCCCGGTCAAGATGATCTGGCAGCAGTGGGGCCACAGCCACGGCGCGCTGCCGGGCGAGTTCGACCTGAGCAAGCCGGACAGCAACTACGAGGGCCGCGTCATCACGGCCTGGTTCGACCACTACCTGAAGGGCACGGCCCCGGCGCCCGCGCTGGACTTCTCCTACTACGAGGACTGGGAGGACAAGGGCAACGCCGCCACGGCCTTCGTCAGCTCGCCGTCGTACCCCCTGCCCGGCACGACGACGCTGTACGGCTCCGGCACGTCGCTCGTCGCCTCACGCACGGGCATCAAGACGGGCTCCAGCACCATCGCGGTCCCCGCCGGTGGTGCGCCGCTGAGCTACACCGAGACGTCGGCCCTCGACCAGGGCCAGCCGGTGCGCGACCTGCCCGGTGCCAGCACGACGCTCTCGACCGGCGCCCTCAAGACCGACGTCGACGTCATCGGCATCCCGACCGCCACGCTGCAGCTGTCCCCGGCCCTGGCGCCGGTGTCGCTGAACGCCGACCCGGCGACGCAGCTGGTCGCGTTCGTGAAGCTCTACGACGTCGCGCCCGACGGCACGATCACGCTGGCCCACCGGGTCATCTCGCCGATCCGCGTCGCCGACCTCGGCAAGGCCGTCGAGGTCTCGCTCCCCGGCACGGTGCACCGGTTCGCGAAGGGCCACCGGCTGCAGCTCGTCGTGTCCCTGACCGACTTCGCCTACAAGGGCAACGCGGGCGCGCAGGCCGTCACGCTGTCGACGTCGCAGACCGCACCGACGACGCTCACGCTCCCCGGCACGATCCCCGCGAGCGCCTTCTAGACCGTCGACCCGACGTTGTCGCGGACCCACTGGACGATGACGGACGGCGACGCGCCGGCCGTGAAGATCTTGGTGACCCCCGCGGCCTCGAGGGTCGGGATGTCGTCCTCGGGGATGATGCCGCCGCCGAAGACCACCACGTCGTCGGCGCCGCGCTCGCGGAGCAGCTCGACGACACGCGGCAGCAGCGTCAGGTGCGCGCCGGACAGGATCGACAGGCCGACGGCGTCGGCGTCCTCCTGAACGGTGGTCTCGACGATCTGCTCCGGCGTCTGGTGCAGGCCGGTGTAGATGACCTCCATGCCGGCGTCGCGCAGGGCTCGCGCGACGACCTTGGCACCGCGGTCGTGCCCGTCCAGGCCGGGCTTGGCGACCACGACACGGATGCGCTCAGTCATGCCTGCGAGAGTACGACCCCGTGAGCACCGACTGGAGAGAGCCCCTGCTCGCGGGGGCCACGCCCCTCGACGTGCCGGTCGCCCGGCGCGACCCCGCGCGCTGGCCGGGCTACCAGCCGGAGCCGTCGGTGCGGGCCCTGCTGCTGGCCGGCGGTGGCGCGGTCGCGGCGTCCTGGGACTTCGGCGTGCAGGGCGGGTCGTACGGCGAGGACGACGCCGCCGTCTTCGCGGCCGCGGTCGACAAGGCGGTCGAGCTGCACGTCCCGCTGGTCACGCTCGTCCGGTCGGGCGGCACCCGCCTGCAGGAGGGCATGGCTGCGCTCGTCGGCATCCCCCGCGCGCGGTACGCCCTGAAGCGGCTGTCGGACGCGCACCTGCCGCACCTGTCGGTGGCCGACGCCCCGACGACGGGCGGGGTCTGGATCTCGATCGCGTCCGTCGCCGACCTGCGGGTCGCGGTCACGGGGGCCACAGTCGGCTTCGCGGGACCGCGGGTGGTCGAGGCCTTCACGGGAGAGCTGCCCGGCCCGGACAGCCACACCGCCGAGTCGGCGCTGGAGACCGGCCGCGTCGACGAGGTGCTGACCCGCGAGGGAGCCCTGCGCTGGCTGCAGGGCGCGCTGAAGACCTGGACCCCTGCTCTCGAACCGGTCGCCGCTCCGGTGGAACGGACTCCGACGGAGCGCGGCGGGTGGGACCAGGTGCTCGCGTCGCGGGCGCGGACCGTCAGCGGGCGCGACCTGCTCGACCAGCTGCTGACCGACCCGCTCCCGCTGCGCGCACCGCACGGGGACGCCACGGTCACCGCCCTCGTGGGGCGGCTCCAGGGCCGGCCGGTCGTCGGCGTCGCCCTGGCCTCCGAGCTGTCGCAGCGGCCGACGCCGGACGGGTACCGGCTGGCGGCGCGCGCCTACGCGCTGGCCGGGCGGCTGGACCTCCCGGTGATCAGCCTGGTCGACACCCCCGGCGCGGACCCGTCGCCGCGGGCCGAGATGGACGGCATCGCGGAGGCGATGGGCGCCGCGCTCGACGCCCTGCTGCAGTGCCCGTCCCCGACCCTGGCGCTCGTCCACGGCGAGGGCGGCTCTGGCGGGGCGCTGGCCGCGGCTGCCTGCGACCGGGTGCTCGTCACCGACGCCTCCTACTTCGCCGCGATCGGCCCCGAGGGGGCCACCGCCGCGCTGCGCCGGCCGCGCGAGGAGTGCGCCGAGCGGATGCGGATCACGCCCGCCGACCTGCTCGACCTGGGCTTCGCCGACGCGCTCGCCGAGCCGTCCGACGTACCCGGTCACCTCGCGGAGCTGGTGAGGCTGGGACGTGAGGTGCGGCTGGGACAGCGGGCCATCAGGTGGGCCGGACCGCTTCCGGGACTCCTGTGAGTGTGTTTCGTCACCGGGTGGACACAGGTGGTCTATGTTCCCGTTCGTGCTCGACCCCCGCCCCCGGCTGACCACTCGCCTGAGCACCAGTCTGAGCACGGCTGCCCGCACGACCAAGCGGGGTGTCCAGACCATCTGCACGGCCCAGGGGCTGCGCGGCACCGCGACCGAGCTGGCCTGGATCACCGCTCACGGCGCGCTCTACCCCTTCGGCCTGAGCGCCGAGAAGCGGCGCGAGAAGCACCGCGACGAGCTCGACCGCTTCACGGTCGGCGACCTGCCGCCGGTGCAGCGCGGTCTCGTCATGGGCGACGTCGTCGCCGCCGGGACGCCGATCGTGCTCGTGCACGGCCTGGTCGACAACCGCGCGATCTTCACGGTGCTCCGCCGGTCACTGCGCCGGCGCGGCTTCGGCCGGGTCATGTCGCTCAACTACAGCCCGCTCACGCAGGACGCCCGCGCCGTCGCCGCCCGCCTGGGCGAGCTCATCGAGCGGACCTGCGAGGAGACCGGCTACGAGCGCGTCCACGTCATCGGGCACTCGCTCGGGGGCCTGGTGGCCCGCTACTACGTGCAGCGGCTGGGAGGCGACGCCCGGGTGCACACGCTCGTGACGCTCGGCTCGCCGCACGCCGGGACCTGGGCGGCCAACCTGCTCCCCCAGCGCCTGGTGAAGCAGCTGCGCCCCGGTTCCGACGTCCTCGCGGAGCTCGAGCAGCCCGCGCCCGGCCTCCGGACCCGGTTCGTGGCCTTCTGGAGCGACCTCGACCAGCTGATCGTCCCGAAGCGCTCGGCCCGCATCGACCACCCCGACCTGGGCGCCCGCAACGTGCTGCTCAAGGGCGTGGGGCACATGAGCCTGCCGATCGACGGGCGCGTCGTCCGGGAGATCACCGCGCTCCTCGCGCACCTCGACGAGGACGGCGCTACGGTCGTGCCGGGCGTGACGTCCATCACAGAGGCCGCGGGCATCTCGGGCATGACTAGTCCTTTCGGACTACCCGGACTTGTGGATGAGAGCGCCGCCCGGATAACGTTGCGGTAACAGGCCACCTCCTACGAGGTGGCTCGCGCGTGTCGGAACCCCCCGCATCCCAGCCCACCGACACGCAGGACCGACGACCGGAGCCTCCACCGTGCCGCCAGCCCTGGCCACCGACACCCCCGCACGCCGCAGCCCGCGGGCCGCGCGTGCCCTGCTGCTGGGCGCCTGCGCCCTCGGCCTGTCCGGCCTGGCGGT
>CBIHPE010000199.1:0-7773 GCA_966212015.1 uncultured Frankiales bacterium | reverse complement strand
TGGTCCGATGCGGTCAGGGCCCTGGGTGCGGTGGTCATCTCGAAGCCGGTTACCTCCGACGCCGGTGCCGCGGTGCCCTACCACCCCTTGGCGCTGCCGCTGTCGGAGGCAGCGACGTGGGTGGCCGCAGTGCGGGACACAGCCGCAGCGGTCGCGGGGTCGGAGCGGGAGCCGGCCGAGGCCTCCAACAAGCTGGTGGTGCGCAAGGCGCTGTACCCCCGGCGGGCGCTGCCTGAGGGGCACGTGCTCGCCGTCGAGGACCTCGTACCGCTGCGCCCGCTCCTTGATGGCGTCCCAGCGCTTCACCGCGACCAGGTGGTCGGCCGTGCGCTGCTGAAGCCGGTCCGGCCGGAGGAACCGCTGCGCCCGACGGACCTCGCGTGATGTCCGTGCTGGCCTCTGTGGAACCGGTGACACCGGCCTCGCCGCCGTCCGGGCCAGACCCGCACCTCCTGCCGGAGTACCTGCTCGAGGTGGCAGGCACGCGTGGGCACGAGGTGGTCGAGGTCTCGTGCACGGCGCCGACGTGGTCGCTCCGCTACACCCTGGTCCTGATGCCGTTCGAAGGGCGATGGTTGGCGCGGACCCCCGAGTTCGGCGGGGCCTTCCTCGACGGAGACGTGTCTTCGTCGACGGCGGCGCAGGCACGAGCGGCGGTCGACGACGCCCTTCGCGGAGCCGGCGTCATCAGCGAGGTGATGCTCACGAGCCCCTGGCTTCCCCACACCCCCGAGCTGACGACGGCGTGGGGCCTGCGTCCGACGAAGCCGGTGTGCCTGGTGGGTCTGCCCCTGGATCCCCTACGACTCGGGCACGGTCGCCGAGACGACCTGCGTCGCTCTCCGGTCGAGGCGGAGGTCGGGCCGCTGGAGGCGGCGGGCGCTTCCCGTTTCGCCGCGCGGTATGCCGACGCGATGCGCCGCGTCGGTGCGGAGGGCAGGTGGTTGTTCGACGAGGCGTACTTCGCGGCGCTGGCGCGATCGGGGTGCGTCCTGCTCAGCGAGGCTGAAGGCGCGATGGCGCTGTTCCTGCACGGCGGGACGCACGGCGTGTACCTGCTGTCCGCGCGGTGGGGAAGTGCCCCAGGAGCGTCGTCGAGGGTGCTCTGGAGCGCGTCGTGCCACCTCAGCGAGAACGGCTGCGACGAGCTCCTTCTCGGTGGCGGCGTCTCCTCGTCGGACGACGACCCGCTCCTGCGCTTCAAGCGCAGCTGGGGCGGCCGAGAGGTCATGCAGCTGCTCGGCGCGCGGTGCTTCGACCTGCCCGCTCAGGAGGCGGCGCAAGCCGCCGGCGCGCGACCGCTCCCGGAGTGGTGGGTCGCGGCGTGAGCTGGGAGGAGGTGCATCGGGCCCGCGCCTGGGGCAGCTGGCCCAGTGAGGACGTGGTGCGTGTCGTGAAGCGCGCCCGGGCTGCGCTCGACGTGCTGGACATCGGGTGTGGCGGCGGCGCGAACCTCCGGCTGCTGCTCGCCGAGGGGCACCGCCCGGTCGGGTTGGACCTGGCGCCCTCGGCGCTGCTCCGGCTGAGCGCCGCTCCGCACGCGCACGGTGCGGCGCTCGTGCGGGGGGACGCCACCAGGCTGCCGTTCGGCACGGCCTTCGACCTCGTGCTCGACGTCGAGTCGCTCTGCTACCTCGGCTGGGAGGACCTGCAACGGGCCTGGGGCGAGATGGCCAGGGTCGTGCGACCCGGCGGAACGGTGCTCTCCGTCGCCTTCACCGCCGGGTGCACGGCGGCCGGGCCGAGCGCCGTGTGGTCAGAGGTGCCCGAGGGCGCCCTGTCCGGGGTTGGTCGGACGACCTTTCTGGGAGAGGCGCATGTCAACGAGCTGGTCGCCTCGGCAGGCCTGCGGCTGGTTGACCTCCAGACCCGCTCGCGGACCACGGGTCCGGCGCGGGAGCTCGTCGAGGAGTGGGTCGTGCTCGCCACCCGGGAGGGTCCGTGACCAGGGTGGTCGCGGTGCTGGTCGCCAGCCGAGGCGACTACTGGCCTCTCAAGCCTCTCCTGGAAGGGCTCGAGGCAGACCCGCGGTTCGTGCTGCACGTGCTCGTCGGCGAGGCCCAGGAGCCGACCGACCTCGACGTGGACCGGCAGCGCGTTCACGAGCTGGAGGGGACCAGGCCGGCCGGGGACAGTCCCTCACAGCTCGATGACGTCGTTGCCGGCTTCACGCGATCAGTAGGACAGGCGCTCGACCGTGTCGGGCCCGACCTCCTCGTGCTCCTCGGTGACCGCTACGAGCTGCTGGGCGCGGCCGCGGCCGCCCTGCTCCATCGTGTTCCGGTCGTGCACCTCAACGGTGGGGAGATCACGGAGGGGGCACACGACGACGCGGTCCGCCACGCCGTCACGAAGCTCGCGCACCTCCACCTCACGGCACACCCTTCCTACGCCCGTCGCGTGATCGGGCTCGGCGAGGAGCCGTGGCGGGTGCACGTCGTCGGGGAGCCCGGTCTCGACCGGCTGAGACTGGAGTGGGACCGCTACTCGCGAGCCGACCTGGCGTCGCGACTCGGGGTCGACCTGCGCGCTCCCGTCGCGTTGCTCACCTACCATCCACCGACGATGACACCGGAGCTCCTCGACCTCGAGCTGGAGGCCGTCCTCCGGGCGGTCGACCGCTGCCCCACGGTGGTCGCTACGCACCCGAGCCACGAGCCCGGACGCGAGCGCGTGCTGGCACGGCTCGAGGCGTGGGTCTCCGAGCGGTCCGGGGCGGTGCTCGTCCCCGCGCTCGGCGCGCTCTACCCGAGCGTCCTGCGGCAGGCTGACGTCATGATCGGGAACTCCTCCAGCGGCATCGTGGAAGCGCCCTTGCTCGGGCTCCCAGTCGTCAACGTGGGCGCCCGGCAGAGGGGCAGGGTCAGGGCGGACGTCGTGCTGGACGCGGCGGCAGACGGCGTCGAGGAGGCGATGAGCACAGCTCTGGACCCGGCGTTCCGTGCGCGCGCGGGCAGCGGGTCGTCGCCCTACGGCGACGGTCACAGCGTCAAGCCGGCCCTCGACGTGCTCGCTGATGCCGACCTGGAACGGCTTCTCCACAAGCGCTTCTACGAGGGGGCGGAGTGACGGACGAGCGGCTGGACCTCATCACGGTCGGTGCGTCCGCCACGGTGCGGGACGCGCTGCATGCGATCAACGAGGGTGCCGTCGAGATCGCCCTGCTCGTCGAGGACGGTCGGCTGCTGGGAACGCTGAGCGACGGCGACATCCGGCGGGCGCTGCTCGCGGGCGCGGGGCTCGCCGACGCGGTGGCGCCCTTCGCGACGCGGGACTTCGTGTCGGTCAAGCAGGGGGAGGACCGGGCAGCGGTCCTCGACCTCATGCATGCCCGGAGCATCAGCCAGATCCCCGTTCTCGACGACGGCGGACGCCTCCTCGGGCTGCACGTGCTGCGTGACCTCCTCGGAGGCCCTCGACTGGACGTGCTGGCGCTCGTCCTCGCGGGCGGGCTGGGGAGCCGGCTGCGCCCGATCACCGACAGCGTCCCGAAGCCGATGCTGCCGGTAGCCGGCCGCCCCCTGCTGGAGCGCCTCGTGCTGCACCTCGTCGGCGAGGGCGTCACCGAGGTCGTGCTGGCCGTGAACTACCTGAGCGAGGTCATCGAGAGCCACTTCGGGGACGGGAGCCGCTTCGGCTGCTCGATCTCGTACGTCCGGGAGGAGCCGGAGCGGCCGCTCGGCACCGCGGGCTGCCTCGGGCAGGTCGCGGGCCAGCTGGGCGACCGCCCGCTGCTTGCGCTGAACGGCGACCTCCTCCTCCAGTTCTCGGTCGGGGCGATGCTCGCGGCGCACCAGGGAGCGTGGGCCACGGTCGGTGTGCGTCCGTACTCTCACGTCGTGCCGTTCGGGGTGCTCGATGTCGATGCCGGCCGGGTGCGCGCCGTGAGGGAGAAGCCAGTGGAGAGCTGGCCGGTGAGCGGCGGTGTGTACGTGCTCTCGGCGGAGGCGGTCAGCGCGGTGCCCGCAGGGCAGCGCATGGACATGCCCGAGCTGCTCTCGTGGGGCCTCGAGCAGGGCCGGACCGTGTCCGCGCACGCCCTGGAGGGGGACTGGATCGACGTAGGTCGCCCCGAGGACCTGCTGCGCGCGAGGGGGCAGCTGTGACAGGGATCCAGGGCCGGGTGCTCGTGACCGGCGCGGACGGCTTCATCGGCAGCCACCTCGTGGAGCGGCTGGTCGCCGACGGCTGCGACGTCCGGGCGCTCGCGCTCTACAACCCGACGGGCAGCTACGGCTGGCTGGAGGACCTGGCCCCTGACGTGCTCGACGCCGTCGACGTCCGGCTCGGTGACGTCCGGGACCCCCGATCGATGGACGGCCTCTGCGCGGACGTGGACGTGGTGTTCCACCTGGCGGCGCTGATCTCGATCCCCTACAGCTACGAAGCACCTCGGTCCTACTTCGACGTGAACCTCGGCGGCACGGTCACCCTCCTGGAGTCCGCCCTCAGGGCCGGAGTCGGGTGCTTCGTTCACACGTCGACGAGCGAGGTCTACGGGACCGCCGAGCGTCTCCCGATCACGGAGGAGCATCCTCTCCAAGGACAGTCCCCCTACAGCGCGAGCAAGATCGCGGCCGACATGGCCGCGATGGCCTGGTCGAGGTCGTTCGGGCTCCCCGTCGCGACCGTGCGACCGTTCAACACCTATGGACCCCGGCAGTCGACGCGCGCCGTCATCCCCGCTCTGCTGACGCAGCTGCTCGCGGGGGACGAGGCCAGGATCGGCGACCTCCGGCCGCGCCGGGACTTCACCTACGTGACCGACACGGTCGACGGCTTCGTGCGCGCTGCGACGTCGGGCCTGGCGCCCGGTGAGGTCGTGCAGCTCGGGACGGGTAGTGCGGTGACCATCGGGGAGCTCGCTGAGCTCGCCGGGCAGGCCCTCGGCAAGACAGTCCGGCTGGTCGAGGACGCGCAGCGGCTGAGGCCGCCCGACAGCGAGGTCTGGCACCTGCTCAGCGATCCGTCCAAGGCGCGGCGACTCATGGCGTGGGAGCCCACCGTCACCCTGCGCGAGGGCCTGGCCCGCACAGCCGACTGGCTGCGCGAGTCGCAGGGCGGCGGCTCGACGAGGTTCTACACGTGACGCGGATCCCGCTGTCGGAGCCGAGCTTCGGGGTGGAGGAGGAGAGCCTGCTGCTCGAGGCGGTGCGGAGCGGCTACGTGTCGAGCGTCGGTCCGCTCGTCCGCGACTTCGAGGACGAGTTCGCCGCGTCCGTCGGGAGCCGGTACGCCGTCGCGTGCTCGAGCGGGACCGCGGCGCTGCACCTGGCGCTGCTTGCGGTCGGGGCGACGGCGGGTGCGGACGTGCTCGTCAGCGACCTGACCTTCATCGCCTCGGCGAACCCGGTGCGCTACTGCGGAGCCGAGCCCGTCCTCGTCGACTCCGAGGTCGAGACCTGGAACCTCGACCCGATGCTCGTCATCGACGAGCTGCGACGCCGAGCAGCAGCCGGCGAGCGGCAGCCCGCGGCCGTCGTCGTGGTGCACCTCCTCGGACAGCCGGCCCGGCTCGAGGCGCTGCTCGAGGCCTGTGAGGAAGCAGGCGTTCCCGTCGTCGAGGACGCAGCCGAGTCCCTGGGCGCAGCCTGGACGGCGGGTCCACTGGCCTCCCGTCAGGTCGGGACGGTGGGCCGCGTCGGCTGCTTCTCCTTCAACGGCAACAAGGTGATCACCGCCGGGGGCGGCGGCATGGTGGTCACTGACGACGAGGCCCTGGCGACCCAGGTCCGTCACCTGTCGACCCAGGCCCGGCTCCCCGGAGCCTTCTACCGGCACGACCAGGTGGGCTACAACTACCGGCTCACGAACGTGGCTGCCGCCGTCGGGCTCGCGCAGCTCCGTCGGCTGGGCACCTACCTCACCGGCAGGCGCGAGGTGGCGGCGCGCTACGACAGCGAACTGGCTCGGCTCGACGGAGTGGAGCTCCCCCCGAACGTCCACTGGGCAGACCGCTCGGCCTGGCTCTACACGGTGCTTCTTCCCGACCCCGGCGTTCGCGAGCAGGTCCGCCTTGACCTCGACAGCGCGGGCGTGGAGGCACGTCCCATCTGGCCGGCCATCCGCAGCCAGGTGCCCTACTCCAGTGCCCGGGTGCTCGGAGGCGCGGTGGCGACCGCGCTCGCGGACCGAGGGCTGAGCCTGCCGTCGTCTCCGCACCTCTCCGCGGCCGCCCAGGCCAGGGTCGTCGAGGAGCTGACTCGAGCCGTCGGTCGTCGCGTCTCGTGAGCGCGGGCCCGGACCCGACCGAGCTGGTGCTGCACCTCGAGACCGAGCTGCCCGTGGCGGACTGGCGCGTCGGTGATCTGCACCTGTGGCCCCTGGTGCGCCAGGAGATCTGGTGGTCCGCGGAGCGGCAGCGCGTCGGCGCGTCGGCGAGCCAGGCTGGCCCGGGGCGGGTCGCAGGGCTGCTGGACGGCGAGCGCGCATGGGCGACTGCCCGCTGGCGGGACCGCGCGCACGAAGCTGCCTACGGTCGGGCCGACGTGGTCGTGCTCGGTGGTGGCGGGGTCGATCGCGTCGAGCGACCCGACGGCAGTTGGCACGACCGGCACGGCGACCCGCTCGTGAGCCTCTTCACGGCCGAGGGCGCGACCTGCCTGCAGCTCGATCCCCACCACTCCTACCGGTGGCCGCGGGAACGAGCCTCCCGCCTCATCCAGCCCAGGCTCGACCTCCTGAAGCTCCGGGCGGAGGCAGCCGGCAGCCGGTGGGCGCCGGAGCTGCCCGGCCTTCCCCACGCGCTCCAGCGCGCGGGCCAGCCGCAGCTCCAGGGGCTGGCGAGAAGGGTGCGGTACGTCGACCTGGCGGCGACCTGGTTCGCGCACGTGCTGCGTCGAGCAGCGGCGCGCGTCGCGGTCTTCGTGGACTGGGGCCCCACCAGCCTGGCCTTCGCCCAAGGCGCCCGACGGGCGCAGATCACGTCGGTCGAGCTGCAGCACGGGGTGCACGGCCGCCGCCATCCCCACTACGGCGACTGGGCGGTCGTGCCGCCCGGCGGCTGGTCCTGCCACCCGGACGTCTACTGGGTCTGGCAGGAGTCCGGGGTGCTGGTCCCCACCTGGGCCGCACCCGGCCACCGCTCACGCGTTCTTGTCGGCGGCAACCCCGCCGTGGAGGCCTGGCTGGCCGATGAGGGCGCGGTGCCGGTCGTGGCGACCATGCGGGTCCTGGTGACGCTCCAACCCGGGATGGTGACTGAGGCGCGGCTCGCTCAGCTGACCGACGCGATGAAGAGCGCCCCCGCGGACTGGGAGTGGTGGGTCAGGCACCATCCCAGGGCCACGGCATCCGAGCGCGAGAGCAGCGAACGGCTGCTGCGCGCGACCGGCGCCATCGTCAAGACGTCGGAGCCCAGCAGCCGACCCCTCGCGGAGGTGATCGGGGACGTCAGCGTGCACACGACGCTGACCTCGTCCACGGTCCTGGAGGCTCGACAGCTCGGCGTCGCCTCCCTGGTCCTCGACCCCGACGGTGCGGAGCTCTTCGCGGACGAGGTGGCCGCAGGGTGGGCTGTGCTGGCCGGACCGGGCGATGACCTGGTGAGTCTGCTGGGGCGGTTGGCACGACAGCGCGTCGCACCGGCAGGCCCGACGGGGCTGCCGACGGCGGCCGCGAGGCAGCTGCTGAAGGGCGCGCGATGAGCGACGAGACGTACTGGCGGACCTACTGGTCGACGCGGCGCGACGGCGGCCACCGCCACAGCTCGGACGAGTTCCTGGACGCGGAAGCCCGCGAGAAGCTCGCCCTGCTGGACGGCGGGGACTCGCT
>CBIHPE010000198.1:0-7809 GCA_966212015.1 uncultured Frankiales bacterium | reverse complement strand
GGTCCTCGCCGCGGTCCGCGACGGCCACACCCGGGCCGCGGCGCTGGGCGAAGAGGCGATGGGTCCCGTCGCCGGCGGCGCCCAGGGCCTGCTCGGCGGGCTCTGAGTTGTACGAGGGCGCGGTCCAGGACCTCATCGACGAGCTCGGTCGGCTCCCCGGTGTGGGTCCGAAGTCCGCGCAGCGGATCGCGTTCCACCTGCTCGCCGCTGACCCGGCCGACGTGAAGCGGCTCGTCCACGCGCTCACCGAGGTCAAGGACAAGGTCCGGTTCTGCCGGATCTGCGGCAACGTCAGCGAGCAGGACGAGTGCCGCGTCTGCCGTGACCCGCGGCGCGACCTGTCGGTCATCTGCGTCGTCGAGGAGAGCAAGGACGTCGTCGCGATCGAGAAGACCCGCGAGTTCCGCGGCCGCTACCACGTGCTCGGCGGCGCCATCTCGCCGATCGAGGGCATCGGTCCCGACGACCTCCGCGTCCGCGAGCTGATGTCCCGGCTCGCCGACGGCGCGGTCACGGAGCTGATCCTCGCGACCGACCCCAACCTCGAGGGCGAGGCCACGGCGGCCTACCTCGCTCGGCTCGTGAAGCCGATGGGCCTCAACGTGACCCGGCTCGCGAGCGGGCTGCCGGTCGGCGGCGACCTCGAGTACGCCGACGAGGTCACCCTGGGCCGCGCCTTCGAGGGCCGCCGTACCGTCGACGTGTGATCCGTCCACTTCTCGCTGACGACGCCCCTGCCTGCGTCGAGGTCACCCACCAGGCCCTGCGCGCCGTCTACGAGGAGATGCCGGAGGACACCCCCGAGTACCGCGACCGGGCCGCGCAGCGGGTCCTGCACCTGCAGTCGACCGACCCGGACTCGGCGTGGGTCGCCGAGGAGGAGGGCAGGGTCGTCGGCTGCGGCCTCGCCCTGGTGCGCGAGGGCATGTGGTTCCTCAGCCTGCTGATGGTCGACCCGTCGCAGCAGTCGAAGGGCGTCGGACGCGCCCTGCTCGAGGCGACGATGCGCACGGCCACCGACCGCTCCTGGATCCTCGCGACCATCGCCCCCGCAGCGCTGCGCCGCTACCGCCGAGCCGGCTTCGACCTGGTCCCGTGCCTCACCTCGAAGGGCACCGTGGACCGGTCCCTCCTCCCGGCCACGTCGGGGCGCGAGACGACCTGGGCCGAGCACGGCGAGCTCGTCGACGACGTCGCGCGCAGGCTGCGCGGCGCCGGGATGGCGCCCGACCTGCCCTACCTCGAGCGGATGGGCAACCGGCTGTTCGTCGCCGACGACGGCTACGCGATCCTGCGCCCTGCCGGCCTGGTGTCCCTCGGTGCGCTCGAACCGGCGGTCGCGCAGGAGCTGCTCTGGACCGTCTTCGCCGAGTCGAAGCAGCCGGTCGAGATCGACTGGCTCGCGCACGACCAGCAGTGGGCGATCGACACCTGCCTCGACGCCCGGCTGCCCCTCGGCAAGGGAGAAGGCCACCTGTTCCTCAAGGGCCAGCCGCCGATGTCGCCGTACCTCCCCGGCGGCGCACTCGGCTGACGGGCTCAGGCGACCCGCTGGCCGAGCGGCAGGTCGCGGGTCGGGGTCTGCAGCCGGCGGGCGGTGAGCCACAGCGCACCCGCGCCGGCGAGGACGTCGAAGCCCAGCCCCCACGGCCACACCGGCGCCCCGTGCGCGTCGTGCGGCCCCTTGTGCGCGCTGCGCACCGCCCGGCCGAGGCCTCCGAGGGGGTCGCTGTCGCGCAGGTTCGTGACGCCCTCGTCCTCCAGCGCGAGTCGGCGCTCGCGCTCGGCCGCGGTCTCCTCGGGCAGCCGCGGCGCCGCGTCGGCGAGGACGACGAACGGGTTCGGTGCGAGCAGCCACCAGATCCGGTCCGGCCGGGTGCGCGTGCTCGTGTAGGTCTCGCTCGGGCAGGTCGACTGGTCCTGCCGGTCGGGGCAGTAGCCGCCGACCGTCTGCTGGTAGCTCTCGCTCGTCAGCGCGAGCGCCAGCCCGAACGTCACCGTGGAGCCGATGGTCAGGGCGAAGACCACGAGGTACGCCAGCACGCCGGACGTCGTCGTGCGCCGGAGCAGGGCGGACAGGCACAGCGACACGGCGATGACGCTGCCCAGCAGCAGCGCGACGACCAGCGTCACGACGACCACCCGGCCGAGGGGGACACCGCCCTCGGTCATCGTGAACAGCACGAGCGGCAGCGTCAGCGCCAGGAACACCAGGGACGTGCCCCACGCGGCGACGAACTTGCCGACGGCGATGTCGCCGGCGGTGAGCCGCGTGACCTGGAGCGTCGCGAGGGTCCCGCGCTCCCGGTCGCCGTTGATCGACTGGGCCGACAGCGTCGGGACGACCAGCAGCGCGAGCCCGAGGACCAGGAGGGTCAGCCCGCCGTAGACGACGACGCCCTTGTCGTGGGCGCGGCCGGCGTCGATGGTGCCGACCGCGAGCCGGATCAGGAGCGTGACGAGCGTGATGACTGCGAACCACGAGGCCAGCAGCCACCGCCACCGGCCGGCCCGGATGCGGATCGTGAACTCCTGCTCCGCGACCGTGAGCACCCCGTGGCGAGTCATCGAGCTCCGCTCCATGTCACTGGGTCAGCTCCAGGTAGGTCGCCTCGAGCTGGCCGCCGACGGGCTGGCAGGACACGAGCCGCACGCCCTTGCCGACCAGCTCGGCGATGAGGTCGGCCGCTGCCTCGTCGGACGTCAGCCGCACGTCGACCCCGGCGGGAGTCGGCTCGTCGTGGTCGAGGCCCTTGAGCGCCTTCACGAGCGGCGGCATCGACATCGCTCTCAGTCGCCAGGTGCGCACCGAGGCGGCAGGCAGCGCGTCGAGCCGGTGCTCGCCCACGGTCACGCCCTGGTCGACGAACACGACGGCGTCGGCCACCTCCTCCAGGTCGGCCAGCAGGTGCGAGCTGACGATCACGGAGCAGCCGCGGGCGGCAAGACCTCTGAGCAGCTCGCGCAGCTCGACCCGGCTGCGCGGGTCGAGCCCGGAGGCCGGCTCGTCGAGGAGCAGGACGGACGGGTCGTGGACGAGAGCGCGCATCAGGCCGAGACGCTGCTTCTGCCCGCGGGACAGCGTGTGGACCGGAAGATCTGCCTTGTCGGTCAGCCTCGCCTGCTCGAGCAGCTCGGCGGCGCGCACCACGTAGTGGGTGAGCCTCATCGCGCGTCCGCAGAACTCGAGGTACTCGCGGGCGGTCAGGTTGTCGTAGAGGCCGAAGACGTCCGGCGCCCAGCCCATCCGCGCGCGCACGGCGTCGGGCTCGGTCACCGGGTCATGGCCGGCGACGGTGACGGTCCCCGCGTCGGGGACGAGCAGCGTCGCGAGGACGAGCAGCAGCGTCGTCTTGCCGGCGCCGTTCGGACCGACCAGGGCGGTGACCTCGCCGGGCTGTGCGGTGAGGTCGATGCCGCGCACGGCCTGCACGGGGCCGAACGAGCGCCTGACCCCGTGAGCGAGCACACCGTCCATCGGCCGCACGCTACGCGGAAACGGGTGTGGTCCGCCGGTACCCTTTCGAGCATGGGAGTCGTCGTGCAGAAGTACGGCGGGTCGTCCGTGTCGGACGCCGAGCGCATCAAGCGAGTGGCCGAGCGCATCGTGGCGACTCGCAAGGCGGGCCATGACGTCTGCGTCGTGGTCAGCGCCATGGGCGACACGACCGACGAGCTCCTCGACCTCGCGCAGCAGGTCAGCCCGCTGCCACCGGGCCGTGAGCTCGACATGCTCCTCACCGCGGGCGAGCGCATCTCGATGGCGCTGCTGGCGATGGCGATCCAGAACCTCGGCATGAGCGCCCGCTCGTTCACGGGCAGCCAGGCCGGGGTGATCACCGACAGCGTGCACGGCAAGGCCCGCATCATCGACGTGACGCCTGGTCGCCTGACGCAGGCCCTCGGCGAGGGCCACATCACGATCGTCGCGGGCTTCCAGGGCGTCAGCCAGGACACCAAGGACATCACCACGCTCGGCCGTGGCGGGTCGGACACGACGGCCGTTGCCCTCGCGGCCGCGCTCGACGCCGAGGTCTGCGAGATCTACACCGACGTCGACGGCGTCTTCAGCGCCGACCCGCGGATCGTCCTGAACGCGAAGCAGCTCTCGAGCGTCAGCTACGAGGAGATGCTGGAGCTCGCCGCCTGCGGTGCCAAGATCCTGCACCTGCGCTGCGTCGAGTACGCCCGCCGCTACGACGTGCCGCTGGTCGTCCGCTCGTCCTTCAGCAACAAGCCCGGTACGCAGATCACAGGAGAGCCCCCCGTGGAGCAGGCCATCATCAGCGGTGTCGCGCACGACCTCTCCGAGGCGCGCATCACGGTCGTCGGCGTGCCGGACAAGCCGGGTGAGGCTGCGCGCATCTTCCGCGCGATCGCCGATGCCGAGGTCAACATCGACATGATCGTGCAGAACGTGTCCGGTGCCGCCGGCCGCACGGACATCTCCTTCACGCTCCCCAACAGCGACCTCGCCACGGCCGTCACCGCGCTGACGAAGGTGCAGGGGTCGGTCGGCTTCGAGTCGGTGCTGTCCGACGAGCACATCGGCAAGGTGTCGCTCGTCGGTGCGGGCATGCGCAGCCACCCGGGTGTGTCGGCGACCTTCTTCGAGGCGCTCGCCGAGGCCGCGGTCAACGTCGAGGCCATCAGCACCTCCGAGATCCGCATCTCCGTCGTCACCCGCGACACCGACGTGCCTGCGGCAGTGAAGGCCGTGCACGACGCCTTCGAGCTGGGCGGCGCCGAGGAGGCCACGGTCTACGGCGGCACCGGTCGATGAGCAGGATCGGCGTCGTCGGCGCCACCGGTCAGGTCGGCACCGTCGTGCTGCGGCTGCTCGCCGAGCGCGGCTTCCCGGTCGACGAGCTCCGGCTGTTCGCGTCGGCGCGCAGCGCCGGCAGCACGATCCCCTTCCAGGGCAGGGAGATCACGGTCGAGGACGCCTCGACCGCTGACCCGAGCGGCCTCGACCTCGCGATCTTCTCCGCCGGCGCGACCACCTCACGCGCTCAGGCCCCGCGGTTCGCCGAGGCGGGCGTCACCGTCATCGACAACTCGAGCGCCTGGCGGATGGACCCCGACGTCCCGCTGATCGTCAGTGAGGTGAACGGATCCCTTGTGCACCAGGCGAAGAAGGGCATCATCGCCAACCCCAACTGCACGACGATGGCGGCGATGCCGGTCCTCAAGCCGCTGCACGACGAGGCCCAGCTGACCCGCCTCATCGCCAGCACCTACCAGGCCGTCAGCGGCTCGGGCCTCGCCGGTGTGGAGGAGCTGGCCACGCAGGTCGCGGCGGTCGGCGACAAGGCCACCGAGCTCGTCCACGACGGGTCGGCGCTCACGTTCCCCGAGCCGGTCAAGTACGTCCGCCCCATCGCCTTCAACGTCCTGCCGATGGCCGGCTCGATCGTCGACGACGGCCTGTTCGAGACCGACGAGGAGCACAAGCTCCGCAACGAGTCGCGCAAGATCCTCGGCATCCCTGACCTCCGCGTCACCGGCACCTGCGTCCGCGTGCCGGTCTTCACCGGTCACTCGCTGTCGATCAGCGCCGAGTTCGCTCGTGACATCTCTGTGGCGCGTGCGCTCGAGATCCTGGGGCAGGCTCCGGGTGTGGTGGTCACCGACGTACCCACTCCGCTGCAGGCGGCAGGCGCCGACCCGTCCTTCGTCGGCCGCGTCCGGCAGGACGGCAGCAACGGCCTCGCGCTGTTCGTCAGCAGCGACAACCTCCGCAAGGGCGCTGCGCTCAACGCCGTGCAGATCGCCGAGCTCCTGGTTTGACGAGCAGCGAGGACGACCCGACGCGGGCGATCCCGTCGACCGCCGTGATCGGCGGCCGCTACCGCCTCGACGTCCTCGTCGGCCGCGGCGGCACCGCTGAGGTCTGGGCCGCCACCGACACCTCGCTGGGTCGCACCGTCGCGCTGAAGCTCGTGACGGTCGCTCATGACGAGTCCGCTGCCCGCGCCGCCGACGAGGCCCGCACGCTCGCGCAGCTCAGCCACCCCAACCTCGTCCAGGTCTTCGACGCCGGCACCGACGGCGCGGGGCGGCCGTGGGTCGTCATGGAGTACGTCGACGGCGACACGCTCGGCGATGCCATGCGCAAGGGTCCGCTGCCCGTCGCGACGGTCACCGAGATCGGCATCGCCGTCGCCGACGCGCTGGCCTACGTGCACTCGACGGGCCTGGTCCACCGCGACGTGAAGCCCGGCAACATCCTGCTCGGGCGCGTGCCGAAGCTCACCGACTTCGGCATCGCGCGGCTCGTCGACGCGGCCAAGGTCACGACGACCGGCCTGATGGTCGGCACCGCGGCCTACCTCGCACCGGAGCAGGTCACCGGGGAGACGGTCGGCCCGCCGGTCGACGTCTACGCCCTGGGCCTGGTGCTGCTCGAGGTCCTCACCGGCGTCCGCGAGTACGACGGACCGCCGGTCGAGGCCGCGATGGCGCGGCTGTCCCGACCGCCGTCGATCCCGACCACCCTGCCGACCGGCTGGGCCGGCCTCATCGCCGCCATGACCGCCAGGCACCCCGACCAGCGCCCGACGGCGGCGCAGGTCGCGACGGCGCTGCGCGGGCTCCAGGCGGGTACGACGGCGACGACCGTCCTCCCTCCCGTCGCCGCGCCTGTGGCCGACCGCACCACGGTCATGCCGCGCACCGCCGCCGTGCCGGTGGTCCCGCAGAAGTCGGGCCGGGGCTGGTGGGTGGCCATCGGCCTCGCGGTCGTGCTGCTCGGCATCGGTGGGGGGATCGTCGCCTCCCAGCAGGGGAAGGCGAAGCCGCACACCATCCCCGCCGTCAACCAGGACACCCCCGACCCGGTCAAGCAGCCGACCGAGGGCCTGGTCAGGGTGGTGAGCAAGCAGTGAGGCGCGCGCTCGCCGTGCTGGCTGCCGGCCTGCTGCTGTCGTCCTGCAGCAGCGGCACGCTCTCGCTCAAGGACCAGCTCAAGGACGACACCGCGAGCCTCGTCGACGCCGTCAACGCCAAGGACGTCACCGGCGTGCACAGCGCCGTGTCGGCCATCAAGACCGACGTCACCAACCTCAAGGCTCAAAACCAGATCAAGGCGCTCGATGCCGCTGCGATCGAGAGCTACGTCGACGCGATCGACGCCGAGGCCGACACCCTGACGGCCCCGTCACCCACCCCGACGCCGTCCGAGACGCCGTCGCCGACGCCCTCGCCGACCCCCAGCCCCACGCCGTCACCGACGCCCTCACCCACACCGTCCCCGACGCCCAGCCCGACGCCGCCTCCGGTCACGGTCACGGCGACGGCGCCGGTCCCCACCCTCGGTGCCGGCGTCGGCGGTCCCTCCGGCCTCGCGACCCCTTAGCGGCGCACACATCACTCGGTGCCTCGGCGGCCGAGACCGGCCGCCCCACGCTCACGGGGCGCGTCACCCCTCCAGTGATGTGTGCGTCCCTTCAGCGCCCATGCCGAGGACGAGCCGCACGGGCATTCCGCATGGGTTCCTCGAGCGTCGTCAAGGCGCCCAGTGGGCCTGGCTGTAGCCGGTCCCGAGCTCGCGCACGGGCTCGCCCTTGCGGATCGCGAGCAGGCGACCGGGCGTCTCGGGGCTCCCGTAGAGGGCCACCAGGAACCAGCCGTCCGGGGTCTCGTCGAGCGAGACCCCTTCGCCGGGAAGGTCCGCGCTGACCGTTCCGATGCCGGAGGTGACGATGTGCCAGGTCGCGTCGTCGCGCTCCTGCAGCACGTCGATCGTCACGCCGCTCCACACCGGGTAGACCTCGCGCTCTCCGTGCTTGCCAGGGGCGTCGTCGGGGA
>CBIHPE010000197.1:0-7834 GCA_966212015.1 uncultured Frankiales bacterium | reverse complement strand
CCAGCAGGGGCTGGTTCCAAGTAACCGAGCCTCCACGAAACCCGGGGCGATTCATCCTGTGGCGCGACACCTGCGAAGCGCTCGGCATCCAACCCAAGAGGACCCGGCCCTACCGTCCGCAGACCAACGGCAAGATCGAGCGCTTCCACCGCACCCTGGCCGACGGCTGGGCCTACAAGAAGCTCTACCGCTCAGAAGACACCCGTCGAGCAGCCTTGGCAGGATGGCTGCACCAGTACAACCACCACCGGCCCCACTCAGCAGCCGGAGGCCTCCCACCCATCAGCCGCTTGAACAACCTGACTGGACATCACAGCTAGGACGCTTCGCCGCCCACCGGGCGTCCCACGATGAGGCCCGCCAGGGTCTCGTCGGGGAACGCCGCGGCGGTCTGCGGGTCGAGCTGCGCCCCGAGCCCGTCGAGGACGGTGGTGAAGAACGCCCGGGCGGCGACGGCGTAGACGACCTCCGCGATCTCGGCGTCACCCAGGCCGTGCGCGCGCAGCGCCGCCACGTCGTCGCCGTCGACGGTGTCGGCCGCGGTGGCGACCTTGGTCGCGAAGGCGTAGAGCGCCCGATCCACCGGCGCGAGGCCTGCTCCGCTCGGATCAGCGGTCAGGGCGTCAAGGGTCCCGACGTCGCCGCAGTCGTCGCGCAGGAACTTCGAGTGGGCCGCGGTGCAGTAGGTCGACCGTCGCGCGCGAGCGGCTGCGATCGTGACCAGCTCGAAGCGGCGCCGGTCCATGCCGCCGCGGATCGCGCCGTTGAGGGCGGCCCAGCCCTCGGCGACCGCGGGTCTGGGAGCGAACGCGCCGGCGTAGTCGGGCAGGAAGCCCCACTGTCGGCGTTGCTGGTCGTAGTAGTCGGCCACGGCTCCGGTGGCCTCGTCCTCGGGAACGGTCCGGATGAACATCCCTGAAGCGTGCGCCCGACGGGGCGCTGCCGCCAAGGCGTCCGGTGAGAAATCCGATGTGTGCCCGGCCGCCACCTGAGAGGGTGACCGCGTGCACGTACCTCATGACGCCGACTACGAGCAGACCCTCGCCGACCGCGAAGCGGGCCGCGCGGAGGCCGCGACGCATCCGAAGGAGCCCGTCGCGCACGTCGAGGACGTCGACGTCGACGGCGTCCCGGCCCGCCTCTACCTGCCCGAGGGCGCGGGTCTCGCCGAGTCCGTGATCGTCCACCTGCACGGTGGCGGCTTCGTCTTCAACGACGTCGAGGTGCACGACGCGCCGAGCCGGCGGCTCGCCAACCGCACCGGCCGCGCGGTGCTCAGCGTCGACTACCGGCTCGCGCCCGAGCACCCGTACCCGGCGGCCGTCGAGGACACGGACCGGGCCCTGCGCTGGGCGGCCGAGCGCAGCCGCCGGGTGATCGCCCACGGCGACAGCGCCGGCGGCAACCTCGCGATGGTGGGCGCGCTGCGCAACCCGGGCCTGGTGACGGCGCTGGTGCTGATCTACCCGTTCCTCGACCCGACCAGCTCCTTCGCCAGCTATCAGGCCACCGACTGGACCTGGGACCGCGACGAGGCGCAGTGGTACTGGCAGCAGTACGTCGACCGCAGCGCCCACCCGGCCGCCCTGACCCATCCGCACGTGGCGCCGCTCGGCTCGCCCGACCTCGGGACGCTGCCGCCGACCCTCATCGTCACGGCGGCCCACGACATCGCCCGGGACGAGGGCGAGCACCTCCTGACCCGGCTGCGCGCGGAGGGCGTACGGGCTGTCGGCTCGCGCATCCTCGACGTCCCGCACGCGTTCTGGCGCCAGCCCGAGCACGCCGACGCCTCCGACCTGGTGATGCGCCAGACCGGAGCGTTCCTCGACGGGGTCGCGGAGCTCAGCAGGCGCCGGTGACGGCAGTCGCCGTGGGGGCGGGGCCGGCGATCCGGCCCTTGTCCTTCTGCGCCAGTGTGAAGTAGCGCAGCCAGTCGGTGTTGAGCCGGGCGTGGTTCATCTCCACGCCCGCGCCGGCCCCATCGAGCCGCAGCTGCGGCACCAGCGGGACCCGCGGGATGGCGGCACTGTTCTTGAGGACCGCGGTCACCCTCGCATCGATGAACCACACGATCCGCGTCGGGGTGACCTCGACGGCCAGCGTGTGCCAGTTCTCCTCGTTGCGGGCCTGGCTGCGGGTCGTGGTCCAGGCGGTGTTGCCGTGCCGAACGCCGATCGTGGTGGTGCTGCTGTACCCGGTCCACGACCCGACGTCCACGCTCAAGCCACCGCAGTGCTGGTCGCCCGGCCGCGCGGGCACCAGGCTGAAGCCCATCCGATAGTCGGCGCTGCCGCTCTGGAAGATCGGTCCACGCACCTTCGCCTCCCAGCGGCCGTACGCGTGCCCGGCACCGGTCAGCGTGGCGCGCACGCTCCCGGTGTCGCGCTGCCGCGGCTTGGCCACGCCCGAGTCGAGCACGAGCAGAGCGGTGTCGATCGAGGCCCGGCCGCTGCCGTCGGAGTAGATCTGCCACGGGTCGGTCGACTCACCCTTCTCCCAGCCCCAGTCCTCGGTGATCCGACCCCACTTGAAGGTGTTCGCCGCGTTCACCGGGCCAGGCTGCGGACCCGTGCTGTGCGGGGCGCCGGTCGGAGCCGGTCCCGGCCCCTGGGCCTGCGGGAGCGGACCCGCGCCGACGCTCAGGTCGACCGGGAACGTCGGCATCCAGCCCGAGCCGTGCCAGGTCTCGGCGCGTACCCGATAGGTGAAGATCCCCGCCGTCGACGTGTCGAGGGCGAAGGTGGCACTGCCGCGGGCGTCCTCGCGATGACTGGCTACGGTCTGCCACCGCGTCGGGCTGATCCGACGTTGCAGGGTGAGCGGCCGGCCCGGGCGTACGGGCGTGCCGACGGCCGTGAGCTCGACCGGCGCGCCCACCGCGACGGCGTCGGCCGAGAGGGCCGCGCTCACGTTGGGGCGAAGCGTCACGATGGTCCGGGCGGCGGTGATGATCGCCGGGTAGGTCCGGTGATGCTTGCGCACCTGCGGAGCCCGTACTCGGTACGGATCGCTGGGCATCCCGTTCTTCGGGATCGTGACCCGGAAGCGGCCGTGCTTGTCGGTATGCGTGCGGACGAGGTCGCCGAAGCTCCCGAACATGCCTCGCTGCACGAAGATCGTTCGCCGGAACGTGGTCGGCAGCTTCCCGCGGATCACCAGCGGCTCGCCGGGCGCGGCCCGGGAGGGCGTGATCGTGATCCGGGCCCGGTGGGCGGCGTCAGCACCCGGGATCAGCATCACCGTCCCGGCGACCAGCGCCAGCACAGGGATCCAGGCCGAGATCCGGCGGACGATGCGCACGATGGCGGGGGAGAAGAGCATGGAGGCTCCAAGGCGACGAGGACGGGAGCGGGGTCAGGTATCCATGCGGCCGGACGGCCATGCGTCTGAGAGAATCCGGCCATGCGCGTTCACCTCGGCTGCGACCACGCCGGACTCGACCTCAAGGCCCACCTCACCGACCGGCTCACCGAGCTCGGGTACGACGTCGTGGACCACGGTCCGTTCGTCTACGACGCGCTGGACGACTACCCGGTCTTCTGCATCCGCGCGGCCGAGGCGGTCGCCCGTGAGCGTGCCGAGGGCCTCGACAGCCTCGGCGTCGTCATCGGCGGCTCGGGCAACGGTGAGCAGATGGCCGCCAACAAGGTCAAGGGCATCCGCTCCGCGCTGGTCTGGTCGGACGAGACCGCCAAGCTGGCCCGCGACCACAACGACTCGCAGGTCATCGCCGTCGGCGGTCGGATGCACTCGCTCGAGGACATGACCCGCTTCGTCGAGATCTTTCTCGCCGAGGGGTTCAGCAACGACGAGCGGCACGTGCGCCGGATCGAGCAGATGGCCACGTACGAGAGCCTCGGCCGGCGGCCCGCGCTGCCGGAGTCGGCCGTGGGCCTCGGCCCGGCCGACGACCAGGACTGAGCCCGGGGCGCTCCTGAATGCCTGAGGGACACACCCTCCACCGGCTCGCCGCCGACCTGGGTGCTGCGTTCGGCGGCCGACAGGTGCGTGTCGGCAGCCCGCAGGGCCGCTTCGCCGAGTCGGCCGCGCAGGTCGACGGTCAGGTGCTCGAACGCGCCGAGGCGTGGGGCAAGCACCTCTTCGTCGCCTTCCCGGACGACCGATACGTCCACATCCATCTCGGCCTCTACGGCAAGTTCCTCATCGCGCGCCGCGAGTCCGGGCAGCCGGCGCCCGCGCCGGTCGGGCAGGTCCGTCTGCGGATCGTCGGCCCCGAGGCGTACGCCGATCTGCGCGGCGCCACCACCTGCCACCTGATCACCGCCGCCGAGCGCGATGCGGTGATCGCCCGGCTCGGCCCCGACCCGCTGCGCACCGACAGCGACCCCGCCCGCGCGTGGGATCGGATCAGCCGCAGCAAGGTCGCGATCGGCGCGCTGCTGATGGATCAGGCGGTGTTGGCCGGCGTCGGCAACGTCTACCGCGCCGAGCTGCTCTTCCGGCACCGGATCGACCCGATGCGCCCCGGGAACACCCTGCGCCGTGCCCAGTGGAACGCCATGTGGACCGACCTCGTCGAGCTCATGCACCAGGGCGTCATCGACAACCGGATCGACACCGTGCGCCCCGAGCACACCCCCGAGGCGATGGGGCGCCCGCCGCGCCAGGACGACCACGGCGGCGAGGTGTACGTCTACCGTCGTACGGGGCAGGCGTGCCATGTCTGTGGCAAGGTCGTACGCACAGCGGAGCTTCAGGGACGCAATCTCTTCTGGTGCCCCGGGTGCCAGCCTCGGTACAGACCGCGCACAGCCTCTTTACAGTCAGGCCTAGAGTGATCCCACGAACCCCGACTCGGAGACGAGGCTCGATGAGTGCTTTGGCCGCGATGGCGCCTGCCGGCATGCGGCGGACGCTGGCTGAGCTGCGCGCGCAGCAGCGGCGCTCCGGCGCGGAGGGCGTGGCGCTGCTGTGGCTCACGCTGCTCGGCATCGTGCTCGCCGTCCTGATCGTGCTCCAGCCCACCCGGGTCCCGCTCAACTCGCTGTTGGTGCCGCTGATCGTCGGCAGCCTGGTCCTCGGACCGCGCGTGCTTCCGTGGTTCGTCGTGCTCCTGATGACCATGCTGGTCGTGGCGGTGCTGCTCAGACATGGCGAGATCACCCCGCTCACCCAGGCCTCGATCGCGATCGAGTTCCTGCTCGGTCTGCTGGTGCTGCTCGTCTCGTTCCGCCGATCGCGGCTGGGTGTGGCGGGCTTCATGGGCGAGTCGATGTTCGTCGACCTGCGTGACCGGATCCTCAACCAGGGCGGCATCCCGAGGCTGCCGGAGGGCTGGCACGCCGAGTCCTCGCTCGCGTCGGCCGGCGGCACGCTCTTCGCGGGCGACTTCGTGGTCGCCAGCAATCCGACCCCGGACCGGCTCGACGTGGTGGTGGTCGACGTCTCCGGCAAGGGCGAGCAGGCCGGCACCCGCGCCCTGCTGCTCTCCGGCGCCTTCGGCGGCATGCTCAGCGCGCTGCCGCCGGACGGCTTCCTGCCGGCCGCGAACGCCTACCTGTTGCGCCAGGGCTGGGAGGAGGGCTTCGCCACCGCCGTCCACCTCACGGTCCGCTTCGACACCGGCGCGTTCGAGGTCCGTACGGCCGGCCACCCGCCGGCCGTGCAGCGCACCGCGGGCGACGGGCGCTGGAAGGTCCTCGCCAGCGAGGGCCCGCTGCTCGGGCTGATCGAGGGCGCCGACTTCACCGCCGCGACCGGGACCCTGCGCCCCGGCGACGCGGTCCTGCTCTACACCGACGGGATGGTGGAGGAGCCGCGCCGCGACATCGACCTCGGGATCGACCGCCTGCTGGGGGAGGCCGAGCAGCTGTTGCGCGGTGACTTCCACGGTGCCGCGCGGCGGCTCGTCGATGCGCTGGGATCCAAGGACGACGACCGCGCCATGGTCGTGGTCACCCGCTCGGTGGCCTGACGCCGGAGCGGCCCGCGACGCCGGACCGGTTGGGTCGCACCGTGTCCTGTGTGGCACCATGTGCGGGTTGCTCGCAGCCGGTTCCCCGGCTGTGGAACAGCGCGCGGATGTAGCTCAATGGTAGAGCCTCAGTCTTCCAAACTGATTACGCGGGTTCGATTCCCGTCATCCGCTCGAAGCCGGCTCACTGGGGGTCGATTCGCGGGGCGTAGCGTAGTGGCTAGCGCGCCTGCTTTGGGAGCAGGAGACCGCAGGTTCGAGTCCTGTCGCCCCGACTGCTTCACCACCCGATCAACCAAGAGGAGAAAGCCTGTGAAGAGCGCCGTCGAGACCTTGAGCCCGACCCGGGCCAAGCTGACCGTCGAGGTGCCCTTCGAGGAGCTCAAGCCGAGCCTCGACAAGGCATACAAGCAGATCGCCCAGCAGGTGAACGTGCCCGGCTTCCGCCGCGGCAAGGTTCCGCCGTCGGTGATCGACCGCCAGGTCGGCCGCGCCGCGGTCCTCGACCAGGCCCTCAACGACGTGCTTCCGCAGAAGTACAGCGAGGCGCTGCAGGAGAACAACCTGACCCCGCTGGCGCAGCCGGAGCTCGAGGTCACCAAGTTCGACGACAACGGCCCGCTGGAGTTCGTGGCCGAGGTCGACGTCAAGCCCGAGATCGTGGTCCCGGACTACGACGGCATCGCCGCCGAGGTCGCGGACATCGAGGTCAGCGACGAGGACGTCGAGGAGCAGGTCCAGGCGCTGCGTGAGCGCTTCGGCACCCTCAAGGACGTCGAGCGCGCCGCTGCCGAGAACGACTTCGTCGTGATCGACCTCAAGGCGACCCAGGACGGCGAGGCCGTCGAGGGCGCCGAGGTCAGCGGCATGAGCTACCAGGTCGGCCGCGGCGGCATGCTCGACGGTCTCGACGAGGCCGTCGCCGGCCTGTCGGCCGGCGAGGAGAAGGCCTTCACCAGCCAGCTCGTCGGTGGCGACCTGATCGGCCAGCAGGTCGACGTCGTCGTCAAGGTCACGCAGGTCCAGGAGCAGGAGCTGCCCGAGGTCGACGACGACTTCGCCCAGCTCGCCAGCGAGTTCGACACCGTCGCTGAGCTCAAGGCCGACGTCAAGGAGCGGCTCGGCCGGGGCAAGCGCCTCGAGCAGGCCGCTGAGGCCCGTGACGCCGTCCTCGAGGCTCTCCTCGAGAAGGTCGAGATCCCGCTTCCCGAGGGTCTGGTGACCGACGAGCTCAACACCCGCCGCGAGCAGTTCGAGCAGCAGCTCGTCTTCGCTGGTCTCACCCTCGAGAAGTACCTCGAGGACGAGGGCCAGACCCAGGACGAGTTCGAGGCCGACCTCGAGCGTCGCGTCCGCGACTCGATCGCCGCGCAGATGCTCCTCGACGAGATCGCCGCCAAGAACGAGTACGGCGTGGACCAGAACGAGCTGACCCAGCACGTCATCCGCCGCGCGCAGCAGCAGGGCCAGGACCCGCAGCAGGCCTTCGCCCACCTGCAGGAGCACCCGCACCACATCAGCGAGTACGCCGCCGAGATCGTCCGCGGCAAGGCCCTCGCCGAGATCGTCGAGGCCGCCAAGGTCACCGACAAGTCGGGCAACGAGGTCGTCCTCAAGGGCCTCCTCCCCGACGGCACCTTCGCCCCCGAGGGCGACGAGGCCGCCGAGGCTGCGGACGAGACCGTCGACGAGAGCTGAGGAGCGAGGCCAAGAGCCGAGCTTGCGAGTGTTCTTGTCCCGAGCCACGAGGTCGGGCGTGCGTAGCACGCCGACCCGGGCCGCGCGCTGAAGCACGGACGCGCCCCCTAACCCAAAAACCGGTGCGGGGCGCGTCCCGATTGCCGGCGTACCCCCGGGGAAAGAGCGCATGGCGCGCGGCGGGCGCGGCCCCCCCCC
>CBIHPE010000196.1:0-7850 GCA_966212015.1 uncultured Frankiales bacterium | reverse complement strand
AGGAGGAGGCGCGCGTCTGGTTCCTCCCGACAGCCCTGGCCCGCGGCTACGAGCAGGACGTCGTCGACGAGGTCTGGGACATCCTCAAGGCCTTCGGCTCCTTCGGCTTCTGCAAGGCGCATGCCGCGGCCTTCGCCCTGCCGACCTACCAGTCGACGTGGCTCAAGGCGCACCACCCCGCGGCCTTCCTGGCGGGGGTGCTGACCCACGACCCCGGCATGTACCCGAAGCGGCTCATCCTCGACGACGCCCGGCAGTTCGGCATCGCGATCCTGAGCCTCGACGTCAACGCCAGCGAAGCGGCGTACACGGTCGAGAGGGTCGGCTTCCTCGACGAGCCGCCGCCCGCGATCCTCGGCGCTCCGCCGCGCAGCAGAGCGGACGACCTCACCCTCCCCGACGGCCGCGGCCACGGCATCCGGATCGGCCTCGCCGACCTCAAGGGCATCACCGACGCGGAGATCGCGAGGATCGTGGCGGGGCGGCCCTACGCCTCTCTCAGCGACTTCTGGCACCGGGCTGCTGTCTCGAGGCCGATCGTGGAGCGGCTCGTGGTCGCCGGCGGCTTCGACTCCCTGTACGGCCTGGGCTCGGCCGTTCCCGGTCGGCGGCGGGGTCAGGTGACCCGGCGCGACCTGCTCCTGCAGGTGGCCGAGCTCGACCGGTGGTCGAGGTCGGTGCAGCGAGGAGCGGCGACCAGGCGCAAGCCGAAGCAGACCGTCTTCGACCTTGATCTGAGGCTTGACGACGTCAAGGGCCGGCAGGCCGCCCAGTCGCAGAAGGCGGCCGAGGTCGTGCCGCCCGACGTGCAGCTCGCCCTCGACCTCGGCGACGCCCCCGAGCAGACCGCCCCCAGCGGGCTGCCGGAGATGACGCAGGCCGAGCGGACCCGGGCCGAGCTCGACGTGCTCGGCCTCGACGTCAGCGGGCACGTCCTCGAGGGCTACCTGCCGCTGTTCCGCGAGCTCGGTGTCACCCCGGCGAAGGACCTGCTCGGCTGCCGCAGCAACCAGCGGGTCCTCGTCGCCGGCGTGAAGGTCGCGACCCAGACCCCACCGATCCGCTCGGGCAGGCGCGTCGTCTTCGTGACCCTCGACGACAGCACCGGACCGGTCGACGCGACCTTCTTCGAAGAGGCCCAGGTCGGCTACGCCAGCACCGTCTTCCACTCCTGGTTGCTCGTGATCTCAGGGGAAGTGCGACGGACCGGTCCGCGTGGCCTGTCGCTGCTCGCCCTCGGCGCGTGGGAGCTGCCCGTCCTGCACGCGGCCTGGCAGCGCGGCGGGCTGCAGGAGGTCTACGACGCCATGGAGGCGCCGACCGTCCTCACCGAGGAGGCGCTGCAGGGAGCGGCCGCGTCGCGGTCGGTGCGGCCCGTCGTGCCGAAGAACCCGGTCCAGGTCTACTCGACCGGCTTCAAGCTCAGCGCCTACGCCGACATCAAGCCGGCGGGCCCTGGCGTGACCAGGAAGCTGTGGCACTCGAGCCCGGGGAGCAGCGGGCGATGAAACAGGCGCCTTGCCCCGACCGGTCACGGTATGTCCCAGTTCGTCACGCTCACCCACGCGACAGGGCTGGCTGCCGTCACCTCGCGATCATGCGCGGAGGCGTCGAGACACCACACCATGCGAACCCCCCGGCGCATCGCCCTGACCCTGTTCCTGCTCACCGCCGTGCTCCTCGGGAGCACCGGCACAGCCCACGCCGCTCCGCCCGCCAGGTCGTTCGGCAGGGCCATCGAGGCGCTCGCGGCGTACCAGGCGCAGACCACCTGCAGCCCCACCGCGAAGCCCGGCACCGTCGCGCTGCGCACCCTGATCTTGGGCGCCTACAGCGGGTCCGGCGACTACGGCATCATCCGCAACTGCTCCGTCGGCGGCCGCTCCGAGCACAAGGAGGGGCGCGCCTGGGACTGGAAGGTCAGCGTCACCAACGCCACCCAGGTCCGGCAGGTCCACGACCTGTTCGCCTGGCTGATGGCCAGCGACCGCTACGGCAACACCTTCGCCAACGCCCGGCGGCTCGGGATCATGTACCTGATCTGGAACCACAAGATCTGGAACGCCAGCAGCCACACCTGGAAGCCCTACTCCGGCTCCGACCCGCACACCAGCCACGTGCACATCAGCCTGTCCTGGGCCGGGGCGCTGAAGAGGACGAGCTACTGGACGGGCACGGTCTCCGGCCCCGTCTCAGCTCCCAAGCCGCCGGTGACCACCCCCGCGCCCGCGCCCACTCCCACGCCCACCCCGAAGCCCGCGCCCGTCGCCGTACCCCTCTCCGGCAGCGCCACCGTCACCGTCCCGGCCAACGCGAGCAAGGGCGTGAGCACGCCGTTCCTCGCCGAGGCGGGGCAGCGGTACGCGCTGCAGGTCACAGGCACGTACGTCTTCGGTGCGGGCCGCACGGCCGACGCCGAGTGCTCGGTCGTCGGTGCCGAGTGGAAGCGGCACACCGCGTCGGAGGACGCCCGCACCTGGACCGGTCCCGACGGCGCCCTCGACCTGCAGGTCGGCGGTCAGGACACCCGCTGGTACGCCGAGGACGGCAGCCAGTGCGACGACGCGCACAGCTACCGGATGCTCGTCCAGCCGGCCACGACGGGGCAGCTCTCGCTGCGGGTCAACGACCTGTCGTACGCCGACAACAGCGGCAGCCTGAAAGTGGTCGTCACGCGCCTCTAGGCTGCCGGGCATGGACACACCCCGGCGCGGACCTGCGGCCAACGTGCGCACGGCCGTCGTGTGGGAGGTGCTGTCCGCGGTCCTCTCCGGTGGTCCGCAGGTGGTCGTCGACGCCGGCGGCGGGACGGGCGGCTTCGCCGTGCCGCTCGCCGAGGCCGGTCACAAGGTCACGGTGGTCGACCCCAGCCCCGACAGCCTCGCCGCGCTCCAGCGCCGCGCGGCCGAGCGGTCGCTCGACGTCGCGGCGCTGCAGGGCGACCTCGGTGACCTGCCGTCGCTCGTCGCCGACGGCTCCGCCGACGTCGTGCTCTGCCACTCGGTGCTCGAGGTGGTCGACGACCCCGCTGCTGCCCTTGCCGCTGCTGCGGGGGTGCTGCGGGAGGGGGGCCGGCTCAGCCTGCTCGTCGCCAACCGCGACGCCGCTGTCCTGCACCGCGCCCTCGCCGGCCGTCCCGACGAGGCGGCCCATGCCCTCACCGACCCGACCGGTCGCTGGGGCACCGCCGACGGGACGGCGCGGCGCTGGACCCCGGCCGCGATCCGCGAGCTGGTCGAGGCCGCGGGCCTCACCGTCGAGCAGGTCCACGGCGTCCGCTGCGTCTCCGACCTCGTGCCGTCCGCCGTCCTCGACACCGAGCCCGGCGCCGCGGCTGCCCTGCTGGCGCTGGAGCGCCGGCTCTCCGACGCCTCGCCCTTCCGTGACCTGGCGACCCAGGTGCACGTCCTCGCCCGCAAGGGCTGATCCCTTGCGTCCTCGGAACTGGCGCGTCAGTCAGGCTCGGGAAGAAAGACGCAGTGAGTAGGCGCAACAACCCGGCGGGGCCGCCGACGGGTCCGCCCGGCGACGACACCGGGTGCACGGTCCTGCACGTCGACATGGACGCGTTCTACGCCAGCGTCGAGCTGCGCGATCGGCCCGAGCTCAAGGGCAAGCCGGTCATCGTCGGCGGTGGCGGCTCGCGGTCGGTCGTGCTGTCGGCGACCTACGAGGCCCGCGCGTTCGGGGTGACCTCCGCGATGCCGATGGCCCGGGCCCGGCGGCTGTGCCCGCAGGGGATCGTCATCAACCCCAAGCACGGGCGCTACTCCGAGGTGTCGGCCTCCGTCATGGAGGTGTTCCGGTCGGTGACGCCGCTCGTCGAGCCGCTGTCGCTCGACGAGGCGTTCCTCGACGTGGCCGGGGCTGCGCGCAGGATGGGCGGCCCGCGGCTCATCGGCGAGTGGATCCGCGCGACGGTCGAGGACGAGCAGGGCATCACCTGCTCGGTCGGCGTGGCGCCGACGAAGTTCCTCGCCAAGCTGGCGAGCGCCCACTGCAAGCCCGACGGCCTGCTCGTCGTCCCGGCCTCCGACGTGGTCGGCTTCCTGCACCCGCTGCCCGTCGCCGCGCTCTGGGGTGTGGGGGACAAGACGGAGGAGGTGCTGCTGCGGCTCGGGCTCAAGACCGTCGGTGACCTCGCTTCGACCCCCGTGTCAACCCTGCAGCGCGCCCTCGGACCGGCGATCGGCAGCCACCTGTCGGCGCTCGCCTGGGGGCGCGACGAGCGGACGGTCACCCCGCACGAGCCGGAGAAGTCGATCGGCAACGAGGAGACGTTCCCCGTCGACGTCGACAACCCCGAGGTCGTGCGCCGTGAGCTGCTGCGCCTGTCGGAGCGCACCGCCGCCCGGCTGCGGGCCGCCGGTCAGGTGGGCAGGACGGTGTCGATCAAGGTCCGCTTCGCCGACTTCACGACGATCACGCGCTCGAAGACGCTCCGGGAGGCGACGGACGTCGGTCGGGTCGTCTACGAGACGGCGCTCGGGCTCTACGAGGCGCTCGGGCTCGAGCGGGCGCGGCTGCGCCTCGTCGGGGTGCGGGTCGAGCAGCTCGTGGATGCCGACAACGCCCCGCGGCAGCTGCTGCTGGGGGAGAAGGACACCGGCTGGCGGGAGGCCGAGCAGGCCGTCGACCGGGCCGCGCGGCGGTTCGGGGCGGGCGCCGTGCGCCCCGCTGCCCTGGTCGACCCTGAGAGATCTGGGGACTCCTCATGACGGGAGCGCGTCGGAGACCTACCATGGAGGGGTCCGGCCCGGCACGAGGATCTGGAGGCAGCCACCGTGCCTCTCTCTGAGCACGAGCAGCGACTGCTCGACCAGATCGAGCGCGCCCTCTACGCCGAGGACCCGAAGTTCGCCACGACGGTGCGGAGCACCGACCTGCGCAGCCACATGCGCCGCCGGATCATCCGGATGAGCGTGCTGTTCGGCATCGGGTTCATCGCCATGCTGGTCGGCGTCATCGTGCAGACCGTCTGGATCTCGGTGGCCGGCTTCCTGGTGGCCCTCACGGCCATGGTGTTCGGTGCGAGCGCCTACAAGCGCATGAACGGCGGGCCCCCGCTGCGCTCGGTCGACGGTCCGGCGCGCCCGGCCCGCAGCAAGTCCAGCAAGGCCAAGTCCGACGGGTCCGCGAAGGACAAGCTCGAGGAGCGCTGGCGCAAGCGCTGGGAAGAGCGCGGCGGACCCCAGTAGGGCCTCCGGCACAGCCAGGGGTCGCAGGATCGCACCCGCTGGGCGTCTGGCGGCGCCATACCGCGACCCCCAGCGGGCGTCAGCTTCGCGTGGCGGCCCGGCGGATCGGTCGGGTGATCGCCGAGATGGTGTCGTCGACCGCGTCCATGATCCGGCCGAGCCGGCTGCTCAGGGCGCCGGCCGCCCACCGGAGCGTGGAGGGCGGGAACAGCAGGGCCCGCAGCCGTACGGACCGCGGCGCCTGCGCCTGCAGGGCTGACCGGACCGTCGACGCGTCGGCCGAGAGGTCCTCACGCGACTGCCGCTCCGGCGGGGCGTAGCGGGCCCGCTCGGTCGCCGCGGCGATCCGCTGCAGCGAGGTCTGGGCCGCCGGCGGGAGGCTCAGCTCCGTGACCAGCCGCCGGACGGCGGCCCTCGGCGAGTCCGCGTCGCGCCAGGTCCAGCCGACGTCGGCGGCATCGTCGACCAGCTGGTCCCAGGCCGTCAGCGGCCCCGCATCGGCCCAGCGGAAGCGGCGGCGCAGGAACGTCAGCGCCAGCGGCAGCACCAGGAGCACCGCCAGCAGCACGGGGACGAGGGCCCACAGGTTCGGACCGGAGGACGCCGCGGTGGTGGTGCTGATCGCGTCGGGGAGGCTGCGCTTGTCCTCGGCGAGCAGCGCCCGCTCGTGCGGCGAGAGGGTCGCGGTGGGGGTGGGGCCGACCGTGGTCCCGGGCGTCGGCTCCACGCCCCCGTTGGTGCCCGGCTGGTTGATGAGCGACGTGTCGGAGTAGGCGGGGATGAACGCGTCCGAGGCGCGGGGGGTCGGCTCGAAGCGCACCCACCCGCTGCCGGCGAACCACGCCTCGGGCCAGGCGTGCGCCTCGGACGAGGTGATCTCGTAGATGGACCTGCCGTCGCCGGCGTTGGCCTTCTTGGTGCCGGCGGTGAAGCCGACCGCGACCCGGGACGGGATGCCCTCGATGCGGAGCATCACGGCCATCGCGGTGGCGTACTGCTCGCAGAAGCCGCGCTTGTGCGTCAGGAACGAGACCAGCGGGTCACCCACGGCCTTGGGCACGCTCGTGTCGTACGTGAACGCGGCGTTGCGGGCGAAGTAGTCCTGGATGGCGACGACCTGGTCGTACTCGCTCGTCTTCCCCTTGACGACGCGGTCGGCGATCGCCGACACCCGCGGGTCGACGGTCACCGTGGCGGTGTAGCCGGCGCGGATGCTGTCGGGCAGGTCGTCGAGCGTCGCTGCCTGCAGGTCCTCGCGGCTCGGTGTCACCCTGCTCGCCTCGACCTTGTAGCGCTCGAGCCCCTTGGTGCTCTACCCGGCGGAGAACTCCGTCTGGCTCTGGGACTCCCAGAGCCACGAGACGTCGACGTTGACCCTCTTGGGGCCGTAGGGGACCGGCAGCCAGTGCACGTCGAGGGCGCCCTTGGCCATGTCGACCGTCATGGTGACGTCGCGGTGCGGACCCGCCTCGCCCTGCGGGCTGGGGATGCCGTTGCGGACGCGGGCCTTCTTCGGATCGGCCTTGAGGTCGCTGGCCTTCCAGGCGCCGTTGTCGTAGGTGTCGAGGGTCGTCATCCGGATGTAGTCGGGCTCCGGGTCGTCGGTGACGTAGTCGAAGTACTTCACCTTGTCCTTGCGGTTGAGCTGGCCCTCCAGCCTGGTGATCGGGTTGTAGGTCTGGGTCGTGACGGCGCCGCCTCGTCCGCCGCTGCCGCCGGTCCCAGCACCGCCGCCGACCAGCCGGTGGTCGAGGCCGGGGATCAGCCAGGGCACGACGACCGCCGCGCCGACCGCCGCGACCCCGATGCGCCGGCCCACCCGGCCGAGGCTGCTGTCGTCGCCGCCGGGACGCGCACCCGGCAGGGCCGAGCGCATCGGCGTGCCCCAGCGCCCGACCCGCTCACTGCCCTCGACGAGCAGGAGGCCGAGCCAGCCGATGGCGCCGAGCACGAACGGCAGGCCACCGATGCCCTTGGGGAGCACGGCCGACGGGACGGCCAGCAGCACGAGCAGGGGGAGCCCCGCGACGGCGGCGCGGTCGAGGACCACGGCCACCAGGTCGACGGCGAGGGCCACCGCCCCGACGCCGCTGGCGGTCAGCAGCATCAGTCCCCGGCTGGTCGGCACCGGCGGGCCGTAGTGCTGGATGTTGTTCTGCGCCTGGTCCCAGAAGGCCTGGAGCGCGTTGCCCGTGGCCGCCGTGGGGACGACGCCGTTCGAGAGCGTGTCGCCGGTGAACACCACGAGCAGGTACGCCGCCAGCGCGAGCAGCGAGACGAGCGGCTGCAGCAGGCGGGGGACGCCGAGGCGGCGCTGGAGCAGGCCGCTCACGACCACGACGAGGATCGCGCCGAGGCTCGACCCGAGCCACTCCGTGCCGTCGTAGATCGGGAAGAGGGCGGTCATGGCGAGGGCCACCGCGACGCCGGCGGCGAAGGTGAGCTGCTCCTTGATGCTCATGACACGGCCGTCTCGGTGCGGCCGGCGTGGGTCGCGGCGAGGGGCCAGACGGAGGCGAGCGTCGTGCCGTGCGCGACCCGCAGCACCCGCCAGCCCGCGGCGGCGAGCATCACCTCCGACGCCTCGTAGGCCACCCGCGCGTCCTCACGCCGCCGTGCCCCGCCCGGCGCCCACGTCTCGCTGTCGATGAG
>CBIHPE010000195.1:0-7916 GCA_966212015.1 uncultured Frankiales bacterium | reverse complement strand
CCGGAAGTCCCAGGGACTTTCGTGCGGGTGCTACGGGAAGAGGACGCCGGGGTTCAGGAGGCCGCGGGGGTCGAGGGCGGTCTTGATCGACCGCATCGTGTCGATCTCGACCGTCGACCGCGACAGGCCCAGCCACGGGACCTTCGCGCGGCCGACGCCGTGCTCGCTGCTGATCGACCCGTCGAGGGACGCGACCAGCCGCAGCACGGCGTCGCTCACCTCCTCGTGCAGGTCGCCGGCGTCGAGGACGTTGACGTGCAGGTTGCCCTCGTTGACGTGCCCGAACACGATCGCCCGCGCCGAGGGCACGACCGCCGCGATCGTCGGGGCGAGCCGGTCGACGAGGGACGGCAGCGACGTGACCGGCACCGACACGTCGAGCTTCACCGGGACGCCCTCGGCACTGATCGACTCGGTGTGCGTCTCGCGGTAGGCCCACAGCGCGCGCTGACCGGCGGCGTCGTCGGCGATGCGCGCGTCGACGAGACCCTCGGCCGCCTCGACAGCCTCGACGAGCAGCCCCGTCGGATCGGTGAGGTCGGCGCACTCCACCAGCAGGTAGGCCTCGTGCTCCTCCGGGAACGGCGCCGCCAGGCCGCCGTGCTTGCGGACCAGCGCGAGGCCAGGCGCGTAGAAGAGCTCCGCGGCGGCGAGCGACGGCAGGGACGCGCGCAGACCAGGGAGCACGTCGACGGCGGCCTGGGTCGACGAGAACGCGAGCAGGGCGACGGCGCGTGCCTTGAACCGCGGCACCAGCCGCACCCGTGCCTCGGTGACGACGGCCAGCGTGCCCTCCGAGCCTGCGATCAGGCCCATCAGGTCGTAGCCCGTGCCGTCCTTCTCGAGGCCCGCCATCCGCGAGATGACCGACCCGTCGGGGAGCACCGCCGTCAGCCCGACGACCTGCTGGCGCATCGAGCCGTAGCGCAGGACCCGGATGCCGCCGGCGTTGGTCGCGATGAGGCCACCGACGGTCGCGGAGTCACGCGCGGCGAGGTCGACGCCGAAGTCGAAGCCGGCTTCGCGCGCGATCCCTTGCAGGGCAGCCAGAGTCACGCCTGCACCGACCGTGACCTGGGCCGAGGCAGGGTCCACGGACCCGACCGTCGAGAGCCGGCTGAGCGACAGCAGCACGTCGCCCCCGGCAGGCACGCCACCGCCGACGAGACCGGTGTTGCCGCCCTGGACGGTCACCTTCAGGCCCTCTGAGGCGCAGACCCGCAGGACCTCGGCGACCTCCGCCGTCGATCCGGGGCGGACCACGCACAGCGCCGAGCCGGTGAAGCGCTGCGTCCAGTCGGTCTCGTAGGACGCCTTCAGGTCGGGGTCCGTCAGCACGTGCTCCATGCCGACGACCTCCGCCAGCTGCTTCACGTCAGGACCCGGAGGCGCACCGTCTCGGGCATCGCGCGCAGCGCCTCCACCACGTCATCGGCAGCGGCACCAGCGATGTCCGTCACCACGAGCCCGTGCGAGCCCTTGGTCGACAGCTGCTGGCCCTCGATGTTGACGCCGTGCTCGGCGAGGACGCCGTTGACCGCCGCGAGCACTCCCGGGGTGTTGACGTGCAGGTGCAGCAGGCGCGTCTGGCCCGCCTCGCGCGGGAGCTGGACCGGCGGCAGGTTGACGGACAGCGACGTCGTACCGACCGCGACGTAGTCGCGGAGCTTGCCCGCGACGAAGTGCCCGATGTCCTGCTGCGCCTCCTCCGTGGAGCCGCCGACGTGCGGGGTGAGGATGACGTTCTTCAGCCCACGCAGCGGGGAGACGAACTCCTCGCCCTTCGCCTTGGGCTCGACCGGGAACACGTCGACCGCTGCACCAGCGATGTGGCCGGAGCGGACGTGGTCGGCGAGCGACTCGTGGTCGACGACGAAGCCGCGCGAGAGGTTCAGGAAGATCGACCCGCGGCGCATCCGCCCGAACTGCTCCGCCCCGAAGATGCCGCTGTTGGAGGACCGGCCGTCGACGTGCAGCGAGACCACGTCGCACTCCGCCAGCAGCTCGTCGAGGGTGCCGCAGCGCCGGGCGTTGCCGAGCGCCAGCCGGTCGGCGGTGTCGAAGAACAGCACCCGCATGCCGAGCGCCTCGGCGAGGACGGACAGCTGCGAGCCGATGTTGCCGTAGCCGACGATGCCGAGCTTGCGCCCGCGCACCTCGTGCGAGCCGACCGCCGACTTGTCCCAGACCCCGGCGTGCATGTCGGTGTTCTTGTCGGTCAGCCGCCGGGTGAGCGCGATCAGCTCGGACAGCGCGAGCTCGACGACCGAGCGGGTGTTGGAGAACGGGGCGTTGAAGACGGCGACGCCCCGCTCGGAAGCGGCGGCCAGGTCGATCTGGTTGGTGCCGATGCAGAAGGCACCGACCGCGAGCAGCTCTGAGGACGCCTCGAGCGCCCGGGCGGTCAGGTTCGTGTTGGACCGCAGCCCCAGCACGGAGACGCCGGCGAGCCGCTCGACGAGCTCGTCCTCCGCCAGCGCCCGGTCCAGGCGCTCGACCTCGAAACCGGCGTCGCGTAGCGCGAACGCGGCGTCGTCGTGGATGGCTTCGAGCAGCAGGGCCCGCATCAGTCAGCACTCCTTCTTGGGGGCCTCAGCAGCCCCTCCAGGCTACCGGTGAGCGTTTCCCAGCCAGGCTGGACCCTTCTCACAGGCAACTGCCAGGAAAGCGGAGAGGATGGAGTCATGACCGACCCGCACCAGATGCCCGAGACCCCGTGGTGGTCCCAGCCCGGCACCACCGCCGTGCTGCCGACCACGCCCCCAGCTCCGCCCGCCGTCGAGCAGCCCCCCGCCGCTCCGAAGCCCCCGCGCAAGCGCCCCGGCACTGCCGCGCTGCTCGCCCTGGCTCTCGTGACGGGCGGGGCGGCCGGCGGCGGAGTCGCCGAGTACTTCCACAAGGACGGCACGACCACGCTCAGCGGCTCCACCCCGCTCGCGGGCGGGACCGTGACGAACGGCTCGAAGACGATCAGCGGTACGCCGGAGAGCGCCGCCGCGACCATCGGACCGTCCGTCGTGACGATCGAGGTCACGGGAACGCAGAGCAGCGCGTTCGGTCAGCAGAGCGTGTCCGACACGGGCTCCGGGGTGATCATCCGCACCAGCGGCTACATCCTCACGAACAACCACGTCGTGGCTGCCGCCGTCGGTGGCGGCAGCGTCAACGTCACCCTGTCGACCGGGACCACCGTTCCAGCTCGCATCGTCGGCACGGACTCGACGACCGACCTGGCCGTGATCAAGATCGACGGCCAGACCGGGCTCAAGGCCGCTACGTTCGCCAGTGCGGAGACCCTCAAGGTCGGCCAGGCCGTCATCGCCGTGGGCGCGCCGCTCGGCCTGTCCAACACCGTCACCGAGGGCATCGTCTCGACGCTGCACCGTCCGGTTCGCACAGGCGACACGTCGGGCAACTCGCAGGCCGTCATCGACGCTGTCCAGACGGACGCGGCCATCAACCCTGGCAACTCCGGTGGCGCCCTCGCCGACCTGGCGGGCCGACTGATCGGCATCAACTCGGCGATCGCGTCCGTCGGCTCTTCGGGGACGGGTACGCAGTCGGGCAACATCGGCGTGGGCTTCGCGATCCCGAGCGACACCGCCAGCAAGGTCGCCGACCAGCTGATCGCGACGGGCAAGGCCGTGCACAGCCAGATCGGCGTGCACGTGGCCGACTCCGACTCCTCCGACGGCACCCCCGGCAAGGGCGCGACCCTCACGAGCATCGACGCGGGGTCCCCTGCGGCGAAGGCCGGCCTGCAGGCCGGTGACGTCGTGACGAAGGTCGGCGACCGCAGCATCACCGACTCGGTGAGCCTCATCGCGGCCATCCGCTCCTTCGACCCGGGAAAGACGCTGACGCTGGCCGTGATCCGCGGGGGCGCGACGCGCACGGTGAAGGTGACGCTCGGCAGCTCTGCGAGCAGGTAGGACCTCGAGCGGCGTCGGGACGCGCCGCTCGACCACGACGGGGCCGGTACGCGCTCTCCCCCAGCGCGTGCCGGCCCCGCTGTCGCGTCCGCTGCCGACGCGGGATCCCTTGTCTCACAGGCACTCCGCAGCGATGCACCAGCGACGTCCCAAGCGCGCGCCCGACCTTGGACCCATGAGCGCACCGGCCGTCGAGAAGACGCACCCCCTGGCCCCGACCTCCCTGAGCCCCGCGGTCGACATCGTGGTCCCGGTCCACAACGAGATGACCGACCTGGAGCCGAGCATCCGCCGGCTGCACTCCTACCTGGACGAGGAGTTCCCGTACTCGGCGCGCCTCACGATCGCGGACAACGCGAGCACCGACGGGACGTGGGACATCGCGGCGCGCCTCGCCGACGAGCTGCCTGGTGTCCGCGCCGAGCGGCTGCCGCTGAAGGGACGCGGCCGGGCGCTGAAGGAGGCCTGGGGCACGAGCGACGCGACCGTCCTGGCCTACATGGACGTCGACCTCTCCACCGATCTCGACGCCCTGCTCCCCCTGGTCGCCCCGCTGCTGTCGGGCCACTCCGACGTCGCCATCGGCACCCGGCTCGCGCGGTCGGCACGGGTCGCCCGTGGCGCGAAGCGCGAGCTCATCAGCCGCTGCTACAACCTCATCCTCCACGCGGCCCTGACGACCCGGTTCTCCGACGCGCAGTGCGGCTTCAAGGCGATCCGCGCCGACCGCGCCGAGGTGCTGCTCCCCCTCGTCGAGGACAACGCGTGGTTCTTCGACACCGAGCTGCTCGTGCTCGCCGAGCGGTCCGGACTGAGGATCCACGAGGTCCCCGTCGACTGGATCGACGATCCCGACTCCCGCGTCGACATCGTGAGCACCGCCAAGGAGGACCTCAAGGGCGTGCTGCGTGTCGGCCGCGCACTTGCCTCCGGTGCCCTCCCTGTTCGCGAGCTGCGGCACTCCTTCGGGCGGTCCGGCGACGGCACGACCGGTCTGGTCCGGCAGGCGCTGCGCTTCGGTGCCGTCGGCGTCGCGAGCACGCTCGCCTACCTGCTGCTGTTCGTCCTGCTGCACCCGATGGTCGGCGGCCAGATGGCAAACCTCCTCGCGCTCGGCACGACCGCAGTCGCGAACACGGCGGCCAACCGCCGCTTCACGTTCGGCGTCCGCGGCAGCGACGAGGCCGGCAAGCACCAGCTGCAGGGCCTGCTCGTCTTCGGCGCAGCCCTCGCCATCACGTCCGGGTCACTCGCCCTTCTCCATCTGCTCACCGATCCCTCACGGGGGCTCGAGCTGACCGTCCTGGTCCTCGCGAACCTCGCAGCCACCGTCGTGCGCTTCGTCGCCCTCCGGGGCTGGGTCTTCCGGAAGGCGGTCAGCACGTGACGACCGTCCTCGAGCGGCCGCTGGAGGTGCTGGACGTCCGGCCCAGCGAGGACAGGCCCCGCTGGGTCACGCCGTCCCTGGCAGCGCTCCTGCTCGGCACTGCCGTGCTCTACCTGTGGGACCTCGGCGCCTCCGGCTGGGCCAACTCCTTCTACACGGCAGCCGTCCAAGCCGGCTCCCACAGCTGGAAGGCGATGCTGTTCGGCTCGTCCGACGCGAGCAACTTCATCACCGTCGACAAGCCGCCCGCTTCGCTCTGGGTGATGGACCTCTCGGCCCGGGTGTTCGGCGTCAACGCGTGGTCGGTCCTGGTCCCCCAGGCCCTCGAGGGCGTCGCGTCCGTCTGGGTGCTCTACCTCGCCGTACGACGGGTGTCGGGGCACGCCGCCGGCCTGATCGCCGGCTTCGTGCTGGCCACCACCCCCGTAGCCGCGCTGATGTTCCGGTTCAACAACCCGGACGCGCTGCTCGTCCTGTGCCTTACCGGCGCCGTCTACGCGACGGTCCGCTCCCTCGAGACCGCGTCCGTCCGCTGGCTGTCGTTCGCCGGCACCCTGCTCGGCCTCGGCTTCCTCTCCAAGGCCCTGCAGGCCTTCCTCATCGTCCCGGTCCTGGCGGTCGTCTACGTCTGGCTGGCACCGACGGGCCTCGGCCGCCGGGTCCGGGACGTCCTCGTCGCCGGTGCCGCGATGCTCGTCGCCGGCGGCTGGTGGGTCGCTGTCGTCGAGCTGTGGCCGGCAGGGTCCCGGCCCTACATCGGCGGCTCCCAGGACAACTCGTTCCTGTCGGTCCTGTTCGGCTACAACGGCTTCGGCCGACTGACCGGCAACGAGACCGGGTCGAGCGCCAACCAGTGGGGAGCGACCGGCTTCACCCGCCTGTTCAACAGCGAGTTCGGCGGCCAGGCGTCCTGGTTGCTGCCACTTGCGCTCCTGCTGCTCATCGGCGGTCTCTACGTCCTCTGGGACCAGGAGGTGGTCCGGGCCTCGCTCGTGCTGTGGGGAGGCTGGCTCGTCGTCACCGGCCTCACCCTCTCGCTCGCGAAGGGCATCATCCACCCCTACTACGCGGTGGCCCTCGCTCCTGCCCTCGGCGGCGTCATCGGCATCGCGGCGGTCGAGCTCTGGCGCAGGCGCCACGACCTCGTCGCCCGAGGCACGCTGGCCGGCGCTCTCGTCGTCAGCGGCGTCTGGACGTATCGCCTCATGGAGCGCAGCTCCACCTGGCACGCGTCCCTCCGCCCGCTGCTGCTCCTCGGCACCCTCGCCGCCTCCGCGGTGGTCATCTGGCTTCCCTTGGTGCGCAAGGCGTTCCTCCCCGGCGTCGCCGCCCTCACCCTCGTCGTCACGCTCTCCGCCCCAGCCCTCGCCGCGGTCTCCACCGCGTCGACGACCCACTCCGGAGCCATCCCCTCAGCCTCGCCCTCCAGTGGCTTCGTCATGGGCGGCCCCGGCGGCGGTAGCAGCTTCCGCGGTGGTGGCGGCGGCAACCTGCTCGACGCCTCCACCCCCAGCGCCGCTCTCGTCGCCGCGCTGAGGGCGGACGCGTCCGACTACACCTGGGTCGCCGCGGCCATCGGCTCCAACGCGGCCGCCGGTCCGCAGCTCGCCTCCGGCGAACCCGTCATGGTCATCGGCGGCTTCAACGGCTCCGACCCCACCCCCACCCTCGCCGAGTTCCAGCGGCTCGTCGCGGCGAAGAAGGTCCACTACTTCCTGGCGAGCAGCGCAGGCGGCTTCGGCCCGGGTCAGGCGTCTGGCGGCACCGCGTCCGCCATCACCGCCTGGGTCGAGGCCACCTTCACGGCCCAGACGATCGGCGGCACGGCGGTCTACGACCTGACCACCTGACTCGGCTCCGCTTGTTCACCGCAGCCCGCCCCGTTCGAGCTTCATCCGGGCGGCGCGCCGTGACGAACCGGAGCCGCCTGGCGCTGTCTCCGGCGGGACGCTACGCGGGCGAGGTGCTGGGTAGAGCCTCGACGTGGAGCGGACCGAGGACGGGCACTGGGTCGTCATCAACGGCAGGAAGTGGCCGGCCACCGACCCCGACATCCCCGAGGACGTGGCGGCCGAGCTCCGCGAGGAGCTCATGTCGGCACGCCGTGCGGTGAAGGCGGCCACGAGCGACGCGGAGACGCGCGCTGCGCGTGACCGCGTGCAGGCGGCGAAGGTGGCTCTCGGGGAGCGCGGCACGCCGTGGTGGGAGCAGACCCTCGAGGAGCGACGTGCCAGGTGGAGTCAGACGCCGATCGCGCTGAAGCCGCCGTCGACGTAGACGATCTGGCCGGTGGTCGCGGGGAACAGGTCGCTGAAGAGGGCGACGACGGCCTTGGCGACCGGCTCGGCGTCGGTGACGTCCCAGCCCAGGGGTGCACGGGTGCCCCAGGCGTCCTCGAACTGCGCGAAGCCGGGGATGGCCTTGGCGGCCATCGTCTTGAGCGGGCCGGCGGAGACGAGGTTGGAGCGAACCCCGTGGGCGCCGAGGTCGCGGGCCAGGTAGCGGTTGGCGGACTCGAGGCCGGCCTTGGCGACGCCCATCCAGTCGTAGGCGGGCCAGGCGACGCGCGCGTCGAAGTCGAGGCCGAGCTCGCGCAC
>CBIHPE010000194.1:0-7974 GCA_966212015.1 uncultured Frankiales bacterium | reverse complement strand
GCGCGCGACATCGTCCGCCTTGGTCACGTCGCAGGCGAGGCCCAGCCCGCCGATGAGGGGGAACGCGACGCCGGCGAGGGCGACGCCGGCGACGACGCACAGCGCCAGGGCCAGGGCGATCCGCACGAGGGCCGGAGGGTTCCGCACCCCTCGAGCCTACGTCGGGCACACCGGTCCGGTTGGGATGTCCGATTGGCCCCGAATGAGCACAAAGGACTAGCCCGAACTGGTCACATCGGGTCCTGCCCCCGTCACGGTCCGCTTCCTACGGTTCGTCCAGAAGCCCAGCCCACCCTCACTCCTGGAAGCGCCCTGAGCATGCGTACTCAAGACACCGTCCATGACTGGACCTCCCTCGCGTCCTGCAACACCTCCGACCCGGACGAGCTGTTCGTGACCGGTGCGGCGCAGAACCGCGCGAAGGCCGTCTGCATGGGCTGCCCGGTCCGTACGGAGTGCCTGGCCGACGCGCTCGACAACCGGGTCGAGTTCGGTGTCTGGGGCGGCATGACCGAGCGCGAGCGCCGGGCGCTGCTGCGCCGCCGCCCCGAGGTCACGTCCTGGAAGAGCCTGTTCGCGAGCGCCCGCGCCGCGGACGCCGTCTAGTCAGCACGCCAGCTCAGCACCGACGGCCCGCAGGCCGTCGAGGTCGTGCACGTCGCCCGGCTGGGCAGCCACCTCCACGACGGGTACGGCGGGGTGGGCGCTGACGAAGCGCTCGCGCAGACGTGCCTCGCGCTGGGCCAGCTCGACCCGCTCGGCGTGCAGGCGCAGCACGCCCGCCGTCAGCGGGTCGGCGGCCGCGTCGGCGCTGTCGGCCGCGTCGAGGGCCTTCTGCGCTGTGAGCCCGTCGGCGGAGGTGCGGTGCACCCGGTTCACGACCAGGCCTGCCAGCGGCATCCGCTCCTCGGCCAGCCGCTCGGCGAAGTAGGCGGCCTCGCGCAGCGCGTCGCGCTCGGGCGCGGCCACGACGACGAAGGCCGTGCCCGGGTCCTTGAGCAGGTCGTAGGTCGCCTGTGCCCGCTCGCGGAAGCCGCCGAACATGGTCTCGAGCGCTCCGACGAACTGGCTGACGTCCTGGAGCACGGATGCGCCGATGATGCGCGTGATCGCGTTCGTGAAGACGTTGAAGCCCGCGGTCACGACCTTCAGGTAGGCCTTGCCGCCCGCCTTCGCGGGGGCCAGCAGCACCTTGATGAGCCGGCCGTCGAGGAACGTCGTGAGGTGCTCGGGCGCGTCGAGGAAGTCGAGGGCGGACCGGGTCGGCGGGGTGTCGACGACGATCAGGTCCCACTCGCCGGAGGCCTTCAGCTGCCCGAGCTTCTCCATCGCCATGTACTCCTGCGTCCCGGCGAAGGAGCTCGACAGCGCCTGGTAGAAGGGGTTCGCGAAGATCTGCTCCGCCTTGTCGGGCTCGGCGTGCGCCAGGACGATCTCGTCGAACGTCCGCTTCATGTCGAGCATCATCGCGTCGAGGTCGCCCTCGACCCCCTTCACCGCACGCGGGGTGTTGTCGAGCTCCGTCAGTCCCATCGACTGCGCTAGCCGGCGCGCCGGGTCGATGGTGAGCACGACCGTGCGGCGGCCGCGCTCGGCACCGCGTACGGCGAGGGCGGCTGCCGTCGTGGTCTTGCCCACGCCGCCGGAGCCGCAGCAGACGATGATGCGCGCGGTGTCGACGAGGTGGTCGACGTCGAAGGCCTTCACAGGCCCTGCGCCTTGAGCGCGGTCGCCAGGTCGTACAGGCCCCCGAGGTCGACGGCGTCGGGCAGGAGCGGCAGCTCGTAGGTCGGGCGCTCGAGGTGCGCGAGGGCGTCGCGACCGCTCTCCTCGAGCGTCATCCGGGCCGCGAACTGCTCGGCCTCGACGACCAGCCCCGGGGCGAGCGTCGCGTCCAGCCCGACGGCCGCAAGGCCCCTCTCCAGGGGCGCCTCGAGCTGCCCGGCACCGACGGCGGCGAGCTGCTCGTGGTCGAGGAAGGGCGAGCGGACCATGTTGACCACGACAGCGCCCACGGGGAAGCCCTCGGCGGTCAGCTCCTCGATCGCCTCGACGGTCTCCTGGACCGGCATCTCCTCGAGCAGCGTGACCAGGTGGACGACCGTCTGGGGGCTCTTGAAGACCGCCATGACACCGTCGCTCTGCGCCTTGAGCGGGCCGACCTTGGCGAGGTTGCCGACCTCGTGCGTGATGTTGAGGAAGCGCGTGATGCGGCCGGTCGGAGGAGCGTCGACGACGACGGCGTCGTAGAACCTGCCGCCGTGGGAGCCGGCGCGGGTCGTCGTCTCCTTGACCTTGCCGGTGAGCAGCACGTCCTTGATGCCCGGCGCGATCGTCGTGGCGAAGTCGATGGCACCGATCTTGCGCAGCGTGCGGGCGGGCAGCCCGTTCGGCGACAGCTTGTAGAACATGTGCAGGTAGTCGAGGAGCGCCTGCTCGGTGTCGACGGCCAGGGCGTAGACGTCACCGCCGCCCTGCGCGACCGCGACCTTGCGCTCCTCGTAGGGGAGCGGCGGCGTGTCGAAGAGCTGGGCGATGCCCTGCCTGCCCTCGACCTCCATCAGCAGGACCTTCCGGCCCCCCGCGGCGAGCGCGAGCGCCATGGCCGCTGCCACGGTGGTCTTGCCGGTGCCGCCCTTGCCCGACACGACGTGCAGCCGTGCCGCGGGGAAGTCGGACATGCTCCGAGCCTAGTGACCGGCCCTGCGGGCCGCCCCTCGAGCACCGTGGTGCCGCCTGGAGCCGGGTCCGCGCGGAGAACGGGCGAAACGGGGGCGAAAGCGGGCGAAGCGGACGATCGGGAAAGCGGGGATGTCCGACCGGACTGCTTGCAGGAAGTCGGTAGGTGGTGGCGAATGACGTGTGTGACACAGGCCACACCCTGTGCCCGTACGGAGGAACAACGTCATGCACCCCCCTGCTTCCCAGCAGCTTGCCCCTTTCCAGCAGCCCACCTGGCGCGGCCGCGCCGAGTGCCGGCGTGACAACGCAGTGCACTTCTTCGCCCCCGCGCACTTCGAGCGCAAGGACGAGAAGGACCTGCGTGAGGGCCAGGCCCGCGCGCTGTGCCGCACGTGTCCCGTCCAGCAGGCCTGCCTGGAGTACTCGCTGACCGTCCAGGAGCCGCACGGCATCTGGGGCGGGCTCAACGAGCTCGAGCGCCGGCGTGAGCTCCGCCGCCGGGCTGCCGCAGCCCAGCAGCGCAGTGCCTAGTCCCGCTCCCTAGTCCCGGTGCCTAGTCACGCCCTGACGCCTGCTGGATAGCCTCACTCCCATGGCTAAGTGGGAGTACATGACGGCGCCGCTGCTGATCCACGCGACCAAGCAGATCCTCGACAACTTCGGCGAAGACGGCTGGGAGCTGGTCCAGGTGGTGCCGGGGCCGAACCCTGAGCAGCTCGTGGCCTACTTCAAGCGGGAGAAGGCATGAGCTGGTCCGCGCGGCTCGCCGAGCTCGGGATCGAGCTGCCCGCTGTCGTGCCGCCGGTGGCGGCCTACGTCCCTGCGGTCCGCACCGGATCGCTCGTCTACACCAGCGGACAGCTGCCGATGGTCCAGGGCGAGATGTCCGCGACCGGCCTGGTCGGCGGTCCCGTCAGTCCCGAGACCGCGAAGGAGCAGGCCCGGGTCTGCGCCCTCAACGCCCTCGCCGCGATCGACGCCCTTGTCGGGCTCGACAGCGTGGTGCGGGTCGTGAAGGTCGTCGGCTTCGTCGCGAGCGCTGACGGCTTCACCGGCCAGCCCGGTGTCGTCAACGGCGCGTCGGAGTTCCTCGGCGAGGTGTTCGGTGACGCCGGCGTGCACGCCCGCTCTGCCGTCGGTGTCGCGAGGCTGCCGCTCGACGCCCCCGTCGAGGTGGAGCTGATCGTCGAGGTCGGCTGATGGACTGGTCGGAGTTCGAGGACCTGGCTCGCCGCATCCACCGCGGGGAGCACACCCCCTCGGAGCCTCGGCACGCGTCCACGGTCGTCCTGCTGCGCGACGCCGCCGATGGCCCTGAGGCCTACCTGCTGCGCCGGGTGAAGAACATGGCGTTCGCCGGAGGCTTCCACGTGTTCCCCGGCGGGTCGGTCGACCCGGACGACGAGGACGCCGAGATCGGCTGGGCCGGCCCGCCCGCGTCGCAGTGGGGCTCGTGGTTCGGAGCCGACGAGGGCCTCGCCCGCGCGCTCGTGTGCGCCGCGGTGCGCGAGACCTTCGAGGAGTGCGGTGTGCTGCTCGCCGGCGAGTCCGCCGACCACCTGCTCGAGGACGTCAGCAGCGACGAGTGGGAGGCCGAGCGGGTCGCGCTCGAGGCCCGTGAGCAGTCGCTGGGCCAGCTGCTCGCCCGCCGCGGCCTGGTGCTGCGCGCCGACCTGCTGCGCCCGTTCGCCCACTGGATCACCCCCGAGGTCGAGCCGAAGCGCTTCGACACCCGCTTCTTCCTCGCCGAGATGCCGTCGGGGCAGGTCTGCCGCGACGTCGGCGGCGAGGCGGACGAGCGGCTCTGGGTGCGGCCGGCCGACGCCCTGGCGCAGGAGCTGACGATGCTCCCGCCCACCCAGAACTCCCTGCAGCGGCTGGCGGACTACCCCTCTGTCGGGGCAGCGCTCGACGACGAGCGTGAGGTGCACCTGGTGGCTCCCAAGCTGGTGGTGCTCCCGGACGACTCGGTCAAGTTCGTCGTACCCGGCGACGTCGACTACCCCGCCACATGAGGCAGGTCACGGAGACCGCGGGCCTGGAGCTCTGCGGCAACCCCGGCATCATGACGCTCGACGGCACCAACACCTGGATCCTCAGGGAGCCGGGCAACGAGAGCTGCATCGTCGTGGACCCCGGCCCCCTGATGGAGGACCACCTGCAGCTGGTCGCGACGCACGGCCCCGTCGACGTGATCCTGCTGACCCACGGGCACTTCGACCACAGCGAGGGGGCCCCCCGGTTCGCCGAGCTGACCGGTGCCAAGGTCCGCGCGCTCGACCCGGCGCACGTGCTCGGCGACGAGGGGCTGACCGAGGGCGACGTGGTCGTCGGCGGTGGTCTCGAGCTGAGGGTCCTGCACACGCCGGGCCACTCCAGCGACTCGCTCTGCTTCGAGCTGCCCGACGCGGTGCTCACGGGCGACACGATCCTCGGGCGGGGTACGACCGTGGTGGCCCATCCCGACGGGGTGCTGGCCGACTACCTCGAGTCGCTCCGGCGGCTGCAGGAGATGGGCGACCGCACGGTCCTGCCCGGGCACGGTCCCGAGCTGCTGTCGGCCGGTGACGCGGCGGCCATGTACCTCGCCCACCGCGAGATGCGGCTCGAGCAGGTGCGGGCCGCGGTCGCGAACGGCGCGGCCACGCCGCGTGAGGTCGTCGAGGTCGTCTACGCCGACGTCGACCAGGTGCTGTGGCCCGCCGCCGAGCTGTCGGTGCTGGCCCAGCTGGACTACCTCAGCTCATGAGCGGCTGTCCCGTCTGCGGGACGCCCGTCGTACCCGGGGCGCGGTTCTGCTTCCACTGCGGGACGGCGCTGTCGGAGGCCCCGGCCGACGGCGAGACCGACCGCCGGATCGTGACCGTCCTGTTCGGCGACCTCACCGACTTCACCAGCTGGGCCGAGGACCTCGACCCCGAGCGGGTCGGCGTCGTCACCGACCGGGTGCTCGCGTCGCTCGCCGGCATCGTCAACGAGTTCGGCGGTCACGTCGACAAGCTCGTCGGCGACGGCCTGATGGCCGTCTTCGGAGCCCCGACGACGCACGAGGACGACGCCGAGCGCGCTGTCCGCGCCGCCGCCCGGATGCAGACCGTCGTCCGGCGCCTCGTCGCCGAGGAGTCCGGTGGTGGGCGGCAGCTCGGCCTGCGGGTCGGCCTCAACACCGGCGAGGTCATCGCGGGGGTGCAGGCGCACCTGTCCTACACGGTGGTCGGCGACACGGTGAACACCGCCTCGCGGCTGTCCGACGTCGCCGGCCCCGGTGCTGTCGTCGCGGGCCGGGACACGGCGCTCGCGACCATGCCCATCGCGTCGTGGCGAGCGCTGCAACCCCTGCGGCTCAAGGGAAAGCGCGAGCCCGTCGAGGCGTTCGAGCTGATGGGGCTGCGCCCCGCGGGGGCCACCCGGCTCGGCCTCGGTGACGAGGCGCCGTTCCTCGGACGCGACGTCGAGCTCGGCCTGCTCATCGGGCGCACGAACGACACCATCGACCGGCACACCCCGCGGACCGTGCTGGTCACCGGCGAGGCGGGGGTCGGGAAGACCCGGCTCGCGCAGGAGCTGACCCGCTATGTCGGCGAGCTGCCCGACGCCCGCGTGCTGTGGGGCCGCAGCGCTCCCTACGGCGAGGGCCGCGACCTCGCGGCCGTCGCGGAGATGGTGCGGACGGCGTGCGGCATCGAGGACAGCGACGACGTCGACGTGGCGCGCGAGCGGGTCAGCCGGATCGTCGCGAGGCTGGAGCGGGACGCGCGGCTGCCGTCCCACGTCGAGGAGTCCCTGCGGCTGCTGCTCGGGCTCGAGGACCTCGACGTCGGCCTGCCGCGCGAGACGGCCACGCCGGGCGCGCCGGTGGGCGGCGACCGGGTGCGCGAGGCGGTGGCCGCGCTGTTCACGGCGCTCGGCCGCGAGGGCCCGCTCGTCCTCGTGCTCGACGACCTGCACTGGGCGACGCCGACCATGGTCGACGGCCTGCTGCACGTGGCGCGTCGGGTGGAGGGCGGCGTGCTGCTCGTCGCTCTCGGCCGGCTCGAGATGCTCGACGTGCCGGGACGCCCGGCCTGGTGGGAGCGGCTGCCCGATCCCGAGCTGCTGCCGCTGACCCCGCTGGAGCAGGGCGCGACCGAGCGGCTGCTCCGCGCCTACCTCGGCACCCAGGACGTCGACGGCGAGGTCAGCGAGGCGCTGCTGTCGCGGGCGCAGGGCAACCCCTTCTTCCTCGCCGAGCTGCTGCACCTGCTCGTCGACCGAGGCGTGCTGCGGCACGGGGACCACGGCTGGGAGCTCGACGGGGAGCTGCCCGACGACGTGCTGCCGGCGGGGGTGCAGGCCGTCCTCGCTGCGCGCATCGACGACCTCGACGGCCCGACCAAGGGCGTGCTCCGCGACGCGAGCGTCGTGGGTCTGAAGGTGACCCTGCCCGTCCTCGAGGCCGTCGGTCGGGCGTCGGGCCACGGTGACCCGGAGGTCGTGCGGGCCGCCGTCGCGACGCTGCTCGACCGCCGGCTGCTCGAGCCGGACGAGGACGGCTACCGCTTCGCGCACACGCTGGTCCGCGACGTCGCCTACGCCGGCCTGGCGAAGGCCGACCGGGCCCGCCGGCACGCGGCCGTCGCGGCCTGGGGGCAGGACGCCGAGGTCCGCGGAGCGCAGGCCGATGTCATCAGCGCCTCGCAGGGGGAGCGGGCGGTGCGGCTGGCCGCCGAGATGGACCTCCCGCGCGACGACCCCGCCTGGCAAGCCCGGGGCCTGGCCTTCGCGGCGCTCGCGCGGCTCGCCCAGCTGGCGCTCGGGCGCGACGACAGCGCCCAGGCGGAGGCGGTGCTCGCGCGGGCGATCGCTCTGAGCCACGAGGACCTCGGCGACCCGATCCCCGACGACCTGCTCGTCCCGGTGCGGGTGGCCCACGCCCAGGCGCTCGCGTCGCTGCACCGCCTCGAGGAGGCGGAGCAGGAGCTGCTGCCGGCCTTGGCCGCCTCGGAGGACGCGGTGCGCGCGGGGGCGCTCCTCGTCCTCGGCGAGGTGCGCCGCAAGCGCGGCGACCTCGCGAGCGCGCGCGAGGCGTTCGTGTCCGCGCTGGCGGCCGCGGGTGCGTCCGGCATCGAGCGGCTCGCCGGCGAGGCACTGCGCCAGCTCGGGCTGCTGGACTACTTCGAGGGCCGGCTGCGCGACGCCGAGGCCCACGTCGAGCAGGCGCGGCTGCTCGCCGAGCAGGTCGGCGACCGGCGAGGCGTCGGCTGGGCGCTGCAGCACCTGGCGTGGAGCGCGACCACGCGGGGTGACTACGGC
>CBIHPE010000193.1:0-7992 GCA_966212015.1 uncultured Frankiales bacterium | reverse complement strand
CGGTTCGCCAGGACAGAGCCGTCGAGCAGAAGTCCCCTTCGCGCAACCGGCCCTACATATCGCCAGGAACTTGCCCTACCGCGTGCGGTCTGACCGGCCATAGGGTGCCGGTATGAGCAGCGCGGGTGACGCGGTTTTTGCTGACCTGCTCCGGATGATTGACGAGTTCGGCTGGGCGGTCAGGAACGTCGGTGCTGGGACGGAGCCTGGGGAAGCGGCCTTCTAGTACACCGTCGGCCTCACCGCCTTCGACCACCCCGAAGTGGTCATCACGGGCATGCCCTTCAAGCATGCACAGACGTTCCTCAACAACATCGGCTCGGATGTCAGAGACGGCAAGCGCTTCGACGCTGGCACGGTGAACAACGACCTGGCCCCCGCGACCGTCCTGTTCTTATCCGTCGTGCAGGACGAGGAACTGACCGCAGTCCGGCAGGTCTACGGGACTTGTTCGGCGGTGCAGATGGTGTGGCCCGACTCATCCGGGCGCTTTCCGTGGGACGCGGGCTACAACAACCCTCCGGACGTCCAGCCCTTGCTCGGACCGCGCCCCACGGCGTAGACCAGCAGCGAGGCTATGTGCCGTTACCGAATGCCGGCGGCGTCCATACCCCGCAGTTCCTTCTTCAGCTCATTGACCTCGTCGCGCAGACGAGCGGCGAGCTCGAAGGACAGCTCGCGGGCAGCCTCGTGCATCTGGTCCTGGAGCTGCTGGATGAGCATCGCGAGCTCGGCGCGCGGCATCCCCTTCAGCGACTCGACGTGGGTGGCGCCCTTCGACGTACCGCCCGGGACGGGGGCTTTCCCACGGGACTGGTTGCGGCCCGACCCGCCGACCAGCTCGGGATCCTCGCGCACGATGTCGTCGAGGATGTCGGCGATCTTCTTGCGCAGGGGCTGGGGATCGATGCCGCGCTCGGTGTTGTAGGCGATCTGCTTGGCGCGCCGCCGGTTCGTCTCGTCGATCGCCTTTGCCATCGAGGGTGTGATGGTGTCGGCATACATGTGGACCTGGCCGGAGACGTTGCGGGCGGCGCGGCCGATGGTCTGGATGAGCGAGGTGCCGGAGCGGAGGAAGCCCTCCTTGTCGGCGTCGAGGATCGCGACGAGCGACACCTCGGGCAGGTCGAGGCCCTCACGCAGCAGGTTGATGCCGACGAGGACGTCGAATACGCCCTGACGCAGCTCCTTAAGGAGCTCGATGCGGCGGATCGTGTCGACCTCGGAGTGCAGGTAGCGGACCTGGATGCCGAGGTCGAGCAGGTAGTCGGTGAGGTCCTCCGACATCTTCTTCGTGAGGGTCGTAACGAGGACGCGCTCGTCCTTCTCGGCACGGACCTTGATCTCGTGGACGAGGTCGTCGATCTGGCCCTTGGTGGGCTTGACCACGATCTCGGGGTCGACCAGGCCGGTCGGGCGGATGACCTGCTCGACCACGTCGTCCTTGACGCGCGACATCTCGTAGTTGCCCGGGGTGGCCGACAGGTAGACGGTCTGGCCGGTGCGCTGGAGGAACTCCTCCCACTTCAGCGGGCGGTTGTCCATGGCGGACGGCAGCCGGAAGCCGTGGTCGACAAGGGTCCGCTTGCGGGACATGTCGCCTTCGTACATGGCGCCGATCTGGGGCACCGTCACGTGCGACTCGTCGATGACGAGCAGGAAGTCCTCGGGGAAGTAGTCGAGCAGCGTGTGCGGCGGCGTGCCCGGGCCGCGGCCGTCGATGTGCCGGCTGTAGTTCTCGATGCCGTTGCAGAACCCGACCTGGCGCATCATCTCGATGTCGTAGGTCGTGCGCATCCGCAGTCGCTGCGCCTCGAGCAGCTTCCCCTGCTTCTCCAGCTTGGCCAGCTGGTCCGCGAGCTCGAGCTCGATGCCGTTGACCGCGCGCTCCATCCGCTCCGGACCCGCGACGTAGTGGGTGGCCGGGAAGACGAAGACCTCGTTGTGCTCCTCGATGACCTCACCTGTCAGGGGGTGCAGGGTCATCACGCGCTCGATCTCGTCGCCGAACATCTCGACCCGGATCGCGAGCTCCTCGTAGACCGGGAAGACCTCGACCGTGTCGCCGCGCACCCGGAACGTCCCGCGGGTGAAGGCGAGGTCGTTGCGGGTGTACTGCACGTCGACGAGCTTGCGCAGCAGCTTGTCGCGCTCGATGGTGTCGCCGACCGTCAGCTTGACCATCCGGTCGACGTACTCCTGCGGCGTCCCGAGTCCGTAGATGCAGGAGACCGAGGCCACGACGATCACGTCACGGCGGGTCAGCAGCGACATGGTCGCCGAGTGCCGGAGGCGCTCGACCTCCTCGTTCACCGACGAGTCCTTCTCGATGTAGGTGTCGGTCTGCGGGACGTAGGCCTCGGGCTGGTAGTAGTCGTAGTAGCTGACGAAGTACTCGACCGCGTTGTTGGGCAAGAGCTCGCGGAACTCGTTGGCGAGCTGCGCCGCGAGCGTCTTGTTAGGCGCCATGACGAGAGTCGGCCGCTGCACCTGCTCGACAAGCCACGCAGTGGTCGCCGACTTGCCGGTGCCTGTCGCGCCGAGCAGGACGACGTCGGGCTTGCCCTGCTCGAGCCGCTTGGTCAGCTCCGCGATCGCGGCCGGCTGGTCTCCGGAGGGCACGTAGTCGCTCACGACCTCGAACTTGCGCTCACGCCGCTTCACCCTGCTGTCGAGGCGCTCCACCGTCGGCCGTACCCCATGGGTGCCCTTGATCTCCTGCGGCATCCCTCCACGGTACGTCGGGCGTCCGACAGCGCGAGATCAGCTGCGACCCGTCGTCGCCAGGGGGCTGTCGACTGTCGCAGGCTCGACGTAGCGTCACGCCATGGCGTACGACACGGAGCTGGCTGATCGGATCCGGCTGCTCACGGCGAAGGAGAGGCCGGCCGAGAAGAAGATGTTCGGCGGCCTCGCGTTCCTGATCGGCGGCAACATGAGCGTCGCCGCAAGCGGTCAGGGCGGGCTGATGGTCCGGGTGGCGCCGGAGGAGACCGAGGCCTTGCTGCGCGAGCCGGGCGCAGAGCCCTTCGAGATGCGTGGCCGCTCGATGCAGGGCTGGCTGCGCGTGCAGGGTGACGTCCTCGACGACGACGCAGTGCTCGCCGAGTGGGTCCGGCGGGGTGTCACCTACGCGAAGTCCCTCCCCGCGAAGTAGGCCCGCACCTCGTCGCACTTGCGCCAGCCGAGGACGACTGATACACACTGAACCAAATGGTTCAGCATCTGCAGGTCGACCTCGACGCCGCTTTCGCGGCCCTCGCGGACTCCACGCGCCGCGGCGTGCTCGAGCACCTCGGGCGCTCGGAAGCGTCCATCAGCCAGCTAGCGGAGCGGTTCGAGATGACGCTCACCGGCATGAAGAAGCACGTCGGCGTCCTGGAGGGAGCCGGCCTCGTCACGACCCAGAAGGTGGGGCGGGTCCGCAGCTGCCGGATCGGGTCGGGCCGTCTCGAGGACGTGGCCTCGTGGATCGAGCAGTACCAGCAGATGTTGGACGCGCGCTTCGGCGCGCTGGATGACGTCGTCGAACAGCTGAAGCTCAAGGAGAAGAACGATGAACGCACCGAGCAGTGACACCGCCGCGGCGAGGAACCCCGTCGTCATCGACCGGACCTCAGACCGCGAGATCGTGGTCAGGCGAACCTTCGACGGACCGGCGCGGCTGGTGTTCCAGGCCTGGACGACACCGGAGCTGTTCCGTCAGTGGTGGCTCCCCCAGTCGTTGGGCATGAAGCTGCAGGGCCTGGACATGGACGCGCGCACCGGCGGCCACTACCGCCTCGACTTCGGCGACGGCATGGAGTTCCACGGCAGGTACGTCGAGGTCACGCCGCACTCGCGCATCGTCTGGACGAACGACGAGGACGGCGAGGACGGCTCCGTCACCACCGTGTCGTTCGAGGAGCGTGACGGTCAGACGCACCTCGTCATGACCGAGGTCTACCCCTCGAAGGAAGCGCTCGAGGCGGGCGCCGGCGCGGAGCAGGCGACGCACGAGACGTTCGGCCAGCTGGACGACCTGCTCGCGACCCTGCAGGGGTAGGGCTCGCGCTGGTGGACACCTAGTGCAGCGACGTGCGTGCGCGGTCACGTCCTAAGGGGTACGCCGACGATGCCCAGCGGGAGGTCTGCATGCCAACTGTCACCCAGCACATCAGACGGGCAGTCCTCAGCCCTGTCCTCCTGCTGTCCCTCGGGGGGACGGTCGCCTTCTTCAGCTTCATCAGCCTGCGCTGGAAGGACATCTCCGACTACGACACCCCCCACAGCCGCCCCTGGAACGTGTCGGCCGACTACCACTGGGGAGACCCGCGGTACGCCGCGCACTCGATGCTCGGGCGGCACATCGCGCTCATCGTGTTCGTCATCGCCGCGGCGGCAGCGGTCCTGACGGTCGCGGCCATCAGCGCCCCGCGGTTCAGGCTGTGGCTGCGCTTCGGCGCGGTGGCCGTCGCGCTCGCCAGCCCCGTGGCGTGGATCGGCATCGACGCCTGGGCATCACGCCGCTATCCCTCCAGCGAGGACAGTGACCCCTTCCACGACGTGGCCATCGGCTTCTGGGGCTTCGCCGTCGGTTGCGTGATCATCGCGCTCGCCGCCCTTGCGATCTTCAGGACCGACGCGCAGCACTAGCCTGCCGAATCCTCCTTGCCAGGCTGCCTAGCGTTCAGGACATGGCCGTCCGACTGGAAGCCCTCGTGCTGGAGGCTCTCGACCCTGAGCGCCTGGCCGCCTTCTGGGGCGACCTGCTCGGCTGGGAGGTCGAGGGCACCAGGCTGCACCCGACGGATGACACCGGCTTCGACCTCCGGTTCGTCCCCACCGACGAGCCGAAGCGCGGACCGAACATGGGCCACTTCGACATCACCAGCCAGTCCCTCGAGCAGCAGCAGGAGACGGTGGCGCGGGTGATCGCCCTCGGCGGCGGTCACCTCGACATCGGTCAGGGCGAGGTCGACCACGTCGTGATGCAGGACCCCGAGGGCAACGAGATGTGCGTCATCGAGCCCGGCAACAGCTTCCTCGCCGACTGCGGCTTCATCGGCGCGCTGTCGGGCGAGGGGACGCAGGCGCTCGGCTACTTCTGGGCGGCCGCTCTCGACTACCCGCTCGTGTGGGACCAGGACGAGGAGACCGCGGTCCGGTCGCCGCACGGGGGTCCGAAGCTGACGTGGGGCGGCCCGCCGTTGAACCCCGCCACGCACCGCCACCGCTTCCGCTGGGAGTTGTCGACCGACGACCCTGACCGACTCGTCGCGCTCGGCGCCCGCCGGGTCGACGGCCGCACGTGGCTCGACCCCGACGGCAACGAGTTCTGGGCTACTTCCTGAACAACCGCTTCGCCGTCGTCAGCGCAGCCCACTGCTGCCCGCCAGTGGTCTGCCACGACCACAGCGAGACGGCCGGCGCATGCCACTGCTTCGCCGTGAGCAGGAACGAGCGCACCGACAGGAACGGGTGCGGGTCGGGTGCCAGGTAGGGGGCGTCCAGCCGTCCGTCGTACCCCTGTCCGACCGGCATGACCGGCTTGCCGTACTTCCGGAAGTACGCCATCGACTGGGCCGTCACGGCGGCGGGCGACCGGTTGTACCAGTAGGCCATCGGCAGGATGGCGTCCGCGCGCTTCGCCGTGCTGGCGTACGGGTACCGGCCGCGACGGACCTCGCTCGGCCACGGGACGGTCGCGAGGATCGAGACGTCGGCGGGCAGCCAGTGCCGCAACTCGGCGTAGTAGCGGACCACGTTGCTGCCGTTGATCTTCGTCCCCTCGGCGGCGGTCTCGACGTCGGGCGCGACCGCAGCGATCCGCGGGCAGCCGCCGCAGCGGAAGCGTGCCGCCATCGCGAGCCGTCGGGCGTCGGCCTCGGGGTTGCGCAGGTTTGCGAAGTCCCAGGCGATCACGCGGATGCCGGTGCCCTTGGTCGCAGGCAGGATCTGCCGGAGCGCCGGCGAGCCGATGGGGCCCTTCTTCGACGAGCCGGTCTGGACGAACAGGTGCGTGAGGCCGGCTCGCTTGGCGCGGGCGACGATGGCCGTGCCGCTGCCGCCCTGCGAGCGGTCGAACTCGTGCAGCCACATGCCCGTGCCGGTCGGCAGCCAGCGCACGACCTTCGCCGCGGGCTTCCTGGCGACGACCCGCTTCTTCGCCACCGGCTTCTTCGCAGCCTTCTTGAGCGTGGCGGCCGGCGCCTTGGGCGGTACGACCACGCGCGGCTGGACCTGCGAGGTCAGCCGGATCGACGCCTTCGCGGCGGACGTCGAGTGGACCTTCGACGACGAGGTGTGGCGGATCGCGCTGACGGCCGTCAGGACGACGAGCAGGATCGCGAACGCGATGAAGCGGACGGCAGTGTCGGGTACGCGCGAAGGGGCGGCGTGTCTCGGGGGCGGCACGCGAAAGACGCTAAGGGCCGGACCTGCTTGATCACGTCGAAACGGCCGTGACAGACAGGAGAGAGTCTTCTTGCCCACACTGGGGTGTCGACCAAACCTCGGTCGAGCACAACGTCACGCCCGGGTGAGGTCCCACTTGCTCGCGAGGGCTTCGACCTGCTTCGTCAGGTCTTCGACCGTTCCGCTGTTGTCGAGCACCGTCGTCGCGACGGCCAGCCGGGCCTCGCGGGTCGCCTGCGTCGCGATCCGTGCGCGGGCATCGGCCTCGGTCATCCCTCGCAGCTCGACCAGCCGCTGCACCTGCAGCTCGACGGGCACGTCGACGACGACCACCTCGTCGTACATGTCCTTGAGGTTCGCCTCCACCAGCAGTGGCACGTCGTGGACGAGCACCCTCGCTCCCCCGGCCTCGGCCTCGGCCCAGCGCTGAGCCGACAGCTCCCCGATGAGAGGGTGCAGGATCGCGGCGAGCGCCTTGCGCCGCTCCTCGTTGCCGAACACCACCGCGCCGAGCTTGTCGCGATCGAGCGTGCCGTCATCCTGGAGGACCTCCGCGCCGAACTCCTCGACCACCGCGGCCAGTCCCGGCGTGCCCGGCTCCACGACCTCGCGCGCGATCAGGTCGGCATCGACGACCACCAGACCCGAGTACGCCGACAGCAGCCGCGACACCGTCGACTTGCCCGACCCGATGCCACCCGTGAGACCGACCTTCAGCACGCTGGAAATCTAGTCGGACCGGTGCGCTTGGATGCGATCATGACCTCCTTCCTGGACCTCCACGTGCCCGGTGACCCGCTCCTCATCCCGAACCCGTGGGACGCCGGCAGCGCCGCCCTGTTCCAGGCCCTCGGTGCCAAGGCCCTCGCCACCACGTCCGCCGGCTTCGCGGCCTCCCTCGGCCACGCCGACTCCCACGTCACTCTCGACCAGGTCCTGCACCACTGCCAGCTCGTCTGCGACGCCGTCGACATCCCAGTCTCGGCCGACCTCGAGAACGGGTACGCCGAGGACCCCGGCCCGACCTATGCCGCGGCCGCCGCCACCGGCCTCGCCGGCGCCTCCATCGAGGACTGGAGCGGCACCGCGATCTACCCGATCGCCGAAGCGGCCGACCGCGTCCGGGCCGCACGCGCCGCCGCCCCCGACCTCGTCCTCACCGGCCGCGCCGAGGGACGCCTGCGCGGCGGTGGTCCGCTCCCCGACCTCATCGAGCGACTCAACGCCTATGCCGAGGCCGGCGCCGATGTCCTCTACGCCCCCGTCGTCACCGACCCTGGCGAGCTCGCGACGATCGTCAAGGAGGTCAGCAAGCCGGTCAACGCACTGCTGCTCCCCGGCATGACCATCCCCTCCCTCGCCGACGCTGGCATCGCCCGCATCTCCGTCGGCGGGCAGCTCGCGTGGGCCGCGTGGCACGGAGCCGCGACCGCCGCTCGCGCCTTCCTGGCCGGCTCGGTGGACTGGCTGGCACAGGCCGCCGACGGGCGCAGGAATGCTGGCCTGGTCATCGACTAGGGCCGCGTCATGTAACGGCTCCCCTCGACGGTCTGAACTCGCTACCGAGCGAAAGCGAGGCCGAACATTAGGAGAACG
>CBIHPE010000192.1:0-8056 GCA_966212015.1 uncultured Frankiales bacterium | reverse complement strand
GGGCCCTCTTGGGTGCCATATCGCGACCCCCAGCGTCCGCCTACGCGGTGGTGAAGCGGGCGATCGAGGCCTTGAGGTCGGTCGCGAGCTCGTTGAGCTCGAGCGCGGCCGCGGCGGCCTGCTTCGAGCCGGCGGCGTACTGGCGCGAGACGTCGGACACCTGGGACATGGCGGCGACGACCTGGTCGGAGGCGGACCGCTGCTGCTGGGTGGCGATCGAGATCTCCTTCGCCGCGGCGGTGGTCTCGTCGACGATGCCGCTGATCCGGGAGAGCGACGCCACCGCTCCGCGGGCCTTCTCGACGCCGGTGCGGGCCTCCGAGGCTCCCTGCTGGGAGGCGTCGATCGCTGCCGACGTGCCGTGCTGGATGGCGTCGACGATCTGCTGGATCTGACCGGTCGACTCCTGGGCGCGCTCGGCGAGCTTGCGGACCTCGGACGCGACGACGGCGAAGCCGCGGCCGTGCTCGCCGGCCCGCGCGGCCTCGATCGCGGCGTTGAGGGCGAGCAGGTTGGTCTGGTCCGACAGGTCGTCGATGACGCCGAGGATGCGACCGATCTCCTGCGACTGGTCGCCCAGCTGCACGGACCGCTCGGCGATGTCCTCGACGCGCGCGGAGATCTGCATCATCGAGTCGACGGACTCCTCGACGGCACGGCTGCCCTCGAGGACGAGCAGCATCGTCTTCTCCGCCGCACCGGCGACGGCCTGGGCCGTCTCGGCGATGGAGGCCGCCGTCGCCGCGAGCTCCTGGATGGTGGACGTGGTCTGGGCCACGGCCGACGACTGCTGGGTCGCGCCGGCGGCGGTCTGCTCCGCGCTGGCGAGCAGCTCGGTGGCGCTGGCGGCGATGTGCTCACCACCGCCCCGCACCTGGTCGACCAGGCCGCGCAGGTTGCCGAGCGTGTCACCGAGGGCGTGCGAGAGGACCGTCATGGACGAGGCGTAGGAGGCCTGCGGGTCGACCATCAGGTGGGGCGTCACGGTCAGGTCGCCCTGCGCCGTGCGGGCCAGGGTCGCGGCCAGCTCCCGCACCTGCGCCTGCAGCTCGTCGCGGTCACGCAGGGAGCGCTCGTTGACCTCCGCGAGGCGCTGGGTGATGCGGCCGACGAAGCCGGTGATCGCGGCGAAGAACGGGCAGATGAGGACCATCCACGGCCAGGTCCCCGCCGTCGCCGTGTCCGCCTGGACGGACCCGAGCACGAGCGCCGCCGCGCAGGCCGCCGCGATGACCTGCCGCAGCCACATGGGGCACGCGACACCCGCGTAGACGAGGATCGGGAAGAACAGCACCCAGAACGGCCCGACGACGCCGCCGGTGTAGCTGACGAAGCCCCCGGCGCTCGACAGCTGCAGCACCAGCGCCCAGAAGGTCCAGCCGACCCGGTGTCGGCTGACCACGCCGTACCGCTCCGCCGCGACCGGCAGCAGGAACAGCCACACGGCCGAGCCGATCCCCTCGACCGTGTAGAAGACGATCATGTCCGGGGCGATGTGGAACGGCGCGCCGTTGGCCCGGATGACGAAGGCCATGGCGAGGGCGAGGGCCGTGCCCGCGAACGCGCTGAGCGCAGCCATACGGGCGAGCTTGACGGAGTCGTTCACCCAGCCGTGATCGGCACCCGCGTTGCGCGGGTGTAGCCCGTCCGCGTGCTTTGTCCGTTTCTACAGTGACCTGAGCCACGTCTCCACGTGCTCGCGCACCTGCGGGCCCGCACCCGGCAGCCCCTTGGGCACCTTGAAGCCGTGGTCCGCGCCGGGCACCCGGACCGCCTGGTCCGGCACCCCGAACGCGTCCCGGTCCCCCTGCACGACCAGGACGGGCACGGTGACCCCCTCGAGCTCTGCGAGGCGGGAGCGCTCCGGCCTGCCGGGCGGGTGCAGCGGAAAGGCCAGGCACAGGACCGCGTCCGCGCCGACCTCTGCGGCAGTGCGGCAGGCGACCCGGGCCCCCGCACTGCGGCCACCGACGACGAGCGGGGCCCCCTGGAGCGTGGCGACGACGTCGACCCAGCCGATGTCCAGCTTCGGCGGCGGCTCGGCGACCTTGCGGCCCCGGACCCGCCAGGGCTGCTCCACCAGCGCCACCCGGAAGCCAGCGGCGTGGGCCGCTTGCCGGGCGGCGAGCAGGTCCACGGATCGGGTCCCTCCCCCCGCGCCGTGCCCCAGGACCAGAAGTCCCTCACCTGACCCGTCGAGGTGGAACCTTGCGGGCCCGTTGCGCGTCTGCACGGGTGTCCAGCTGTCCTCGGGCGGCGGTGTTTCCGGCATTCCGAGAGGGTAGGAGGGCCTTGTGCTGAGCCTTGACCCCTCGGCCGGTGCGCCCACGCCCGTCCCTCCGCCCTCGTCCCCGTACTGGCTCTTCTACGACGAGGTCGCTCGTGCGCAGCTGGCCGCCTGGGTCCCCGAGGACCGGATCCGGGTGCTCGACCTCAGCCTCGACGGGCCTGATCGCGCGCAGCTGCTGCGCGACCTCGGCCACGACGTCGTGCGGGTGGGAGCGGGCCCGGTGTCCGGCGTCGCGACGGTCGTCGCCGACACCCGCGCGCTCGACTGGGTCGGCGACGAGCAGTTCGACGCAGTGGTCGCCGAGTCGCGCGCGCTGTCGATGTCGCTCGCCACCGAGGAGACGGCTCGTGACCTCGTCCGGGTCCTGCGACCCGGGGGGCGGCTGCTGCTCTGCGTCGACAGCCTGACCACCGGCCTGGCCCGGCTCGCCGACCAGGGCCGGTGGGCCGAGCTCGCGGACGCCCCTTCCGCCGACGTCGTGCTGGTGCCCGAGGACGACGGCAGCCTCAGCCGTTGCTTCTGGCCCGAGGAGCTCCAGTCGCTGCTGGAAGAGGTCGGCTTCGACGTCGAGTGGGTACGGCCTCGGTCGGTGCTCACGCCCGGGACCGTCGAGCGAGCGCTGGCGACCGGCGGCCCCGACGCGATGACCGCGCTCGTCCGGACCGAGCTCCAGCTGTCCCTGGACCGTGAGGGCGAGACGCCCGGCATCCACCTGGTCAGCAGCGCCCGCAAGCCCTGAGAGCGCTGCTGGGCGTCAGGCCTCGGCGTCCTCGAACCTCTCCTGGTCCTCCACGCAGCGGGCCGCCTCGGGGCGGAACTCCAGGCGCGCCTCGGGGATCTGCTTGCCGCAGTCGACGCAGACGCCGTAGGTGCCGGCGTCCATGCGAGCCAGGGCCTCCAGCGCCTCGGCCCGCCGGGCCTCGGCCGCCTCGACGAGGGCCTCCTCGCGATCGCTCTCCGTGAAGTCCGCGGCCTCCGCGGCGTCGTCCTCGACGACGTCGCTGTCCTCCTCGGCCTCCTCCGCTTGGAGGAGCGCGATGGTCGCGTCGCTCTCGCGCACGACCTGCTCGAGGTCGGCACGCAGGCCGTCGAGGTCCACTGATCTCTCCTTCACGTGTGCGGGTGCAGACCACCGTAGCCTCGAGAGGTGCGGACCCTCAGGCTGGCTGTCGCGGCGGCGATCCTGGCCTGCCCCACAACGGCCCTGGTCACGCATGCCGACAGCATCGAGCTGCCGACCCCTGAGGCCGCGAAGGTCCAGGAGAGCAAGCTGATCCTGGCGGTCCAGAAGGCCAACAAGGCCTTCCGGCCCGACCGGCTCAAGCCGTCGGTGGTCCCCGGCACCGTGCGCAACGACGAGAAGCTCCTCGTCGGTCTCGGCGGCGACGGCACCGTCCGCACCGTCACGATGGAGCAGCGCCTCGACGTGCAGGGCCAGGGCGACTACGCGATCCGGGAGCGCGGCCCGGCGCGCGAGGCGACCAGCCTCGGCACCGAGCGGCCACCGCTGACGCAGAAGGGGGCCGTGGTCTGGCAGGGCTTCACGCCTGGTCACCGCGAGCTCGCCGCACGCCTGCGGCTCGACCCAGCGATCGAGGCGGAGCACCTCCCGATGACGGTGACCGTGACCTTCACCGACGCCTCCGGCAAGGCCGGCCGGCTGGGTGACGGCGGCCGCATCCCTGGAGCAGGGACCGTGCACGTGACGGTCACCAACGCGACGGAGCAGCCGCAGGACCTGCCGACCGGGACCGACGCCTCCGCCGCGGCGCTCGCCCGGTCCCTCGACCTCGCGCTCGAGGTCGCTCGCAAGCCCGGCGCAGACCGGCTGCCGAGCACGGACGACCGGCTCCCCAAGGACCTCACGGTGACCGGCGCGGCCCAGGTGTCGGCCAGCCAGGGGGTGCCGCTGCACCTCACCGGGTCGTTCGCCGTCACCGGCACGACGGCCACGCTTTCAGGTCCCGCCACGACCGCCACACCGACGGGCGGCACGTTCGAGGGCACCCTCGGCGGCAGCCTCCCCGGGCGGCAGACGCAGTCCGTCACCTTCGACGTGAAGGCCGGCGGGCCCGGTGACCTGGCGCTGCGGATGGACGCCGTCGCAGCCTTCAACAAGCAGGAGCTGGCACCGCCCGGGTCCTTCCTGACCTGGAGGGAGTGGGCGGCCTCGAAGCCGTCCGCGGCGAGCCGGAAGGAAGCGCTCGACCTGCTGATCGCCGTCGCCGCCACGGGCGCGCGCGCGTCGTCGTACTCCCCCTACCTCGGCGCCGATCTCAAGGGCACCGGCTCCACGTCCTACGAGCTGTCCTTCGCGCCGCCGAGCGCGACGGCGGCGACGAAGCCGGTGCTGCACCCGCGGTGGGGCGCCATCTCGCTGGTCGGCCTGGCGGGAATGGCGCTGCTGGGAGCCGGGTACGCGGTCTGGCGCCGGTCCTAGGCGGGCTGGATCAGCTCCGGCCCGTTGTTGCGGACGTTGCCGACCGCCTTGCCGACCGGCCAGGCGTCGAGAACGCCTGGGGTTCCTGGGATCAACAGGTCACCCGGATCGGCGACGGACCGGTCGAGCCACGTGGCCCAGTGCTGCTTCGGCACGAGCAGCGGCGTGCGGTCGTGGATCTCCCCGAGGTCGTCGGGCGCGCTCGTCGTGATGATGGTGCAGGTCGACAGCCACTCGCCCTCGGGCGACTTCCAGTGCTCGTAGAGGCCGGCCATCGACAGCGGGTCCGGCGCGGTCAGGTAGTAGGGCTGCTTCTCCGTGCCTTCTGGCTTCCACTCGTAGTAGCCGTCGGCCGGCACCAGGCAGCGCCGTGACACGAACGCCTTGCGGAAGGCCGGCTTCTCCCTCACCGACTCCATCCGCGCGTTGATCATCCGGGCCGCGCCCTTGGCGTCCTTCGACCAGGACGGCACGAGTCCCCAGCGCAGGACCCGGATTTGCCGGACGCCTTCCTTGCTCTGCACGACGGCGTAGACGGGGTCCGTCGGCGCGACGTTCCACGACGGCTCGAGGACCTCCTCCGGCGGTTCCTCCACGTCGTACCAGGAGACCAGGTCGTCCGGTCTCCTGGAGGAGGCGTAGCGGCCGCACACCTACTGCGGCACCAGCGGGAGCGAGGTGGAGAGCACGTCGTCGTGCTTGGGGTAGAAGCGCATCCCCTTGAACTCGGCAAAGTACATGTCGTCCGGGCTGACGCCCTCGCGGTCGTCGGGTCCGTAGCCGCGCTCGTCGCCGTTGGCGCCCGTGATGACGATCGCCTGGATGCCCTCGTAGACCTTGACCCGGTCGACGGTCTTGGCCCGCTGGAGGGCAGCCTCGACGAGGTTGACCGCGTCGTAGGAGTACATCGACCAGTCCGGCGGCTGGACGACGAGCTTCCCGTCGCTCTTCACCCCGAAAGTGCCTGCGCCGTAGGCCTTCTCGTAGTCCTTGCGATAGGCGGCGAAGGGCGCGCCGCCCGCCTCGCTGGTGATCCGGAACGAGACGAAGACGGTCCCGTCGAGCCAGGTCGGGTGGTCCGCGAGCTGCTGCCGCAGGAGCGGGTCCTCGCCCGCGGGCCCGGTGTAGATCGGGACGTCCCAGCCGCTCGAGCGGACGGTGCGGACGATGGCCGCCAGCCCGGCGGCCCGGGCCCACACGACGAGGACCTTGGCGCCGGACCGGCGCGCGGCGAGCACCTGCGCGCTGACGTCAGGGGCCCCCGCCGGGACGGTCTGGTCGGAGACGACCTTCACCTCGTCGTGCAGCAGGTCGGCCTTCACGTTCGCGGAGCCCTCGACGCCGTAGGAGCTGTCGTCCGACAGCAGCGCGACGCTCTGGTGGGGGCGCACGTCGGCGAGGTAGTCGGCGAGCCGCCGGCACATGTCCTCGTTGGCCGGGGCGAGGCGGAACAGCGTCGGGAGCTTCGTGGCGTCGGTGAGCGACGCGCCGCCCTCGAAGGTGATGAAGACGGGCAGCTTGACCGGATCGGTCACCGCGGCCACGGCCCTGGCGCCGACGCCGTCGGTGATGAAGGCGACAGCGCCGTCCTGCACGGCGTCGCGCGCCTGCGCGACCGTGGTCTGGGCAGAGCCGCCGTTGTCGACGACCCGGACCTTGATGTGCCGGCCGTTGCCGGCGTTGACCTGCCGGGCGGCGAGCTGCGCGCCCTTCTCGACGAACTCGCCGATCCACGGGGAGCTGGTGAGCGGGGCCGAGACGACGACAAGGGCGTCCCCCTTGGGTGCACTGGCGCCGCCGGTGCAGGCGGTCGCGCCCAGCAGGAGGAGCAGGGGCGCGGCGAGACGTCTCACTCGCTCAACGTACCGAGGTAGGCCCGCCGGACGGCGGGGTCGGCGCGCACCTGGTCAGGTGTCCCACAGCGAAGGACCCGGCCCTGGTCGAGCACCGTCACGCGGTCGGCGACGTCGGCGACCAGCCGCATGTCGTGCTCGACCAGCAGCACCCCGGTGCCCCTCGAGGCGAGGTGGCGCAGGACGGTCCGGAGCCGGTCGCGCTCTCCAGCGGTCATCCCTGCAGCGGGCTCGTCCAGCAGCACCGCCGGCCGGCCGGTGGCGACGGCCCGGGCCACCTGCAGCAGCCGCTGGTCGCCGGCCGTGAGCCGCTGCGGGTCGGCGCCTGCCACGTGCTGCAGGCCGGTCGCGGCGAGAGCGTCGGCGATCCGTGGGTCCGTCGTGCGGGAGGACGGCGTGCGCAGGAGGTGGCGGAGGACCGCGAGCCTCGGCGCCGACCCTCCCCTCGCGCCGAGGGCCACCTGGCGGTCGGCGCGCAGCCTCGGCAGCACGAGGGTGTGCTGCGGGGTGCGGACCGACCGAGCGTCCTTCGCGAGCTCCTTGAGCAGCGTCGTCTTCCCGCTGCCGTTGGGTCCGATGAGGGCGTGGACCTCGCCGGCCCGCAGGTCGAGCTGCGCCCCGTCGAGAGCGACCACCCCGTCGTACCGGACGTGCACGTCGGTCGCCTCGAGCACGGTCGGGCCGGGCGTCGCTGGGCCGGCCTCGGGGAGCGCTGCCGGCGGCCCCGGTGCAGTGCCGGGGCGGGAGCGGAGGCGTCCGCGCAGCACGACGACGGCGAGCAGGAGCAGCGCCGTCACGACGCCGCGCGAGCGCTCCACGTCGGCGTCCACGGCCCGGGCCAGCGCGTCGGCGACGGGCGGTAGCGAGGCCACGACCGCCACCCCGGCCAGGGGGCCCCACCAGCGAGCGGTCCCACCGAGCAGCACCGCGACGAACAGCTGCAGCGACACGAGCGGGCTGACGTCCGAGGGAACCACGAGGCCGAGCAGCACCAGCTTGCCGGCACCCGCGAGCGCGAGGACCGCTCCGGCGACGGCGAGCACCGCCCGGCGCCGGCGCGCGACCGGCACCCCGAGCATGGCGGCGAGCTCGGGCCCCTCGCGCAGGGCGGCGAGGTCGAGGCCACCGGGGCCCACTGCCACGCGGGCCAGGCCCGCCATCAGCAGCACGCAGAGCGCACCGGAGACGACGACGAGGACGCCGGGAGTCAGGGTCACGTCGAGCCCGAGCGAGCGGGTCACGAGGTGGGCCGGGGCGGGACGCGTGAGGCCGTCGGCACCGCCGAAGGTCCCGGGGTACGCCAGCAGCAGCCGTTGGACGAGCCAGGCGAGCGCCCAGGTGGCCAGGGCGAGCGGTGGTCCGTCGAGCCGCGAGGCACCCACGGCGACCAGGTAGCCGACCACGGCACCGAGGACGACCGAGCCGAGAACGGCGAGCCCGAGCGGCCAGCCCTCGCCGCCGGGCCCGAGCAGC
>CBIHPE010000191.1:0-8075 GCA_966212015.1 uncultured Frankiales bacterium | reverse complement strand
GACCGTCACCAGCTCGATCCCGAACGTGTCGACGTAGTCCTGCGTGCGCTCGCGCAGCTCGCCCTCGACGAGGCCGGTGTCGGCGAACGTGTAGCGCTTGCCACCGCCACCGCCGTCCCCTGGGTGCGCGGCCAGGAAGTCCCGCATCCGCCGCTCCACCTCGGGCGTGAAGTCACGCCCGATCTCGGAGTAGAGCCGACGGATCTGCCCGATCGGGTCGGCGACGAACTTCGTGAAGTGCAGGTCGACGACCTGCTCCTTCGGGAACACGTGGTCGCGGTGCGCCTGGACCGCCCTGTCCAGCCCGACCGCGATGTCGTCGGCGTACTGCTGCGCCGCCAGCGGCACCGTCGTCTGCTCGGTCGTGAGCTGCCGCAGCGAGTTGGTCAGGGCGCTGATGGAGCTGATCACCTTCAGCGGGTCACGGTGAGTGTGGATCACTACGGCGTCGGGGTACGCCGCCCGCAGCGCGGGGAGGTGCCAGAGGTGCGCAGGCGACTTCAGCAGCCACTGCTCGGCGGGCACCTTCGACTGAAGGTGCTGCAGGAACACGGTGTGCCAGGCGTAGGCGCTGGTCAGGTCGGCCTCGTGCAGCAGCCAGCGGTTGTAGTCGGGCAGCACGAACTGGATCGAGTGGATCATCGACTTGAAGTCGCACCCCGTGATCCGCACGCACTCCTGCGCGAGCTCGGCCCCGACCTCGTGGAAGGCGCTGAACCCGGGGATCATCGAGTCGACCAGGTCGAACTGGGCCTGCACCTCCGCGATCCGGGGATCGGTGAGGTACGTCGACAGCTCGGGCGGCGGGCAGGGCTTGTCGACCTCCCAGCTGCGCGGCACCCGGAAGCCGGGGTCCTGCGCGAGCAGGTCGAACAGGATCGTCGTGCCGGTCCGCGGCTGACCGACGACGACGAGCGGCCGGACGATCGGCTGGTCGATCTCCGGGTGCTGCTTGCGGTGGTCGGTGATCCGCAGCCTGGTGGTCAGGTAGGCCTGCAGGTCCTGGATGGCCACCTCGACGCCGATGTCGTGCAGCTGCGCCGGTCCCTGCAGGTCGGCGACGACCCGCTCGGCTCCCTCGCGCCAGGTGTCCCCGCCGAAGTCGTCGAAGCCGGTGGTCGCGATCGCGTCGGCGACGTTGCGGTCGAGGTCGAGGCGCTCGTTCACAGGTCGATCACCTCGGTCGTCAGCTCGGGCGCCGCGGCACCGTCGAGCCAGCGCAGGATGACGAACCCCCGGTGCCGCCCGCCGGTGTCGAGCCAGTTCGGCTGCCCCGGATCGGTCGCGCTGATGACGAGGCGCACCCTGCCGTCCTTCTCCTCGGCCAGCGCGTTGGTCGTCGAGGAACGGCGTCGTCTCGGCTCGATGCACTCGTGCCAGATGTTCTCGAGGGTGCAGGACCAGTAGCGCGACTCCGGTGGCACGAAGTCGACCACCAGCGCCTGGTGCGGTTCCAGCCGGAACGTCCCGATCATGTAGAGGTTGTCCGGGGTCGTGTCCGCCGACCCGAGCGCGGCCGCCTCCGCGGTCACGAGCACGTTCGGCATCGTGAGCAGCTCGGGCTTGATCGTCTTGTGCAGGGTGGCCAGCTTCATGATGGTCCAGCCCATGCCGGTCAGCGCCTCGCCGATCGTGTCGTCCGTCGGCAGCGGCGGCTCCCCCGCCGGGTCCAGCGCGTCGATCTCGAGCTCGGCCAGCTCCTCGGCGCCGCGGTCCCCGACGTACTGCCGGACGATGATGGCGCTCGAGTCGTCCGGGATCTGCACCCAGTGACCCGGCTGCTCCGTCGGCGACAGCACGATCTCGAAGCGGCCCTCGTCGTCCGGCGTGAGCTGGTGGTCGCTCACGTAGACCGCTTGCCGGCGCGGCGTCAGCCCGACCCCGGCCAGCACCTGGAAGCCCAGGTACGCCACGGTGTTCCGCTTCCCCCGGATGCGGTAGGTGTGCTTCCCGTCGATCATCGCGAGGTGGTACTCGCCGTCCGGGTTGGGCCCGCCGACGTACCTCGCCTCGGTGTCCATGCTGAAGAACCACGGCTTCTCCGGGTCGACGTCGAGGCTCACCTCCGCCGACAGCGCGGTCACCCGCGCGAGCACCCGCAGGCCCTCGACCAGCTCCAGGTCGGTCTCGGCCTCTGCCTCGACCGCCTTCCCCAGGTCGTCGAGCATCGCCTTGACGAGGTTCCAGCCCTCGACGGACTTCGGAGCACTGGGCAACGCTGCCTCCCCCTAGAACACGTTCTCGCAACGTAACGGCAACCGAACGGGCTGTCAGTAGCCTCTGCGGTCGTGGACGCCGCAGCAGTCGAAGACGCAGCACGTCGCCTCGAGGGCGTCGTCCGACGCTCGCCCGTGCACCGCAGCGACCGGCTGTCGGAGCGGATCGGCGGCGAGGTCTGGCTGAAGCGCGAGGACCTGCAGGCCGTCCGGTCGTACAAGCTGCGCGGTGCCTACAACCTCATCTCCCAGCTGACCGAGACGGAGCGCGCCACGGGCGTCGTCTGCGCGAGCGCCGGCAACCACGCACAGGGACTGGCGTTCGCCTGCTCAGCCCTCGGCGTCCGCGGCACCGTGTTCCTCCCGAAGACGACTCCTCGGCAGAAGCGCGACCGGATCGCAGCGCTCGGCGGTGAGCACGTGACCGTCGAGCTGGTGGGCGACACCTACGACGAGGCATCGACTGCCGCGAGCAGCCGGGCCGTCGAGACCGGCGCCACCGTCGTACCCGCCTTCGACGACGAGCGGACCGTGGCCGGTCAGGGAACCGTCATCGCCGAGGCGATCTCGCAGCTCGAGACGCTGCCGGACGTCGTCGTGGTCCCCGTCGGCGGCGGCGGGCTGATGGCGGGCACGATCGCGTGGCTGCGCGAGCGGCACCCGTCGGTGCGGGTGGTCGGGGTCGAGCCGGAGGGCGCCACGTCGCTCGCCGCGGCGCAGGTCGCCGGGAAGCCGGTGAGCCTCGAGGAGCTCGACACCTTCGTCGACGGCGCGGCGGTGCGACGGGTCGGCGACGTGCCGTTCAGCCTGCTGAGCGAGGCCGAGGTGATCAGCGTCTCGGCCGGGCGCGTCTGCTCCGAGATGCTCGAGTACTACCAGGTCGAGGGCATCGTCACCGAGCCCGCGGGTGCGCTGTCGGCAGCTGCCCTCGGGGTGCTCGAGCTGCCGCCGGGCCAGATGGTGCTGTGCGTCGTCAGCGGCGGAAACAACGACGTGAGCCGCTACGCCGAGATCGTCGAGCGGGCCCTGGTCTTCGAGGGCCGCAAGCACTACTTCCTCGTCGAGTTCGCCCAGGAGCCGGGGGCGCTGCGCAACTTCCTCGACAGCGTGCTCGGACCGGATGACGACATCACGCTGTTCGAGTACGTGAAGCGCAACAACCGCGAGACCGGCCCCGCCCTCGTCGGCATCGAGCTCGCTGACGCGGCAGACCTGCCCGGCCTGCTCGAGCGGATGGACGCGGCCCCGAGCCGGATCGAGCACCTGTCCCCCGACAGCCCGCTCACGAGGTTCCTCGTCTGACGGTGAGTGGATACGGGCACTCGATCTCGGGCCCCGATCTCGAGTGCCAGTACCCACTCGCGCGAGGCGATTAGCCTGAGCCCGTGACGATCGTGATGGGCATCGAGACCTCGTGCGACGAGACCGGTGTCGGCTTCGTGCGCGACGGCGTGCTGCTCGGCGACGCCCTCGCCAGCTCGATGGACGAGCACGCGCGGTTCGGCGGCGTCGTCCCCGAGGTCGCGGCCCGGGCGCACGTCAACGCGATGGTGCCGATGGTCAACGCGGCCCTCGCGAACGCGGACCTCACCCTGAAGGACGTCGGCGCGATCGCCGTGACCGCGGGACCGGGACTCACATCGGCCCTGCAGGTCGGGATCGCCGCGGCCAAGTCGTACGCCCTCGCGCTCGACGTGCCGATCTATGCGGTGCACCACCTCGCCGGGCACGCCGCAGCGGACACCCTCGAGCACGGGCCGCTGCCGTCGCCGTGCGTCGTCCTCATCGTCAGTGGTGGCCACACCAGCCTGCTGCTCGTCCGCGACCTGGTCGAGGAGCGGATCCTGCACCTGTCCGACACCTGGGACGACGCGGCCGGTGAGGCCTTCGACAAGGTCGCTCGCCTGCTGGGCCTCGGCTACCCGGGCGGGCCGGCGATCGACAGGGCGGCGCGCGAGGGAGACCCGCGGGCCGTCGCGTTCCCGCGGCCGCTCATGGGTCCGCTGGCGAAGGCCGGTCAGGAGCTGGAGTTCTCCTTCAGCGGCCTCAAGACCGCGGTGGCGAGGTACGTCGAGAAGGGCGTCGATCCGGGGATCTCGACCAACGACGTGGCCGCGAGCTTCCAGGAAGCCGTGGTGGACGTGCTCGTCAGCAAGGCGCTGCTCGCCTGCCGGGCCCACGGCGTCGACACGCTCGTCATCGTCGGTGGGGTCGCGGCCAACAAGCGGCTGCGCGACAGCGCCGAGGAGCGCTGCGCCGCTGCCGGCATCCACCTGCGCGTCCCCCCGATGCGGCTGTGCACGGACAACGGGGCGATGATCGCCGCCATCGGCGACCTGCTGGCGCGCAGCGGCTCCCCCATCTCACCCGCAGACTTCACCGTCGACCCGGCCGCTGTCCTCCACCGGGCGCAGCTCTTCATCCCCGCCGAGGTACTCGAACCTCTCGTGTGAGATCGGTTGCCCTCGGGCAAGGGCCTGGCATGAAGACAGACCGTGAGCGCCGGCTTGCCAGGGAGCGGCTGATCGCCGACCTCGAAGCGTCCCGGCTCCGGCGGCGGCGGCGCGGGATCACGCTGCGCCGGCTCCCGCTCAGACGCTGACACGGATTCGCAACAGGGGCGCGGAACAACAAGCCGGGCAAAACCCTTAAGGTCGATAGGCAATACCGCCCGTCGGCTGGAGCAGCACGTGTCCCTCATCTCGTTCCCCAACCCCGTCAACGAGGTCGCCGCCCGCACGGTCGCCGGCGGCGTCGTCGTGCTGAGCCTCGGGACGCTCCTGCTGAGCTTCGCCGACCACCGCTTCCTCTGGATCACGGTGCCGATCGCGCTCGGCTTCATCGCCCGCGTCCTCACCGGACCCAAGCTGAGCCCGCTCGGGCAGCTCGCGACCAAGGTCGTAGCCCCCCGGGTCGGCCACGAGAAGCTGGTCCCCGGCCCGCCCAAGCGGTTCGCCCAGGCCATCGGCGCGACCGTGACGAGCCTGACCGTGCTGCTGGTCGCCCTCGGCTTCGCGATCGGCCCGCAGGTGCTCCTCGCGATGATGGTCGTCTTCGCGACCCTGGAGTCGGTCTTCGCGATCTGCGTGGGCTGCATCGTCTTCGGCTACCTGATGAAGCGCGGGATCATCCCCGAGGACGTGTGCGAGGCGTGCAACAACGTGCAGGCACGGATCCCGCAGGCCGCCTGACCCTGTGACAGGGTCGGCGCATGGCAAAGCTCGTCTACGCGCCCATCTGCTCGCTCGACGGCTTCGTCGAGGACGCCTCCGGGGCCTTCGACTGGGCCATGCCCGACGACGAGGTGCACGCCTTCGCCAACGACCTCGAGCGCAGCATCGGCACGGCGCTCTACGGCCGACGCATGTGGCAGACCATGCGCTACTGGGAGACGGCCGACGACCCGTCGCCCATCAGCCAGGGCTTCGCAGAGGCGTGGCGCGACGCTGACAAGGTCGTGTTCTCACGCACCCTCGAGTCCGTCGACACCGCGCGCACCACGCTCGTGCGCGACTTCGAGCCCGACCTCGTGCGCGACCTCAAGGCTGGGGCGGACCGCGACCTCAGCGTCGGCGGGGCGGAGCTGGCCGGTGAGGCCCTCCGCGCGGGCCTCGTCGACGAGCTGCACGTGATCGCGGTGCCCGTGGTGATCGGGGCCGGAAAGCCCGCCCTGCCGACCGACGTCCGCCTCGACCTCGCGCTGATCGGCACCCGCAGCTTCGGCAACGGCACGGTCTGCCTCAGCTACCGCATTCGCGCCTGACGACCGATCAAGGGCAGGGGCACTGACAGCACTGGGCCTGGGTATGGCCCTGAGATGGATGACACCGACGACGGCTTCGTGCGGGTCCGCGGCGCGACCGAGCACAACCTCAAGGACGTCGACGTCGACGTGCCGCGCAACGCGCTGGTCGTCTTCACGGGAATCTCGGGGTCCGGCAAGTCCTCGCTGGCCTTCGGCACCCTCTACGCCGAGGCCCAGCGACGCTACTTCGAGTCCGTCGCCCCGTACGCCCGCCGACTGCTGCAGCAGGTGGCTGCGCCGCACGTGCGCGACATCACGGGGCTGCCGCCCGCGGTCGCGCTGCAGCAGCGTCGCAGCGCGGCGAGCTCCCGCTCGACCGTCGGCACCCTCACCACGCTCTCGAACCTGCTTCGGATGCTGTTCAGCCGGGCGGGCGCCTATCCGCCCGGAGCGCCCCACCTGGAGGCGGAGGCGTTCTCCCCCAACACAGCGGCCGGCGCCTGCCCCACCTGTCATGGGCTCGGTGAGGCGCACGACGTGACCGAAGCGCTCATGGTCCCGGACCCGTCGCTCACCATCCGCGAGGGAGCCATCGCGGCCTGGCCGGGCGCCTGGCAGGGCGTCAACCTGCGCAGCGTCGTGTCGGGCCTGGGGATCGACGTCGACGTGCCGTTCCGCAAGCTGAAGAAGAAGGACCGCGACTTCCTGCTCTGGAGCGAGGAGCAGCCCAGCGTCCTCATCAAGCCTGAGCGCGACCGCGTCGACTACGGCTACTACGGGAAGTTCTGGTCGGCCCGCAAGCACGTCATGCACACCCTCACCGACAGCAAGAGCCAGCAGAGCCGGGACCGCGCTCTGCGCTTCGTCGAGGCGATGCCGTGTCCCGCGTGCGGCGGCAGCGGGCTGCGACCGGAGGCCCTCGCGGTCACCGTCGGAGGCTTGAGCATCGCTGACGTGAACCGGCTCCCGCTCGACGGGCTGTCCACGTGGGCGGCCACCGCCAGAGCTGGGGACGGTGCTGTTCGAGAGGCTGCCGAGCGGATCACCGCCGACCTGGTCACGAGGGTCGAGGTGCTCCTCGAGCTCGGGCTCGGCTACCTCAGCCTCGCACGGCACACCACGACGCTGTCGCCCGGCGAGACGCAGCGCCTGCGGATCGCCACGCAGCTCCGGTCGGGGCTGTTCGGCGTGGTCTACGTGCTCGACGAGCCGTCCGCCGGCCTGCACCCCGCCGACGCCGAGCCGCTCATGACCGTCCTCGAGCGGCTGAAGGCGTCGGGCAACTCGCTGTTCGTCGTGGAGCACGACCTCGACGTCGTGCGTCGCGCGGACTGGGTCGTCGACATCGGACCGGGTGCCGGTGAGGGGGGCGGTGAGGTCCTGCACAGCGGACCGGTCGCCGACCTCGAGCAGGTCAAGGAGTCCGCCACGAGCGAGCACCTGTTCGGCCGGGCCGAGGTGACCCCGTCACTGAGCAGAGAGCCGAGCGCGTGGATCGAGCTGCGCTCCCTGGGCCTGCACAACCTGCAGGGCCTCGACGTCGACGTGCCGACGTGCGTCCTCACGGCCATCACCGGCGTCAGCGGCTCGGGCAAGTCGAGCCTCGTCGCTGAGCTCGAGGCGCGGAGCACCGACCTGTTCGACCGCGTGGTCCGCGTCGACCAGCAGCCGATCGGCCGTACACCCCGCAGCAACCTCGCGACCTACACCGGGCTCTTCGACGGTGTCCGCAAGCTGTTCGCGCAGACGGACGAGGCGCTGGCCCGCGGGTACGGGCCCGGGCGCTTCTCCTTCAACGTGGCCGAGGGCCGCTGCGACACCTGCGACGGCGAGGGCTTCGTGTCCGTCGAGCTGCTCTTCCTGCCCGGCACCTACGCCGCGTGCCCCGCGTGCCACGGCGCCCGCTACAACCCGGAGACCCTCGAGGTGCAGTACGACGGCAGGTCCGTCGCCGACGTCCTCGCCATGACCGTGGACGAGGCCTTCGTCTTCCTGTCCGACCTCCCGCCGGCGCGACGCAGCCTCGAGACGCTCCGGCAGGTCGGGCTCGGCTACCTCCGGCTGGGTCAGCCCGCCACCGAGCTGTCGGGCGGGGAGGCGCAGCGCATCAAGCT
>CBIHPE010000190.1:0-8081 GCA_966212015.1 uncultured Frankiales bacterium | reverse complement strand
CCCGGTGACGGTGTGGCACAGCGCCGCCGGCCCGGTCCCCGCGGCCTGACGACGGCCTGCCCGACCCGGAACGACTCGCTCTCCCTGACCGCAGCGAGCTCCGCGACCGTCCGCCGGTGCTGCTCGAGCAGCTCGGCGTAGCCGGCCTCGGCCCGGTCCTTCGCCTCGTGCACCAGCCGGTTCAGGTCCTCCACCTCACCGAGCCTCGCGCCGAGGGCGGTGATCTGCGCGTGCTGCTCCTCGGCCTTCGCCGCGACGAGCTCGAACGCCGTCTCCAGCTCCGACCTGCGGTCCCCTCCCTCGGCGACGGCCGCGTGCAGCGCGTCGGCCTCGAGGTGCAGCGCGTGCGCCCGCTGCTCCACGGCAGCTCTCGCAGCCACGACGTCGGACCACGACGAGAGCACCTCGCGGGACGACGCCGACTGCGCCCGCAGCTCCTCCGGCGACGTCCACCTCCTCGACCCGATGAGGCTCTGCAGGTGCTGCCAGAGCGCCAGCTGCCGCGCGGTGGCGAACGCCGCGAGGTCCTCGTCGGACGCGCGCTCGCGGTGCAGCGCCCGGTCGACCGAGCGCCCGGCCCACACCCTCACCCGCTCCTGGTGCTGCTCGTCCAGCAGCCTCGTCGCGTCGTCCACGAACGCCTGCGGGTCCTCGAGCACCGAGGCGTAGGTCACCGTGAGCACCGACCGCCCCTCGAGCCCGTGGAGCAGCGCCGACACGTGCTCCTCCCACAGCGCCAGCCCCACGGGCACCGGCATCCCGTCGCGCGCCGCCAACGACCGTGCGACCTCGAGCGGGTTGCGCACGACCACGACCGGGGCCAGCGACTCCGTCGACCACACGTCGAGCAGCAGGCAGATGCGCGGGTCCTTCACCACCAGGGGCACGCCTTCCCCCACCAGCCGCGCCAGCTCGGCGTGGGCGGAGCCCTGCACGGATCCGCGAAGCGGCGGCAGGTCCCACGACCCGCCCGCGGCAGCCAGCAGCGCGTCGTCGAACGCCACCACCGAGAGCCGCTCGAAGAACCCCGCCGGGTTGTCCTCGCGTGGCGGCATCACGTCCGGACCGACGCCCGCCGTGAACCCTGCCTCGGCCAGGAGCCCTGCGACCGCGCTCGTGCCGCTCCGGTGCATCCCGAGGACGAGGAGCCCGATCACCACGCCCGAACCCTAGCCACAGTGCGCCAGCGCCTACGCGGGAGGACTTCTCGCAACCGCGTCGAAACGAGCAGTCATGCGCCGCCCCCGCGTGCTGTTCGCGCTCGCCCTCGTGGCCGGCCTCGTGCTGCCGCCGCACACCGACGCGAGCCCGGCCCCGGGCGTCATCGCGGTCGGCCCCGGCGGCGCCACCCTCGGCTACCTCAGCAAGGTCGCCGTCGAGCCGCAGGGCTCCGCGCTGACCTTCGTCAACGCGGACGAGCTGGCCCACACGGTGACCGCGGTCGACCGCGACCAGGACGGCAAGCCGCTCTTCAGCGGCAACGCCCTACCGGGTACGACGTCAGTGATCGCCGGCGTCGACAAGCTGCGGGCCGGCAGCTACGCGTTCGTCTGCTCCTTCCACCCCAACATGGCGGGCACCCTCGTCGTGCAGGGCGGCAGCGGCGGAGTGGGTGCCGCGAAGCCGGCCTTCAAGACGCCGTTGAAGATGCCCAAGGTCCTGACGAGCAGCCACATCACCCTGACGGCAGCGCAATCCGACGTGCAGCTGCTGCCCGGCCGTCCCGCGACCACGATGTACACGTTCAACGGCACGTGGCCGGGCCCGACCATCCGGCGGCCGGTGGGCGCGAAGACCACGGTCACGGTGGTCAACAGGCTCCCGTCAGCGTTCGGGAGCATCAGCCTGCACGTGCACGGCGACCACCACAGCTCCGCCGACGACGGCCGTCCGAACTCCGACCTGGTCGCGACCGGCAGGGCGAAGACCTACACGTTCGACCTCAAGGACGGCGGGAAGGCCGAGCGCGCGGCGTTCTCCTTCTACCACGACCACCGCATGGACGAGACCGGCCGCAACAACTGGTACGGCCTCAACGGCATGTTCATCACAGACGACCCGAAGGAGGCGAGGCTCGGCCTCCCGACGGGCGCCTACGACCTCCCGCTGACGGTGGCGGACCGGTCCTTCGACGACGCCACCCAGCTGACGAACCCGTTCCCGAAGGCAACCGACGGGACCAGCCCGACGACGCCGTTCACCGGGCCGTACGCCCCTCCCGGTGACGCCACCGCCGGCACCCGCACCCTCGTCAACGGCACCTTCCTGCCGTACCAGGTGACCGCCAACCGCAGGTACCGCATCCGGCTGCTCAACGCGTCCAACTTCAGCTCGTACGACTTCCACTTCTCCGACGGGCGGCCGATGGTCCAGGTCGGCAACGGCGCGGCCCTGCTGAGCAAGCCGGTCACCCGCAACGACGTCCTGCTCGGGCCCGCTGAGCGCGCCGACGTGGTCGTCGACTTCAGCAACGCCCTCGGCAAGAACGTGGTGCTGGAGAGCATCGCCCGCGCGGACAAGAGCGCGACCGGCATCGGCAGCCAGAGCACGCCGCTGATGCAGTTCCGCGTCAGCAAGCGGGCGCCGCAGTCCAGGCCCGTCCCCGCGAGCCTCGTGCCGCTCTCGCCTCTCGCTGTCCCCACGACGCCGACGATGACGTGGGTCCTCGGTCTCGGCGCCAACACCGGCGGGACGCACTGGACCGTCAACGGGCAGCCCTACGACGACGCGCGAAGCGACGCCGCGATCACCCTCGGATCAGTCCAGCGCTGGGCGATCATCAACAGCAGCACCATCACGCACTACGTGCACCTGCACGAGGAGGCGTGGCGCACGATCAGCCGCAACGGTCAGCCGCCACCGGCCTGGGAGGCGGGCTTCCAGGACACCTGGCGGCTCGACCCCGGCGACGTCATCGAGGTGGCCGCGAAGGTCACCGACTTCACCGGCCCGTTCCTCATCCACTGCCACATGCTCGACCACGAGGACCACGGCCTGATGGCCACGTTCACCGTCGTGAAGCCGGGCCAGAAGCTGCCCGCCCACAAGCACCCGACGCTCCTTGACCTGACGTCGCGCTACCTCTGCACCGTCCCCAAGGAGACCCGCTCGTGAAGATCCGCTTCGCTCTGGCCACCGCCGCGCTGGCCGTCGGTGCAGGGGTGGCCGCCGTCCCGTCCCAGGCCGCGAGCCCGCACGTGATCCTCGTCTGCAGCGGCACCGCGGGCTGCCCACCAGTTCCCAAGGGAACGCCGGTCTACAAGAGCATCGCGGTCGGCGTCAGCCACGCGCAGAACGGCGACTGGGTGCTGGTCTGGCCCGGGACCTACAAGGAGGCCGTCACCGTCACGCCGACCGCCGCCCTGACCAGCGGCCTGCACATCCGCGGCATGCAGCGCAACGGTGTCGTCCTCGACGGCACCGGCACCAGCGGCTCCGGCATCCACGTCCAGGGCGTCAACAACACCTGGGTCGAGAACATGACCGGTCAGCACTACAAGAGCGGCTCGGCCAACGCCTTCTACTGGACCGGCGTCGACGGCTACTGGGGCAACTACCTCACGGCCTACGACAACGGCGACTACGGCGTCTACGCCTACAACTCCACGAGCTCCGGCAAGACGCCGTCGACGTTCGCGTTCGACTACGGCTCCTGGAACGCCGACAGCGGCATCTACGTCGGCGGCTGCTCCGACTGCCACGCCGTCGTCACCAACAGCCGCGCCTACAAGAACGCCCTCGGCTACTCGGGCACCAACGCCGGCGGCGAGCTCTACCTCATCAACTCCGAGTGGGACCACAACTCCACCGGCATCCTGCCCAACACCCTGACCAGCGAGCCCGACCCGCCGCAGCGCGGCACGACGATCGCCGACAACTACGTCCACGACAACAACGACGGCGACACCCCCGGCACCGGCATCACCGGCATCGCGCCGGTCGGCACCGGCATCGGCCTCACAGGCGGCTGGGACAACATCGTCCGGCACAACCGGATCGAGAACCAGAAGCACGCCGGCGTCCTCGTCGAGTGGCTCTTCACCCCGCCGTACAACAACCAGGTCGTCTACAACACCTTCAAGCACGTCGGGTACGCCGGCGGCGCGGGTGACGCGGACATCGCGATCGGTGCGGCGACGTTCCAGAACTGCGTCGAGGGCAACACCGACGGCGGCAAGCCCGCCACGACGGACCCGATGAACGTCGGCGGCATCTACAACTGCGGCGACGACAACCCGTTCCGCACAGGTGCCGGCCGCGGCATCTACGGCCCTGGCGACCCCGTCGTCGACATCCAGACCCTGCTCAACGCCGCGGGCATCACCGAGCCCAAGGACTTCAAGGGCCCCGGTCCCCACCCGGACGCCCAGAAGACCATGGCCAACCCGTGCGCCGGCGCCCCCGCCAACCCGTGGTGCCGGAACGGCAAGCCGGTGGTCGCGCCCCCGACCAAGCCGAGGCGCTGACCGGAGCAGCCGATCGGCTCAGTCACCGAGCCCCGGTTGGGCCGATCGGGTGACCAGAACTCCCACCCGTCGGGCCGATTCATCCGTGGTGACCGTAGAAGCGTTCCAGCCCTCTACGGCACGTGACGTCCTTCCCCCCAACCGGCGGACGCGGCGCAACGTGCCGAACCCGCCCCTGCCCACGGTGGTTGTCATCCCCCGGGCCGATCACGAAGCCCGCGAGTGGGCGGACCTCGCCCTCGCCAGCGCGACCGAGCTCGAGCACCAGCTGGCCGACGAGCGCGAGGCCCACGCCGCCACCCGCCAGGCTCTTGAGGCTGCCGAGTCGGCCCTCGCCGTGGAGAAGGGCAAGGTCTCGATCGCGACCGCACGCATCACCACCGCGGAGACGGCACTGGCCGAGCTGCGCGGCCGTGAGGCCGAGGGCGCGCAGAAGCTCGAGGCCGCCCAGAGCGAGCGCTGGCGCCTCGAGGAGGAGCTCGGCTCGATGATCAGCCAGGCCGCTGCGGTCGACCACCACCGCGGCGAGGCCGTCCGGGAGCTCGCCGCCGTCCAGGCGGAGCACGCGGAGCTCGAGAAGCGCCTCGGCGAGCGCGAGGCCACGATCACGCTGCTCGAGCTGAAGCTCGCGACCAGCTCCGGTGCCGTGCTGCGGCAGGTCGAGCAGCGCAACGCGGCGCTCGAGGCCAACGCCCTGCTCGCCGACCAGGTCACGTCCCTGCTGGCGCAGCTCGAGCGGGTCCGCGACGCCCTGCGATGACGCGCAGTCCCAGCTCTTCGCGTACCTCAATTATACCGCGGAACACCCTGTCTGCGCATCGGCGCTAAGCGACAAATGAGGCGCGATAGTTCGTCCAGATCGTGCATGTGTTCGACTGCCGAACAGGGCAAGATAGAGGTGTGCCCGGGTCAGTGCAAGCCTCCGTCGAGGAACAGCGGGCTGCCCTGAACGTGCTCGAGGACCTCGAGGTCCGCAAGGCCCAGCTGCACGCGGAGGCCGTCGCGGTCCGCGCCGAGATCGCGCAGCTGTGGAGCGGCACCCGGAGCGGGTTCGCCGAGATGGAGGTCGCCGGGACGGCCCACGTGGGCCAGTTCCGGGCAGCGCGCGAGCTCGAGGACGCGCAGCGCCAGGTCGAGCTCTTCCCACACCTGCACGCGCTGCTCGCCGAGGGCCTCGTCTTCGTCCCCACCGTCGAGGCCGTCCTGCGGGGGACCCGCCGCTGCACCCCTGAGGTGCAGGCGGCCGTCGACGCGCGCCTCGCCGGACAGGTCGTCGGCGTCAACGTCACCGACGTGCGGCGCATCCTCGACCGCACGATCCTCGCGGTCGAGGCCGAGATCGACGCGAAGCTGACCCAGCAGCGCCTCGACCAGGCCAAGAAGGACGCCCGGGTCTGGAGCTCCCGCGGCGACGACGGCATGACCTCGATCGGCGCGATCATCGACGCCGTCGCCGGCCGCCGCTGGACCCTCGACTTCGAGCAGCTCGTCAAGGCGCAGGTGCTCCTCGACAAGCGCGAGGGCCGCGAGCGCACGGTCGAGGAGGTGAAGGTCGAGGTCTTCTCGCACCTGCCCTCCCTCGTCCTCGAGCTGATCCGCGCCGCCCGCGACGGCCGGCTCACCGACTACGCCGACCTGAGCGAGATCGACCCCGAGGCTGCCGCCGACCTCGAGCGGCTCGCCGACGAGACCCGCGACCTCCCGCTCCCCCAGGACGTCGAGCCCTCCGAGCCGACCCCGGCCCCCGTGGTCGACGAGGACCCGTACGACGGCAGCACCGTCGACCCGTACGCCGATGTCCCCCTCGCCACCAGCGAGCCTCCGGCGGACGACCCGCCGGAGCCGGGGCCGCCGCCCTGGGACCGCGCCGCGCAGGACGCGGCCTTCTGGAGAACCGCACAGCCCGCAGCACCGCCGGACCCGCACCTGCAGGTCCTGATGCTGCGCTGCCTGCAGATGCCCCTCCAGAAGCCCACAACCGTCAACCTGCACATCCCGATGGCCACAGCGCTCGACCTCACCAACGCGCCCGGCGTCCTCGAGGGCCACGGCCCGCTCGACGCGACGCGGATCCGGCAGCTGATCCCCGACGCACGGCTCGCCGAGGTCTACGTCGACGCGGTCACCGGAGTCCCCCTCGGGATGAAGAGACCGGAGCCACCCGAGCCCGGCCAGCACCTCACCGAGCGCCTCGCCCGCCGGCTCCGCGCCGTGACGCTGATGGACGAGGTCGAGCCGCAGCACGACCCGAGCGCCGCCCTCGCGGCGTTCGTGAAGCTGCGCGACCAGATCTGCTGCGGCCCCGGCTGCACCATGCCCGCGACCCGGTGCGACCTCGACCACGAGCTCGAGTTCCCCGACGGCCCCACGGCCGAGTGGAACCTCGGCGACAAGTCCCGCCGCTGCCACTGCGCCAAGCACCACGGCTGGACCTGCACGAGGCATGCAGACGGGACGACCGAGTGGGTCAGCCCGACCGGACGGGTCTACGTGAGCCTGGGGGCCTGGGCCCCACCACCGGCCTTCGAGCAGCCGCCGTTCCAGGTCTACCTCCCGCCGACCGAGTGGGTCGTCGAGATCGAGCTGGACCAGCACCCCGCCTGACGAGCCGCCTCCGGCAGCTCAGCGCAGCCTCTTCGCCGCTCCCTTGGCCGCATCGCTGATGTCGAACACGGGCCGCCCGCGGCGGGACCCGCGGATCGCGCTCGGGGCTGTCCGGCTCTTCGACAACGTGCCGGACGGGGAAGCGGTGCTCGCGTGCAGGCCGAGCTCCTTCAGCGCAGCGATGGTGGCTGCCTGGGTGCCTTTCGAGACCGCGACGCCCGGGGCGATGCGCACCAGGCCGATCGCCTTGGCGGCCTTCGCCGCGGCGCCCCGGCGGGCCAGCGCTTCCTGGAGCCGCAGGTCGTCTTCGAGGACGACGTAGCTGGTCGCACTGCCGACGCGAACGGGGCTGAAGCGACGATGCGCGTCCTGGACCAGGTACGCCATCGGCTGCGGCACGGGAGCGGCGTAGGTCTCGAGGACGGACGCGACGTCATCTGGCCCGTCCCCAAGGTCGTACGCCCGGGAGAGCGACGCCTCGGACAGCCGCCAGACAGTGGCCTGAGCCGACGACTCGAGGTCCGCGATGCGGTCGAGTGCCGCACGCATCGTGCGTGACGGCCGGCCGGTGCACACGAGGGTCAGGTCGGCTTGTGCCCGGACGTGCGTCTCACCGACGTCGGACAGCGTGGCGAGCAGTGGTTCAACCGGTGCGTCGTCGTGGACAGCATGAGCCAGTGGCGTGGCGCCGTCGGCTGCCAGCAGGCCGAGCAGCTCGGCCTCGTGCAGCACGTCCGCGCGCAGCTCGGTGTCGAGCAGGTGCCCTCGTCCGTCGAGCGCCCGCAGGGGACGGGCCGGCCAACGCACGTGCCAGGCGCGCAGCCACTCGTCCGTCGTGCCAGCATGCCCCTGCCGCGCCGCGAGGAGCCGCACGCACTGCAGCCGGGCCGGGATCGCGCGCTGGTCGAAGTCCCATCCCAGCACCTGCCTGGGGCGCCGCTCGCTGCCGGGACGTGGGACAGGCAGCTCGTGGTGGTCGAGCCAGGCCAGGACGAGGTCCTCCCAACGGGC
>CBIHPE010000189.1:0-8137 GCA_966212015.1 uncultured Frankiales bacterium | reverse complement strand
GTGAAGCGCTCGAAGACGCGGGCCCGCTCCCCCTCGGGGATGCCGGGTCCGCGGTCCACGACGTCGAGCTGGAGCTGTCCCCCGACGACCGACGCCTGCATCCGGACGGGCTCCTCGACCGGGCTGTGCCGGAGCGCGTTCTCGACGAGGTTGCTCACCACCTGGTGCAGCCGGGCGACGTCCGCCGTCGCCCTGAGCCCGGCGGGAGCGACCTCCACCTGGACCCGGCCGGGCGCGCTCGACTGCGCCGCGGCGTCACGGAGGAAGGCCTCCACCTCGAACGACTCCCTGACCAGCGGTATCGCCCCACCGTCGAGCTTCGACAGGTCGAGCAGCTCCGACACCAGACGGTTGAGACGTGCGGTCTGCTCCAACGCCGTCCGCATCGTCTTCTCGTCGGCCGGCGCGATGCCGTCAGCGACGTTCTCGAGCACCGCGTGCAGAGCCGAGATCGGCGTCCTCAGCTCGTGACTGACGTTGCCGATCAGCTCCCGCCGGTAGCGGTCGGCCGCAGCCAGGTCCGCGGCCATCTGGTTGAAGGCCTCGGCCAGCTCGCCGACCTCGTCTCGCGACGTGGCGCGCACCCCCACGTCGTAGTCGCCGCCGGCCATCCGGCGGGCAGCGGCGGTCATCTCGCGCAGCGGAGACGTCATGCCGTGCGCCAGCAGCTGAGTGACCAGGAGAGCCACGCCGAGCGCAACGACGAAGGCCCAGCGGAACCGGAGGTGCGACAGCGCGACGAGCACGAGCACCGACACGGCGAAGGCGATCCCGACGAGCAGGGAGGTCTTCGCCTTGAAGGACCGCAGCGGGTCCAGCGGCCGCGGTAGCCAGTCCCTCATCGCGGCGCCTCCAGCGCGTACCCGACCCCGTGCACCGTGCGGATGAGCTCGTTGCCGAGCTTGCGCCGCAGTGCCTTCACGTGGCTGTCGATCGTGCGGCTGCCGGCACCGTCGCCCCAGCCCCAGATCTCGGCCAGCAGCGCATCGCGCGAGACGGCGGCCCGCGGCCGCTCGACCAGGTAGGCGAGCAGGTCGAACTCGGTGCGGGTCAGGTGCACCTCGACGCCCTCGCGCTCGACCCGGCGCTCGAGCAGGTCGATGCGCACCGGTCCGACCTGCACGACCTCGGAGGGCAGGTTGCGGTCGACCCGACGCAGCAGGGCGTGCACGCGCGCCACCAGCTCACGCATGCTGAACGGCTTGCTGAGGTAGTCGTCCGCACCGACGCCGAGCCCGACGAGCAGGTCGGTCTCGTCCCCGCGCGCGGTGAGCATGAGCACAGGCACCGCGCGGCGGGCCTGGATCCGACGGCACACCTCGAGCCCGTCGAACCCGGGCAGCATCACGTCGAGCACCACCAGGTCGGGTTGCTCGCGATCGCACCTCTCGACCGCTGACGGCCCGTCCGCGGCCGTCACGACCGCGAACCCCTCGGCCACCAGTCGCGCAGCGACGGACTCGGCGATCGTCGGATCGTCGTCGACGACGAGGACCCGGCGCGCGCTCATGTCACCGAAGGTAGGACGCCCACGTGCTGCGTGAGCGCAGGACGTGTGAAGGTCGTGTGGAGATCAGCGCTCCAGGAGCGCCTTCAGCGCCTCGAGGTCCTTGGTGTTGGCCCGCCGCATCTGCGCGGCCATCACCGGCGCTCCCACCTTGGCGAAGCCGGCCGGCTCACCGTCGTTCCGGAGGTGCATGAGCGTGCCGCTTCCCGCGTCCTCCCAGGAGTACGTCGTCCGCATCGGGAACGGACCCTCGGACGTGCGCATCACGAACCGCTCGCCAGGCACGTGCTCGACGACCTCGTACGTGTAGGCCAGTCTCTTGCCGAGGAAGCGCGCGGCGAAGGCGAGCTGGGAGCCGACCGCGAGCGGGGGCGCCGTCACCCACTCGACCTCGACGATGTTCGCGTACCACGCAGTGGCGTTGTCCGGGTCGACGGCGAACGCCGCCACCTCGCTCCGGGGCCGAGCGATCTCGATCGAGGTGGTGACATCGACAGCCATCAGGAGCGGCGGCCTCGAGAGGCTCCCCAGAGGCCCACGCCGATGCCCACGACCGCGCCCCCCAGGCCGATGACCTGCTGCCGACGTGGGAGCTCGTGGTGCACCGACAGCCCACCGAGCAGATCGGCCGCGTCCGCACCGCCTGAGGCGAGGAACCACCCGCGCGTGTCCTTGCCGCGTACTGCAGCTGCGACCATCATGCCGCCGATGAGGGCGTCCCGGTAGCCCATCGACCGCAGCAGCAGCGCCGCCGTGGGCGACGGCTGCTCGTGATCGCCCCAGAGGCGGTTCGCCTTCAGGGGATCGACGAGGAACGAGACACCCGAGGCAAGGCGGAGGCCTCCGACAGCAACAGGTACGAGGTCCATCTAGAGCTTCCCCACGGCAGGCGACAACGGGACGTCCATGGCGTCGTACAGCCCCGGGGCGGCAGCGCGCAACCACGGGATCGCGTTCACGAGCCGCGCCGCGGCCGTCGCGTTGCCGCCAGCGGCCCTGTTGCCCCCCTCGGTCTCGGCCTCGACCGTCACGACGATCCTCGGCTCCCCCTCTATGACGATGGTGTGCGCGCCCGCACCGCCGTCAGCGGGCGACGGCCAGTCGGGCGCTACCTCGGGTGCGATCCGGGTGATGTGCTCGACGACGAGCTTCACCTCCCCACCGACGACGCCCTGGATCTCGAACCGCAGCCCGCCCTGGGTCCCCTTCTCGAACAGGCCCATGGAGTTCGTGACGTCGTGCTCGAGCGCCCGCCGCTCGACGGTCTCGCGGATGTCCTCGAGCTCGAACCCGAGGGCGCGGGCCATCATCCGCAGCTGACCGCCCCAGATCATCGTGGGGATCGAGGGCGCGACCATGATCGGCACCTGCTCCATGGAGCCGCCCATGCCGACCGAGCTGCGGACGGCGTCCGGCTGGTCGTACGTGGAGTAGTCGAAGATCTCCTGGCAGCGGACCTGCGTGATCGTCGTCGCCATGCCTGTGAGCAGGACGGGCAGGATGTCGTTGCCCCAGCCCGGGTCGAGGCCGCTGACTACCAGGGCTGACCCGCCCGCCTTGCAGGCCTCGCGCAGCGGCTCCGTCAACGACTCCGGGGCGGAGGTCGGGTCGTAGAGCGCGTAGACCGACGGCGTCACGACGACGGCTCCGCTCCGCAGGCAGCCGGTGATGTCCGAGACCGCCTCGTCGGGTCGGATGTCTCCGGACGCCATGTAGACGACAGCGTCGACATCGCTTGGCACGTCAGGCGAGACGGTGACGCCGAGCGGTGCGAGGTCCGCGACCGTGCCCGCGTCCTGACCCGCCAGGGAGCGACCGATGACGGCCACCAGGTCGAGGTCGGGGTGCGCCACGACTGACCTGATCCCGGCCCGGCCCATGTTGCCGGTCCCCCACACCGCGACCCTCATCGCCGTCCCGCTCCCCCGAGCCCGGCGACCTCTTGCCTCACCCGCGGCGCCGCGAGCGCGCGAGCACGCCGGCGGTGCCGAGCACGACCTCCCCGGTGAGGTAGGCCCAGTACGACGGCTTGGTCTCCGGCTCGTCGGCCTTCAGGGAGTACGCCCGGAAGGCAGCCGCACCTAGCCAGGTCATGCCGACAGCGGTGTAGGCGTCGGAGGTCCCACGGACCAGCGCCCACAGCCCGAGGCCGGCGACGGTGCCACCGAGGCCCGCGCGCGTCTCGGTGATGCCGCGAGCGGACTCGGGGACCAGCTCGAGGTTGGCGAGGGTCTTCTCCGGCATCAGCGCGATCGCGAGGCCGGACGCGGCGAGGCCTGCCGCGGACAGCGTGCCGAGGCGCATCAGAGCCGCTCGAGGATCGTGACGTTGGCCTGGCCGCCGCCCTCGCACATGGTCTGCAGGCCGTAGCGGCCGCCGGTGCGCTCGAGCTCGTGGAGCATCGTCGTCATCAGTCGCGCGCCCGTGGCGCCGAGCGGGTGGCCGAGGGCGATCGCGCCGCCGTTCGGGTTGACCTTCGCAGGGTCGGCGCCGGTGTCCTTGAGCCACGCGAGGACGACGGAGGCGAAGGCCTCGTTGATCTCCACCGTGTCGATCTGGTCGATCGTCATGCCGGCCCTCTTCAGGGCGTGCGCCGTCGCGGGGATCGGCGCGGTCAACATGAGGATCGGGTCGTCGGCGCGGACCGAGATGTGGTGCACCCGTGCGCGCGGCGTGAGGCCGTACTGCTTCAGCGCCGCCTCGCTGACGACGAGCAGCGCGGCTGCTCCGTCGGTGATCTGCGAGGCGACACCCGCCGTGATGCGCCCGCCCTCCTGCAGCGTCTTGAGCGACGCCATCTTCTCGAGCGTCGTGTCCTCGCGCGGACCGATGTCCTCGGCGACGTCACCGACCGGAGCGATCTCCGCCTTGAAGCGGCCCTCGGCGATGGCGGCGAGCGCACGCTGGTGGGACTGGTAGCTCCACTGCTCCATCTCCTCGCGGGAGATGTCCCAGCGGCGGGCGATCTCGTCGGCTGCGTGGAACTGCGAGACCGGCTGGTCGCCGTACCTCTTGACCCATCCGGTGCTGCCGCTGAACGGGTCGTCGAAGCCGTAGGCCTGGCCGGCGTACATCGCAGCGCTGATCGGGATCTTCGTCATGTTCTGCACGCCGCCGGCAACCACCACGTCCTGCGTGCCGGACATCACGGCCTGCGCGGCGAAGTGCACGGCCTGCTGCGACGAGCCGCACTGGCGGTCGATCGTCGTGCCGGGAACGTGCTCCGGCAGTCCCGCGGCGAGCCAGCAGCTGCGGGCGATGTCGCCGGCCTGCGGGCCGATCGTGTCGACGCAGCCGAAGATGACGTCGTCGACGACGGCAGGGTCGATGCCCGAGCGCTCGACGAGCGCGTTCAGCACGTGCGCGCCGAGGTCGGCGGGGTGGACCTCCGACAGCGCCGTGCCCTTGCGGGTCACGGGCGTGCGGACGGCCTCGACGATGTAGGCCTCAGGCATGACTTCCTCCGAGCGCTGTGTGGAACGCGGGGATCTCTCCGCCCCCGTCGACGAACAGGTCCGCACCGGTGACGTAGGCCATCTCCGGTGAGGCAAGCATGAGGCACGCCGCGGCGACGTCCTTCGGCAGGGCCAACCTGCCCATGGGCACGGTCGCGGCCACCGCGCCGAGGTCCTCGCCGTAGGTCACGTCAGCCGTCTCCGTCTCGAGCAGGCCGACCGTGATCTGGTTGACCCGCACGTCCGGTGCCCACTCCAGTGCCAACGCCCGGGTGAGCGTCGTCAGTCCCGCCTTCGCCGCAGCGTAGGCAGCGGTGCCAGGAGCAGGGCGGACGGCCGAGACGCTGCCGATGTTGATGATCGTGCCGCTGGTCATGGCGCGGCGCGCGGCGCGTGCGACGAACAGGGGCGCGACGAGGTTGAGCGCGATGACCTTCTCGTGGAAGCGCGGGCTCGTCTCGGCGACCAGCGCCGAGGGCGAGCCGCCGGCGTTGTTGATGACGACGTCGAGGGACCCCTCCGTCGCGAGGATGTCGGCGACCAGCGCGTCGACAGCGTCGGGGTCGCGCACGTCGCACGCCACGAAGCGGCCGGGGCCGTCCCCGGCGTTGCGACCGCAGACCACGACCCGGTCGCCGGCCGCGGTGAACGCCTCGGCGATGCCGCGGCCGAGGCCGCGCGTGCCTCCGGTGATGAGGACGGTTCTCACTGACCTGCCTTCATGTCATCGGCTGCCAACCAGCCGAAGGCCATCGCGGGCGTGATGCACGCACCGGGGCCGGGATAGCTGTGACCGAACATCGACGCCATCGCGTTGCCGCAGGCGTAGAGGCCACGGATCGCCGACCCGTCAGGGCGCGTGACCCGGCCGTGCTCGTCGCAGACGAGGCCGCCCTTGGTCCCGATGTCGGAGAGCACGACCTTGCCGGCGTAGAAAGGCCCCTTCAGGAGCGGGGCGTTCGACGGGTTGGGCCACTCGTGCGGACCGGCGATGCCGGGGTAGCGCTGGAAGACCCACAGCAGCTGGCGCTCGTACGACCCCTCGGCGCCGCGGTCGAACTCCTCGTCGATGCCCTTCGCGCAGAAGCCGTTCCACCGCTCGACCTGCGCGGGAAGGCCTGGGGCACAGAGCTTCTCGGCCAGTGCCTCGATCGTGTCCGCCGCGATGAGCGTGCCGTCCTCGAGCCAGGGCTGCACGTCGGCGCGGGGGCGCAGCCCGCCGAGGCCGTAGGTGCTGAGCGCGTGGCTGTCGAGGACGTACCAGCTCGGGATGCACGGGATCCCGCGGTCTCGCGCCTCGAGCATCAGGTGGCCGAACGTGTTGTAGGGCGTGCCCTCGTTGACCCAGCGGTTGCCCTGCTGGTCCACGATGATCCCGGTCGGCGCGGCACGCTCGAACAGCAGGAACGACGGCTTGCCGTCGCCGCGCAGCAGCCCCGGTGCCCACCAGCAGTCCTCGAGCAGGTCGGGCGCGGCGCCGCGCGCCCCGCCCCCCCGGATGCCGGCACCCAGGGTCCAGCCGCCGTGGTGCAGGACCTCGTCCTGGTGCGCCGTGCGCATGGCCACGTCGTGCTCGAAGCCGCCGTTGGCGAGCAGAACGCCTGCGGGGGCGGCGATCTCGCGACCGTCAGCCGTCCGCACACCGACGACGCGGTCGCCCTCGGTGATGAGCTCGGCGAACGCGCAACCGGTCCAGATCGTGACGCCCTCGGCGTCGCAGGCGGTGAGCAGCTGCGTGATGAGCGACTGGCCGCCCCAGATCGGGCCGTCGGGCCCGACGTCGGGGATCGGGGGTCCGCCGTCGCCTAGCGGCAGCTTCGGCTGCACCTGGTGCACGAGCTCGCGCCGACGGATCGACTTAGGAGTGATGGCCCGACCCGTGAGCAGTGCCCCGGGCTCCGACGGGTGGTAGTCGGGGTAGCCGGTCATGTAGGAGAAGCGGACGTCCTTGGTCTCGAGCCAGGAGATCGTGTCGCGGGCTGCGTGCAGGTACGCCTGCTGCATCGACCGCGGCGTGCGGTCGCCGACCGTCGCGTCCAGGTAGACCTGGGCCTTCTCCAGGTCGTCGTCCTGGCCGGCGTTCAGCACCAGGTGGTTGGCGGGTGCCCACAGCCCGGCACCGGACAGCGCCGTAGTGCCCCCGCACACGTCCGCCTTCTCCAGCACCAGGACGCGCAGCCCGTTCTCCGCAGCTCGCAGGGCGCCGACGAGGCCCCCGCCGCCGGACCCGGCGACCACCACGTCGTAGTCGTCGATCACCCGTCCATCCTCCCTGGTGGGACTCGTCCAAGCAAGCGCTTGGTCAAGTTGCTACCATCGGCGCTGTGACCGAGGCACCCGTCTCGATGGTGGAGCGCATGACGCTGGTCATGGACGCCTTCGACGCTTCCAGCCCTCGCCTCACGCTGTCCGAGCTGACCGAGCGCACCGGCCTGCCGAGGAGCACGACCCACCGGATCCTCGAGCAGCTCGTCGAGCTGCGGTGGCTCGAGCACAGCGGACAGAGCTACGGCCTCGGCATGCGCGCCCTCGAGATCGGCGGTCTCGCCGTCGCCCACCACGAGCTGCGCATCATCGCGAGCCCGCTGCTGTCGGAGCTGCACGAGCGCACCGGCGCCGTGTCGACGCTCGCGGTCCTCGACAAGCGCGACGTGGTCTTCGTCGAGCGCCACGGCGGCGGTCTCTCGAGCGACCCTGTCACCCGCGTCGGTGCCCGCGTCCCCGCCCACGCCACCGCCGCCGGCAAGGCGATGCTCGCGTGGCACGACGACGCGCAGCTGCGCGCGACCTGGCCGCACCGCCTGGCGGCGCGCACCCCGCGGACCATCACGACCCTCGACGTGCTGCGTCAGGACCTGGCGGTCACGCGCAGCCGCAACGGCGTCGCCTACGACCGCGAGGAGCTGGCCCAGGGCACCGTCTCGCTCGCGGTCGCCGTGCGCGGCATCGGCCGTGCGACAGCGGCGCTCCAGCTCTCGGGCCAGGCCCGCACCGTCAGCCTGGAGCGGCTGTCGCCGTACCTGCTCGACGCCGCGCGCAAGGCGTCCCGCGCGCTCTTCCCGGAGCCCGGCCAGCGCCGTCGCTCCCGCACCGTCGACCGCACTCCCCGCCCCAGCCCCTGGCCCGAGGGCGCTCTCGAGCGCCTGGTGCAGGGCATTGGCGGCGACTCCTGGCT
>CBIHPE010000188.1:0-8150 GCA_966212015.1 uncultured Frankiales bacterium | reverse complement strand
AGTCATGAGCTGGACGTGGCGTTACGAGGGTCCCGACGGGTCGCCGGTGGAGGCGGGTCCGGATGCGCCCGCGCAGCCGGACTCCCCGACCCAGTCCGACGCGGAGTCGTGGGTCGGCGAGGTCTGGCGCGAGCTCCTGGCCGCCGGCGTGCACCAGGTGTCGCTGTACGAGGGCGACCGCAAGGTCTACGGCCCGATGGGGCTGGAAGCCCCGTAGCGGCGCAGGGCCCTCGAGAGCCCTAGCTCGTCTGTCCCTTGGCGAGCGCCTCGAAGTTCTCGTACATCTCCGGCACGCCGCTCGTCTGCCGGTAGTGCATCGCGATGGGCGCGCAGCGCTGCCAGATCCCCGCGATCCAGAACATGTCGTAGACCAGGCCGCGGTCGAGCAGGCCCTGCTTCACGAACGTGCCGATCGTCTCGTTGAGGGCCAGCACGGCCGACACGGCGCGAGCGCCGTCGCTGCCGTGCGGGTGGTCGGCGTCGAACTGCTCGAACGTCGGCGGGCTCTCGTAGCCGAGCAGGAGGTCGATGCCGTCCATCGCGCGGGTGGCCATCGGTCCGTTGAGGACGGCCAGCATGAGCTGGGCGTCTTCCTTGGTCGAGGTGTAGGTGATCGTCAGGTCCTGCTGCGGGATGGTCGTGGTCATCGGTGCTCCTCGGGTCGGTTCCCGAAGCGTCCGCCTGCAGACCTGACCCGGCTATGGCCCGTTAGGGCCGCTTCGGGGGACTGGCGGTGAGGCCAGGGTCGGTGAGGGCCACGGAGGCGAGCACCTCGTCGACGGCGGCCTTGAGCGACGGCTCGAGACGCTTGGCCGCGGCGTTGTCGCGGACCTGCTCGGGGCGCGAGGCGCCGACGATCGCGGACGCGACGTTGTCGTTGCAGAGCACCCAGCCGACGGCCAGCTGCGCCATCGTGATGCCGGCCTCGTCGGCGAGGGGCCGCAGCTGCTGGACCGTGGCCAGCAGGTCGTCGTTGAGGTAGCGCTTGATCATGTTGGCGCCACCCGACTCGTCGGTCGCGCGGGTGCCCTCGGGCAGCGGGGCGCCGGGCAGGTACTTGCCGGTGAGGATGCCCTGCGCGATCGGCGACCAGACGATCTGGCTGATGCCCTCCTTCTCGCAGAGCGGCACGATCTCGCCCTCGATGACGCGGTAGAGCGCGGAGTACTGCGGCTGGTTGGAGACGATCCGGTCGAAGCCCATCCGGTCCGCGATCTCGAGCGCCTGCGCGATCTCCGACGCCTTCCACTCGGAGACGCCGACGTAGAGCACCTTGCCGGAGCGGACCAGGTCCTCGAAGGCGCGCAGCGTCTCCTCGAGCGGCGTCTCGTAGTCGAACCGGTGCGCCTGGTAGAGGTCGATGTGATCGGTCTGCAGCCGCTTCAGCGAGGCGTTGCAGGACTCGAGGATGTGCTTGCGCGACAGGCCGCTCTCGTTCTTGCCGGGCCCCGTCGGCCAGTAGACCTTCGTGAAGATCTCGATGCTCTCGCGCTTGACGCCCTTGAGCGCCTCGCCGAGGACGGTCTCCGCCCTCGTACCGGCGTAGACGTCGGCGGTGTCGAACGTGGTGATGCCGACCTCGAGGGCCTCGCGCACGCAGGCGTGGGCGGCGTCCGCCTCGACCTGCCCGCCGTGGGTGATCCAGTTGCCGTAGCTGATCTCGCTGACCTTGAGGCCGCTGCGTCCGAGGTGTCGGTAGTCCATGCGACCGACCCTAGACGTCGGCTCCGATCGCGACCTTGGCCGGGGGAGTGCGCCAGCGGCGGATCAGCATCGTGCGCTGGATGCCGTAGAAGACGTGCTTGCGCGCCTTCACGTCCGGGAACCTCGCCTTCAGCTTCTGACTGATGCCGCGGCCGAGGATGACGAAGTTGATGCCGACGACGAGCATCATCGCGAGCATCGACAGGAACGAGATCGCGTAGAGAGCCGGGTCGTTGGTGAAGCCGATGCCGATCACGAAGACCATGTACGGCAGCAGGATCGGGCCCAGCGTCCGCTGGCTGTCGACGATGTCGCGGACGTAGGAGCGCTCCGGGCCCCTGTCGCGGGCGAGGAAGTACTTCTCGTCACCCGCCTTCGACCCGGAGCGGATCGCGCTGCGCTGCTCGGCCTGCTTCGCGCGCAGCGCCTTCGCGGCCTCGCGGCGGTTGGTCGGCGGCGCGGACACGGGCCCGCGCGCCTTCTGGTTGCGCTTCGGCGTGGGGCGGCCCTTGCCCTCGGTCTGCTGGCTCACGTCTCTAGGGTAGGGCGAGCATCTGGTCGAGGGCCCGGCGCGCGTAGGTGGCGGTCTCCGGCTCGACGGTGATCTGGTTCGGGATGCGGCCGGCGACGAGCTCCTCGAGGGCCCACACCAGGTGCGGCAGGTCGATGCGGTTCATCGTCGAGCAGAAGCAGACGGTCTTCTCGAGGAAGACGATCGTCTTGTCGGGGTGCTCGTTCGCCAGCCGTCGCACGAGGTTGAGCTCCGTCCCGATCGCCCACTTCGAGCCGGCCGGGGACTCCTCGACCAGCCGGATGATGCGCTCGGTGGACCCGACCTGGTCGGCGGCGGAGACGACCTCGTACGAGCACTCCGGGTGCACGAGGACCTGCACGCCGGGGACCCGCTCGCGGACGTCGTTCACGGCGTCGACGGTGAAGCGGCCGTGCACGGAGCAGTGGCCCTTCCAGAGGATCATCTTCGCGTTCCGCAGCTGCTCGACGGTGTTGCCGCCCATCGGCTTGCGCGGGTTCCAGACGACGCAGTCCTCGAGGGACAGCCCCATCTCGCGCACGGCGGTGTTGCGACCGAGGTGCTGGTCGGGGAGGAACAGCACCTTGTCGCCCTTGCCGAACGCCCATTCCAGAGCGCGCTTGGCGTTCGAGGACGTGCAGATCGTGCCGCCGTGGCGACCCGTGAAGCCCTTGATCGCGGCGCTGGAGTTCATGTAGCTCACGGGCACCGTCACGTCCGCGACACCGGCCTCGACGAGCTGCTCCCAGCAGTCCTCGACCTGCTCGAACGAGGCCATGTCTGCCATCGAGCAGCCGGCGGCGAGATCGGGCAGCACGACGTGCTGGCTGTCGCTGGTGAGGATGTCGGCCGACTCCGCCATGAAGTGGACGCCGCAGAAGACGATGTAGGGCGCGTCCGGACGGGCCGCCGCTTCCTTCGCCAGCTTGAAGCTGTCGCCGGTGACGTCGGCGAACTCGATGACCTCGTCGCGCTGGTAGTGGTGGCCGAGGATGAAGACCTGGTCGCCGAGAGCGGCCTTGGCCTTGCGGGCCCGCTCGACCAGCGACGGGTCAGACGACGGCGGGAGCTCGCCGGGGCAGTCGACCCCGCGCTCCGACGACGGGTCGCTCTGCCGGCCCAGCAGCAGCAGGGCCAGCGGCGTGGGGGTCACGTCGAGCTCGGTCATGGCGATTCCGACTCCTCTTGTCGTCGTACAGACGATAACCCCGTTGCCCGGCTGCTGCTTCCCGGGGTGGAGACTGGCGCGGGTGCGCCTCGTGATCGCCCCGGACTGCTTCACCGGGACGCTGAGCGCCGTTGGCGCTGCCGAGGCCATGGCGGACGGCTGGCGCCGGACCCGTCCCGCGGACGACCTCGTGCTGCTGCCCATGTCGGACGGCGGCCCCGGCTTCCTCGACGTGCTGCCGGGTGACCTGGTCAGCGTGCTCGTCGAGGACCCGCTGGCCCGGCCGAACCTCGCCTCGTTCCGCCTCGACGGCAGCACGGCCTACGTCGAGTCCGCGCATGCCTGCGGCCTGCACCTGCTCGACCCCGAGGAGCGCGATCCGGGCGTGACGACGACCTACGGCGTCGGTCAGCTCGTCAGGGCAGCGGTCGACGCGGGGGCCCAGCGCGTGGTCGTCGGGCTCGGTGGGTCGGGCACCAACGACGGCGGGGCGGGGTTCCTGGCGGCCTTGGGAGTGCGGCGCGAAGGAGCCGACGGCGAGCGGCTCGCGCCCGGGTGCCTCCCGCTCGCCAGGGCCTCCCGGCTGGTCGGTCAGCCGCTCGAGGTCGAGCTCGTGGCGGCCACCGACGTCGACAACCCGCTGCTCGGCCCGGAGGGCGCCACGCGGGTGTTCGCCGAGCAGAAGGGCGCGCAGGACCTGGACGCGCTCGAGGCGGCGCTGAGCCACTGGGCAGACCTGCTCGAGCAGCACCTCGCGCCGGCGCGCGACCTGCCCGGAGCGGGCGCTGCCGGTGGCCTCGGTTTCGCCATCCTGAGTGCCGGCGGGAGCCGAATCTCGGGCGTTTCGGTCGTGGCCGAAAGGATCGGTCTGGCTGCAGCGTGTGCCGGCGCTGACCTGGTCCTGACCGGCGAGGGCTCCTTCGACTGGCAGTCGCTGCGGGGAAAGGTGGTGTCCGGCGTCGCTGCTGCCGCGACCGCGGAGGCCGTGCCGTGCGTCGTGGTCGCCGGGAGGACGACCGTCGGGCGGCGCGAGGCGGCCGCGGCGGGGATCGACTCGTCGTACTCCCTCGAGGAGCTCGTGGGGCTGGAAGCCGCCCTGGGCACCCCCGGTGAGGCGCTCGCCACTGCGTGTTCGCAGGTCGCCCGAGCCTGGAACATGTGACAATGGAATCCCCCGCCCACCCGGGGCGTTGCACGAGGCACCACCCGCTCTGAGAGGCCACCCATGACCGAGACCAGCGCTGAGACCACCACCGCGACCGGCGTGGTCCTGACCGACCCGGCCGCCGAGAAGGTCGCCAGCCTGCTCGCGCAGGAGGGTCGCGACGACCTCGCGCTCCGTGTCGCCGTCCAGCCCGGTGGCTGCAGCGGCCTGCGCTACCAGCTCTTCTTCGACGAGCGCTCGCTCGACGGCGACGTCGTCCAGGAGTACGGCTCGGGCGTCAAGGTCGTCACCGACCGCATGAGCGTCCCCTACCTCGCGGGCGCCACCATCGACTTCGTCGACACGATCGAGAAGCAGGGCTTCACGATCGACAACCCCAACGCCGGCGGCTCCTGCGCCTGCGGCGAGTCGTTCCACTAGGACCCCGCACGATGAAGGCGCCGCTCCCCACCGGGAGCGGCGCCTTTCGTCGTCTCTAGCCGACTGCCACGCGCTCGTTGGTGCTCGCGTCGACGACCTTGCGGTCGCCCAGCGGTGCCTGCAGCTCGACCGTCGTGGTGCCGGTCCGCCCGACCCGGGCGCACAGCTTCCCCACGGCGACCGGGTCCGCCTCGAGGAACACGTAGACCGTGGTCTCGTCCTCCTTGGCCTGACCGGTCACGTTCTGGTGCCCGCAGCCCCCGTCGTCGTAGGAGACGCGGACGGCACGGGGGTTGTCGGCGCTGCGCGAGGCTCCCGTGATCGCGACCGGCTGCCGGGCCGGGGGAGCCGGGTCGACCTGCGTCGGGTTGGCCGTCGCCGGCGTGTCGTCGGCCGTGCCGGGCTTGACGGACGGTGTGGCCGCGCCACTGCCCCGGTACTGGTCCTCGATCGCGATCGCGGCGATGAAGCCGTGCTTGGTCTGGAAGAGCCAGGACGGTACGAGGACGGCGCCCTCATCGGTCGTGTACTGCAGCGAGAGGCCGAGCTCTGCGCCCGTGATGTGCGTCGGCTCGGGCTGCACGCAGCCCGGGCTGCCGTCGGCCGGGATCTGGCAGATGTCCGGGTGGGCCAGCGCCGGCATCTCGTCGAACGCCTGCTTCGCGGAGAGGACGGGGTAGCTGTCGCCGGCCCTCGCCGTGCTCAGGAAGCCGCTGCCGCCGTTGGCCTTGCCGTCCTGGCCGACGGTGACGCCGTTGGTCATCCCGTAGATCGTGAGGCCGTCGAGCTTCGGTGCGTCGATGACGGCGTCCCCGCCGTACGGGCCCGTCTGCACGGTGGCGTCGTCGGCGTCGAGGCCGAGGGCCGCGAAGACCTCGCGGGTGCCCTCACGGACCGTGCTGGCCGGGATGTCCGGCGGCGTCGTGTAGGCGGGGCTGGGCTTCGCCCCGGGCGACGGCTCGACGGCGTCGCTGGGCGCAGGGGGCGCGACGGCGGTCCCGCTGCCGCTGCTGCCCGAGCTGCCGGACCCCGACACCGCGCCTGGAGCCGAGCCGGCGTCGGGAGGCGACGCGACGGCGCAGCTGACGGTCCCGTCGGAGCCGACCGCCGCGTCCTTGGCGCCGCCCTCGCAGGGGCTCCACGTCCACATCTGGCCGGGCTTGCCGGACACCTGAAGCCCGCCCGCCTGCCAGCCGTCGCCCGCCCGCTGGGGCGTGCCCTCGCCCATCGCCTTCGCGAGCCGCGCGACCAGCGCCTCGTCGGCCGGGCCCTTCGAGAGGTCGTAGGCGCGCTGGTCCGGCGGGGTGTCGGTGGGGAGCGTCGTGTCGAGCACGTAGTCGCTGTTGGCGGAGCCGGCGCTGCGCGCGACGGCAGCCGTGTCGCCTCCCGCGAGCTTGAGGTGCCGGGGGCCGCTGGTGGCGTGGCCGCCGCTCGTCGCGAGCGCTGCGGCGCCACCGATCCCGGCGACGACGACGAAGGTGGCAACGGGCGCCCAGGTCCTGGTCCTCATGCCGGTGTGACGCAGACCACGGCGACCCGGTTCCCCCGGACAGCACGAGAGCCCGCGCTCCTCACGGAGGGCGGGCTCTCGACGTACGGCGTCTTAGTAGTCGTCCAGACCGGCGACGGTGACGAGCAGGTCGTCGGTGATCTCGGCCGGCATCGCGCCGAAGCCGAACGGCAGGCGCTCGAGCGGCAGGCGGCTCAGCGGGACCTTGACGACAGCGGCCGTCAGGTCGATCACGGAGTGGCCGAGCACGTTCGCGACCTCGCGGCAGTCGTTCACCAGGTCGATGATCGAGGTGGGCTCGTTCTCGGACGGAACGGGTGCGTGGAGGGCCATGTCCTCGACGGTAGAGAGTTACTGATGGGTACCCAACGCCTACTCATCAGTAGTCATGTGTGTCAGGTCACGGGCGCCGATCACTAGGCTCTGCGGATGCGCCCTGACATGCGGATCGCCGTCACCGGATCCATCGCCACCGACCACCTGATGACCTTCGCGGGCCTGTTCTCCGAGCAGCTGCTGCCGGACCAGCTGGCCAGCCTCTCGGTCGTGTTCCTCGCCGACTCGCTCGAGGTCCGGCGTGGTGGCACCGGCGCCAACATCGCCTTCGGCATGGCGTCGCTGGGGTTCCGGCCCGAGCTCGTCGGCTCGGTCGGCACCGACGCCGGTGACTACGTGGCGTCGCTCGAGTCCGCCGGCGTCGACGTGTCGGGCGTGCGCGTCTCGACGACCCTCGCCTCGCCGCGCTTCACCGTCGTCACCGACGAGGCGCAGAACCAGATCGGGTCCTTCTACCCCGGGGCCATGGCCGAGGCGGCCGAGATCGCCCTCGACGGCGTCGACGTCGACCTCGTCCTGGTCAGCCCGAACGACCCCGGGGCCATGCTCCGGCACACCGCCGAGTGCCGCGAGAAGGGCGTGCCCTTCGCCGCCGACCCCTCCCAGACGCTGACGTTCCTCGACGGCGAGGCGATCACCTCGCTCATCACCGGTGCGAAGTACCTCTTCACCAACGAGTACGAGGCCGGGCTCGTCACCGACAAGACCGGCCTCACCGACGAGCAGATCCTCGACGTCGTCGAGGTGCGCGTCACGACGCACGGCTCCAAGGGCTCGGTGATCGCGCGCAAGGGCGAGGCCGACCTGCACGTGGGCATCGCCCCGGCCGACGTGGTCGTCGACCCCACCGGCACCGGCGACGCCTTCCGTGCTGGGTTCCTCACCGCGACCGCATGGGGTCTCGGCCTCGAGCGAGCCGCGCAGGTGGGTGCTCTCCTGGCGACGCACTGCGTCGAGGCCAAGGGCCCTCAGGACTACGTGCTGACCGACTTCCTCGGACGCTTCGAGAAGGCGTTCGGCGCGGAGGCCGCTGCCGAGGTCGCGCCCTTCACGAGCTGAGCGGCCCGGCGACGAGCGAGTCGCCGAGCTCCGTCCGCTCCCAGCGGGACGCCTTGCCCTGACGCGTCACGTCGACGAGCCCGGCCTTCTGCAGCACGTGGAGGTGCTCGCTCACGGTGCTGCCGGCGCGGTCGAGCCGCCAGCCGAGCTCACCGGTGCTGTCGGGCTCGTCGAGCGCGGCCAGCACCTCGGCGCGGCCCTGGCCGAGCAGCCGCACGAGCGCGTCCGCCGGGGCGACGGGTCGGGTCCAGGCCGT
>CBIHPE010000187.1:0-8168 GCA_966212015.1 uncultured Frankiales bacterium | reverse complement strand
GTGCGGGATGCAGAACGTCTTGTGCAGGTTGAGGTGCGAGACGTCGCCGCCGAACTCACCGGGCTTGGCGTAGCCGAGCAGCGCGTTGAAGTTGGCGCCGTCGATGTACACCTGACCGCCATGGCTGTGCACGATCTCGCACAGCTCGGTGATGCCCTCCTCGTAGACCCCGTGCGTCGAGGGGTAGGTCACCATGATCGCGGCGAGATCTGCGGAGTGCGCATCGCACTGTGCGCGCAGGTCGTCGAGGTCGACGGTGCCGTCCTCGTGGGATTTCACGACCACGACCTTCATCCCGGCCATCACCGCGGAGGCGGCGTTGGTGCCGTGCGCGGACGCGGGCATGAGGCAGACGTCGCGGTTGTTGGCGACGCCGTTGGCCCGGGCGTTGGCCGCGTGGTAGCCGCGGATCGCGAGCAGTCCGGCGAGCTCGCCCTGGGAGCCGGCGTTCGGCTGGATCGAGACCCGGTCGTAGCCGGTGACCTCGGCGAGCCAGCCCTCGAGCTCCTCGACGAGCCGGGCGTAGCCGGCCGCGTCGGAGGCGGGCACGAACGGGTGCAGGTCGGCGAAGCCGGGCAGCGAGATGGGCTCCATCTCGCTGGTCGCGTTGAGCTTCATCGTGCACGACCCGAGCGGGATCATGCCGCGGTCGAGCGCGTAGTCGCGGTTCGCGAGGCGGGCCATGTAGCGCAGCATCTGCGTCTCGCTGTGGTGCGTGGAGAACACCTCGTGGGTGAGGTACGGCGTCGCGCGGAGCAGGGTCTCCGGCAGCGCGTCACCCGTCGCCGTGTCGAGCGTGTCGACCTCGGCCGCGACGCCGAAGGCGGCGAGCACCGAGCGCAGGGTCGAGCGGGTGGTCGTCTCCGAGGTGGAGAGCCCGACGGTGTCGGCGTCTACCAGCCGCAGGTGCAGACCGAGCTCGCGGGCCTTGGCGACGACGTCCGCGGCGCCACCCGGCACCACGACGGTGAGGGTGTCGAAGAACGTCTCGCTGGCCAGTGCGAACCCGGCGTCACGCAGCGCCGTCGCGATCACGGCGGCATAGCGGTGGGTGCGCGTCGCGATCGAGGCGAGCCCTTCGGGGCCGTGGTAGACGGCGTACATCGAGGCGGTGACCGCGAGCAGGACCTGCGCCGTGCAGATGTTGGAGGTCGCCTTGTCGCGCCGGATGTGCTGCTCCCGGGTCTGCAGCGCCAGCCGGTACGCCGGGCGTCCCTCGGCGTCGATCGAGACGCCGACGAGTCGACCGGGCATGCTCCGCTCCAGCCCGGCGGACACGGCCATGAAGCCCGCGTGCGGGCCGCCGTAGAACAGCGGCACGCCGAAGCGCTGGGCCGACCCGATCACCACGTCGGCGCCCATCGCGCCGGGCGCCTCGAGCAGGGTCAGGGCGAGCAGATCCGCCGCGACCACGACCAGGGCGCCCTGCTCGTGGGCCGCCTCGATCACCGGGCGCGGGTCGCGGACGGCACCAGACGCGCCGGGATACTGGATGAGCACGCCACTCGCGTCGACGACGTCCTGCGGCAGGCCGTCGGACAGGTCAGCGACGACGACCTCGATGCCCATCGCCTCGGCGCGCGTACGGACGACGTCGATCGTCTGGGGCAGCGCGTCCGCGTCGACGATGAACGGACCTGCGGCGCCCTTGCGCGCGCGGCGCACCAGCGTCATGGCCTCGGCTGCGGCGGTGCCCTCGTCGAGCAGGGACGCGTTCGCGGTGGGCAGCCCGGTCAGGTCGCCGACCATGGTCTGGAAGTTGAGCAGCGCCTCGAGCCGACCCTGCGAGATCTCCGGCTGGTAGGGCGTGTACGCGGTGTACCAGCTCGGGTCCTCGAGCAGGTTGCGCCGGATCACCGGCGGGGTGATGGTGCCGTGGTACCCGAGTCCGATCATGGCCTCGCCGGGCCGGTTGGTCGCCGCGATCTCCCGGGCCAGCGAGGCCACCTGGGCCTCGCTCAGCGCTGTCGGGAGGTCGAGCTGGGCGGTGCTGCGGATCCCCGCCGGGACGGCCGAGCCCATGAGCGCGTCGAGGGAGTCGAAGCCGAGGCGGGCGAGCATCGTCGAGACGTCCTCGTCCCGGAGGCCGATGTGGCGGGCCGCGAACGGAACCGCGGAGTCGAGATCGGCGAGGGTGGGGCGGTCGGACACGAAGGCTCCTGGGGACGCACGGATAGGTGGTCCTCCCCCTCTGTCACGGCACTTGCGTCCGGCAGCGGACACGGGTGGCACTTCAGAGTCGCCAGCCCCCGTGGTCCTGGTGCCTGAGAGGTTCCGGGGAGGAATTGCCCCTTCGGCGCTCGCGATCGAGCTCTCCCACGTGGGATGTCGGCACCCGGAGTCTAGCGTGCTTCGCGCGATGGCTCGTCGAGACGCACCACAGCCCCGGCCGTCGACGACGTACCGGGGCTGTGTCGGGTTCTTCGGTGGATCAGCCTGCGCTGCGGGCGGCGCGACGGGCGGCGAGCTCGTCGCCTGCCGACGGCGTCGCGTCGCCATCGGCGCCGGTGCGCTCGCTCGGGAGCTGCGCAAGGCTGCCCTCGATCTCGCGCCAGACCCCGCCGATCGCGATACCGAAGACGCCCTGGCCACCCTGGAGGAGGTCGATGACCTCGTCGCTGCTGGTGCACTCGTAGACCGAGGCGCCGTCGCTCATCAGCGTGACGCGGGTGAGGTCCTCGGTGCCGCGCTCACGCAGGTGGTCGACGGCGGTACGGATCTGCTGCAGCGAGATGCCCGCGTCGAGAAGACGCTTGATGATCTTGAGGATCAGGATGTCGCGGAAGCTGTAGAGGCGCTGCGACCCGGAGCCGCTGGCGCCGCGGACGCTCGGCTCGATGAGGCCGGTGCGCGCCCAGTAGTCGAGCTGTCGGTAGGTGATACCGGCAGCGTTGCATGCGGTCGGACCGCGGTAGCCAAGATCGCTCGGCAGCGGGGAGACGTCGTCGGTGAAGAGCAGTCCCTGCTCCTCAGCCTGCTCCGCAGCCAGGACAGCCTCGGCGCTGGGGCCTGGCTCCTGCTCGTGCTCGTTCACGCGATCCTCCGTGGTCTACTCCGGTTGAGCGTAACTCCTACGGGGAAGCCGCCGCGACCTATGGGTCACAGCGGTGGAGTTACACCAGAGACACTTCAAGGTAGGTCCACGAGAGGCCGGGGTCAAAGACTCTCCCGGCGTGTCGCAACCCTCAACCTCAACCTGAGGGTCAGGCCGCGCTCGCCGGCACGCTCAGAGCGCCTCGAAGTCGTCCGGGGTGACTTGGTCGAGGAACTCGCGGAACCGCTCGACCTCGTCCTCCTGCTCGGCCGGCACGGCGACGCCGGCCTCGGCGAGCACCTCGTCGGCACAGACGATCGTCGTGCCCATCCGCAGCGCGAGCGCGATCGCGTCCGAGGGCCGAGCCGACACCTCGACGCCGGAGGCGAAGACCAGGGTGGCGAAGAAGACGTTGTCCTTGACGTCGACGATCCGCACCTCGGCGAGCTCGTTGCCGGTGGCCTCCAGGACGTCCTTGAGCAGGTCGTGCGTCAGCGGGCGGGGCGGCACCACCCCCTGCTGGGCGAAGGCGATCGCGGTCGCCTCCACGGCGCCGATCCAGATCGGCAGGTAGCGCTCGCCGGTGACCTCCCGCAGGAGCACCAGCGGCTGGTTCGACGGCATCTCGACACGGACACCCAGGACGTCTACCTCGCGCACGTCATCCACCCTACCCCGCTGGTCGCGACGGTTCAGGGGCGCTTCAGGCCAGCCTTGATCAGCGTCGCATGCAGCCGTACGGACAGCGCCGCCACCTCGGCGGCGGTCTCCTCGGCGCGGGCGCGCGCGGCGGGGTCGTTGGTCCGCAGCTGCGGGGCGACGATCTGCTGCACCAGGCCGACCTCGCGGTCGGCGGCGGCCTTCATGCCGCGCAGGTGGCGCGGCTCGATGCCGAACTCGGCGAGCTCCTTCGCGGTCTGCGCGATGACCAGGGCGTCGCTGTCGTAGTAGCCGCGCACCGCCGTGATCAGCCGCGCGTCCTCGAGCTCACGGAGCAGCTCGTCGCTGACCTCGGCGATCTTGACCAGCTCCTTGCGCGAGAGGCGGAGGTTGTCGGTACGGCGGAACGAGTCCGCGCTCGGCGTGCCGTCCGAGGCGAGCGAGACCGTCGGGACGGTCGGCACCACCGGCGCCGCCTCCGGGGGCTCCAGGCCGCGGTCCATCGCGTCGAGGTGCTCGGCGATGACCTTCTTGGGCAGGTAGTGGTCGCGCTGCATCCGCAGCACGTAGCGGATCCGCTCGACGTCGCGGTGGGAGAACTTGCGGTAGCCGCTGGCCGTACGGTGCGGCGTGATCAGGCCGTCCTGCTCGAGCAGCCGGATCTTGGGGATGCTGATCAGCCCCGGGAAGTCGGCGCGGAGCAGGTCCAGGACCTGTCCGATGTTGAACAGCTCGCCACCGTCGGCCGACTCCTCCACGGTCCGCTCGGCGGCACGGTTCTCAGCAGCCACGCCTACGGCCTCAGCGCTCGGCGTGGCCGGAGTAGAACACCAGCCGGTACTTGCCGATCTGGACCTCGTCACCGTCGTTCAGCGCGACCTTGTCGATCCGGTCGCGGTTGACGTAGGTGCCGTTGAGACTGCCCACGTCCGAGACGGTGTAGCCCGTCTCGGAGCGCTGGAACTCCGCGTGCCGGCGCGAGACGGTCACGTCGTCGAGGAAGATGTCGCTGTCCGGGTGCCGGCCCGAGCGGACCAGGTCCTGGTCGAGCAGGAAGCGGCTGCCCGCACCGGGGCCGCGCTGGACCACGAGCAGGGCGCTGCCGGCCGGCAGCCCGTCCACGGCGGCGGCGTCGACCGGGCGGAGCAGCCGGTCGGACGTGTCGCGGTGCGGGTCGACGCTCTGGGTCGGCGAGGGGTTGTCCGACGGGGCCGCGGGGGCGACCAGCGCCGAACCACACTGGGAGCAGAAGCGCGCGTCGGCGGCGTTCTGGTGGCCACAGGCGGGGCAGGTCATCGGGGGCTTCCTCCTCGTCTGACCCTCAACCGGATGGTGAGGGTGACGTCTGAGTCGAACCTATCAGGTCCGGACCAGTCGGCTCAGGCGCGGCTACGACGCGAGGCCGGCCTCGTAGGCGGCCGCATCGAGGAGGCCGTCGAGCTCATCGGGGCTCGACGGGACGATCTCGAAGAGCCAGCCGGAGCCGTACGGGTCGTCGTTGGCCAGGCCGGGCGTGGCGTCCAGGCCGTTGTTGACCGCGACCACCTCGCCGGAGACCGGGGCGTAGACGTCGCTGACGGACTTGTGCGACTCGAGCTCGCCGCAGGCGCCGCCGGCGGTGACCACGGCACCCACGTCGGGCAGCTGGGCGTAGACGATGTCGCCGAGCGCCTCCTGGGCGAAGTGGGTGATGCCGACCCGTACGGATCCGGCGTGCTCGCCGGGGCTGCGCACCCACTCGTGCTCGCTGGTGTACTTCAGGTCCTGCGGGTACAGCGTCACGTGATGCTCCTCGGGATCGATGGCCGGTCGGCGCCAGACTAGACGCTCGGGGGTGTCAGGGGTTGGTGCGGACCGCGGTCAGCTTCAGCGTGTGTCGCTGCGCGACCGAGACCTCGGCGCCGTCATGGGCGAACTCGTCCTGCGGGCCGTGCGCGAAGGAGACGGCGCCGGCGAGCCCGTCCGGGTTCCCGATCGCGTCCACCGTGTACGGGGGCGTGAGCAGCTGGTGGTCGACGAAGAGGCCGTCGGGACCCTGCTCGAAGGCCGAGCTGGCCACCAGCCGGACCTTGCCGTTCACCTGGATCGCCTCGGCTCCCGCGGAGCGGAGCTCCTCGATCAGGTCGAGGAAGGAGTCCACGTTGACCTGCCCGGTGCTCTCGGTGATCGTCACCCGGATGCCGGGACCGGTCACCGGCACGGTGCCGGCCATGATGCCGAGGACGTCGACCTGGCTCTGGGCCTGGCTCAGCGCGGCCTGGCGCTGCTGGGTGTCGGAGTTGAGGCGGTTGCGCGTCTCCTGCAGGCGGGTGAGCTCGTCCTGCGCGCGCTGGGTGGTGCCGGCCAGGCCGTTGAGGACGTCGATGAGGTCCTGCTGGCGATAGCCGGCATAGGTCGCGTCGTGGTCGTTGCTGTTGACCTGGGTGACCGCGCCGAAGCCGAGGACCGCGAGCAGCACCGCGACGATGACCTGGCCACGTCCGCCCCGGACGTGGGTGAGGGCGTCGATCAGGCGCTGGCGGCCGGTCGGCTCCTCGGACGGCTGCGCCAGGTGGCTGTGGGCCTCAGGCATGGAAGATGTGCCTTCGGATGGCGGCGACGTTGGAGAAGATCCGGATGCCGAGGACGACGATGACGCCCGTCGAGAGCTGGCCACCGACGCCGAGCTTGTCGCCCATCCAGACGATGCCGGCCGCGATCACGACGTTGCTGACGAACGAGACGACGAAGACCTTGTCGTCGAAGATGCCGTCGAGGAACGCACGCAGAGCGCCGAAGACCGCGTCGAGGGCGGCGACGACGGCGATCGGCAGGTACGGCTCGAGGGCGACGGGCACGTCGGGGCGGAAGATCAGCCCGAGCACGACTCCGACCACCAGGCCCAGCGCTGCGATCACGGCGTCTCCTTCTCGGTCATCGCACCATGATCGGTGCTGGCATGCCGCAGGACCAACATCGAGGCCGGCGCGGCGGGCAGGTCGAGGTCGTGCGCATTCTCCATGTCGAACGGCATCCCGAGCTGGTGGGCCAGGCTCTGCAGCCGGATCCCGGAGGTCGACTGGGTGAACTTCGCTTGGAGCGTGTTGACGTCGCCGAGGACCAGAACGGTGTACGGGGCCGAGAGCGAGACGTCGTTGATCCGGATCACCGGACCGGAGTTGCGCAGCGCGCTCAGCGCGGTGACGCGCTGACCGTTGACGCTGATCGCGGTCGCCCCGGCCTGCCACATCCCGTTGACCAGTCCGGCCAGGTCGGAGTCACGCACGGCGCCGTCGCTGCCGCCGTTGGGCGCGTCGTCGAGCCGGGCGCGTACGCCGTCGCCGCTGACCGCCGCCCACCCGGTCTGAGCACCGAGGGTGCGCCGGGTGGCGGTGACGTCCCCCAGGGTCCGTCCCAGATCGGCGTACTCGGCGTTGAGCTGGGTCGTGGCGGCACGCAGCTCGGAGATCTGCTTCTGCAGGGCAGCGACATTGTCGCGACGCGCGTTGATCCGCTCGATCAGCTGTTCGCGGCCCTCGTTCGCGACCGAGGAGTTGCGCGAGGTCTGCACCGCGGCGATCGCGACCAGGAGGCCGAAGAGCAGCACGGCGGCGATGGTCGTGATGCTTCGGGCCCGCCGCGCCCGCGGCCGCACGTCGCCGCGCTGCTCGCGCTGCTCGGCGACGTGCTGGTAGTCCTCGTCCAGCGACTGACGGGTGATGAGGTCGAGCAACGGCATCGCCCGCAGGTTCTGCTGGGTCATCGGTCCCTCCTGGCGCTCGCGGGCTGCCGTGTCAGACGCAGTGGCGGGACCGTACGGACGAGTGTCCGGGTCTGCAGCGCGTAGATCACTGCGGCCCACCAGTAGAGCCCGATCCCCCAGATCGCGAACGACCACCCGAGCACCCGGCACAGCATCGCCAGCACCCCGTCGCCGTCGGCGAGCAGGAGCAGCGGGAAGGCGTAGAGCAGGTTGAACGTCGCCGCCTTGCCGAGGAAGTGCACCGGCAGCGCGCGATAGCCGCGACTGCGCAGGAACGGGACGAGCACCCACAGCAGCACGTCGCGCAGGGGCAGCAGCAGGGCCACCCACCAGGGGATGATGTGGCGCAGGGCGAGGCCGACGACGACGGCGAGGATGTAGAGCCGGTCGGCGAGCGGGTCGAGCAGCTCACCGATCCGCGAGTACTGCCCCAGCCGGCGCGCGAGGTAGCCGTCGAGCCAGTCGGTCGCGCCGGAGACGACCAGGACCGCGAACGCCGCCCCGTCCAGCTCGGGCCCCAGGACGAGCCACAGGAACAGCCCGATACCGCCCAGGCGCAGCACGCTGAGCGCGTTGGGGATGGTCCATACGCGATCGGAGCTGCTCGGGAGGGTGGCGCTGTCCTGCACGGGCCTCAGACTAGGCGACCGAGCGCGCGGCGGCGCGAGCGAGGGACGAGCTCTGGCGCAGGCCGGGAGGGAGGGAGACAGCGCACGCAGTGCGCTCGCCGAC
>CBIHPE010000186.1:0-8184 GCA_966212015.1 uncultured Frankiales bacterium | reverse complement strand
GGCCATCTGACGGAGGCCGTCGATGATGCCGCCGGCGAGGTCACCGCCGGAGAAGGCGGACGTCATCGAGAGAACGGCGAGGGCGGCCACGCGGTCCGGGACCCGACGGCGGGCGGACGGGCCGGTGACGACCTCGACCTTGCGCTGCCCCGGGGCGACCACGACGAGGACGGCGGAGTGCGCGCGCTCGCCGAGGGCGGCGTGCAGCGTCTCCGCAGCCTCGCGGAACTCACCCGTGAGGTTCAGGTCGCCGACGAGGACGGAGACGTCGAGGCCGTTCTCCGACCGGCAGAGCGAGACGGTGTGCTCGATCCGCTCCTGCTGGGCGACGGAGAGGCCGTCGCTCCTGCTACCAGTTGCCACTTGCGCCACCCCTCACCACGTCGCCGCGCTCGGCAGCCTGGACGGCCGCGACCGGCTCCGGCGGGCCCGCGAACCAGACGGGCGGCGCGGTCCAGCCCTTGGCCGGGCGGTAGCGGTTGGTCTTCATCGCACCCGGCAGCCAGGTGATCACGCCGATGACCACCGCAACGACGATCGGGAGCACGACGAACAGCAGGATGGTGGCCGCCGGGGACAGCCCCTTGCCGGGTTCGTCGCCGTCAGCAGGGCCCGTGGGGTTGTCCGCGAGCGCCGGAGCGGCGGTCAGCAGGACGGTGCCCAGGGCGGCAACCAGAGTCACGGCTCGGCGGCTCACGGTCTCCCTCGTCTTCTCGGTGGGTCAGGCGGTTGCAACCGTACCGAACGGGCTCACCGGACCTGGCGCAGCAGGTCCGTGAGCCGTCGCACTCCGTCCGAGGCGAGCACCTGCTCGAGCGACAGCAGCTCACCCGAACCGGACATGAGGGGCAGCCGCCAGTTCGGGTACTCGTCCACGGTCCCGGGCAGGTTCGGCTGCCGGAGGTCGCCGATGGCGTCCGCGAGCGAGGCCAGGACCAGCCGCGCCGGCGACGCGACCAGCGTCCGGTGGACCGACAGCATGAGGTCGTCGTCGAGCAGCCCCTCGTGAGCGAGCATCGCGAGCATCTTCTCCCGCTCCGCGGCCGCTTCCGCCCGCTCCTCCTCGCCCGGCCGGGTCAGCTGGCCGAGCGAGGCGCGCAGCTCGACGCCGGCTCCGGTGAGCCAGCCCGCCGACGTCGGCAGGTCGTGCGTGGTCACGGTGGCGAGCGCGTCGCGACGCCAGGTCCGGGGCGACGTGAACGACCCGCCCTCGGACTGGAACCAGACGACGTCCGAGCCGAGCACCCCCGTCTCGTCGAGGGCCGCCCGCATCGACGGCTCCACGGTCCCGAGGTCCTCCCCGACGACCACGGCGCCCGCGCGGTGCGCCTCGAGAGCCAGCACGCCGAGCATCGCGTCGCGGTCGTAGGAGACGTACGTCCCCTCCTGCGGGCCGAGCCCGGCCGGCACCCACCACAGCCGCGAGAGCCCCATCACGTGGTCGATCCGGATCGCCCCGGCGTGCCGCAGGACGGCCTGGACCATCCTCCGGAACGGCTGGTACGCCGTCGCCCGCAGCCGGTCCGGCCGCCACGGGGGCAGGCCCCAGTCCTGCCCGAGCGGTGCCAGCGCGTCGGGCGGAGCACCGATGGTGAAGCCCTCGGCCAGGACGTCGCGCAGCAGCCAGGCGTCGGCACCGGCACCGTCGACGCCGACGGCCAGGTCGTGCACGACCCCGATCGACAGGTCCTCCCCCGCCGCCGCGAGCTGCTCGTCGACGAGCAGCTGCAGCCAGCACCAGAACGACACCCGGTCCGGCGGCGGCGCGAGCTCCGCAGGCCACAGCCGCCAGTCCGGCCCGTGCACCTCCGCCAGGGCGCAGAACTCCCCGAGCTCGCGCAGCTCTGGGGTCATGAAGGACGCGAGCGCCCCGACCCGGTGGCCCGGCCAGAGCAGCTCCAGGGCCGCGAGCTTGGCGGTCCACACGGCGTCCCGGTCGATCAGGTCCGGCGTGCCAGGCCGCAGCGCGTCGACCTGCGCCCGCACCTCGGCGGTCGCCAGGCCGTACTCGGGAACGTCCGCGAGCCGGAGGTAGAGCGGGGAGCGGAACAGCCGGGAGGAGGGCGAGTACGGCGACGGCACGAGGGGCACGACGGGGGTCTCCGCGTGCACGGGGTTGATGAGGACCGCGCTCCCGCCGGCCTCGGACGTGGCGGCGCAGAGCGTCCGGAGGTCGGCGAAGTCGCCCATCCCCCACGAGCCCTCGGACCGGACCGCGTAGAGCTGCACCTGCCAGCCCCAGTGCCGGCCGTCCGGCACCGGCGCCTGCTGCGGCACCACGATCAGGGTGGTCTCGCCCACCGCGTGGTAGCCGAGCGGCAGGTCAGGGCCGAGCTCTCGGCGTACGCCGTCCTCGCAGAGCGCCGTCCCCTCGAGGGGGACCGGCGAGCCCTGGCGCACCACCACGACGGGCGGCGGCCCGTCCTCGTCAGCGGGCTGCACCGCCGCGAGGACCGCCTCGAGCGTGGCGTCGCTGACGGTGCGGTGCTCGCCGTTCCAGGCGGTGTAGGACGTGGCGACACCGCACTGGGCGGCGAGCTCGTGCAGGGTCACCGGGACAGCCTGCCCTACACGTCCTCCCTCAAGCAGGCGTAGGAGACGAGGTCGTTCCAGGCGCCCTGGCGCCACTGCGCGCCGCGCAGGACCCCCTCGCGGGAGAAGCCGGCGCGCTCGAGGGCGCGCTGCTCCGCGATGTTGCGCACGTCGGTCGAGGCCTGGACGCGGAAGACCGGCGTGGTCGTGAACAGGTAGCGGGCGAGCATCCGCTGGGCACGCGCCCCGTGCCCGGAGCCCCGCGCGAACGGTCGCAGCGAGATGCCGATGTCGAGGGCCTGCGACCCGAGGTTCGGGCCGTAGAGCACCGGGTGCCAGCTGACCGTGCCGATCGGGCGGTCCTCGCCGTCCGTCACCACGAGGTCACCGCCGCCGGCGGGCGGCAGCACCCGCAGCGAGTCGGCGATGCCCGGCGCCTGGGGTCCGCTCCAGTCCTCGAACTCCGAGCAGGGGTCGGACCGCCACTGCGCGAGCAGCGGAGCGTCCTCGGGCCGGGCCGGACGGAGCCGCGTCAGCAGCGTCCCGTCGTCGCGGGCCGGCGCCCCGCTCATGCCGGGGTTTCCCTGCCACTCATGCTGGGGTTCCCCAGAGCGCTTCGTCCAGGTTGTCGTCACCGGCGTCGAGGTACGGGCGCCAGCGCGGGTCCATCCGCTTCGCCCCCACGATCCGCCAGGCCGCGCCCGTCGGCGCGACTGGTGGTCGCCGCAGCCGCCACCCGAGCTCGGCGATCCCCCGGTCGGCCTTGAGGTGGTTGCACTTGCCGCAGGCGCTGACCACGTTGTCCCAGGTGTGCGGGCCGCCCCGGCTCTTGGGGATCACGTGGTCCAGGGACGTCGCAGCGGCCCCGCAGTAGACGCACCGCCCGCCGTCGCGGGCGAAGACGGCGCGGCGGGTCAGCGGGACGGTCGCGCGGTAGGGGACCTTCACGAACCGGGTCAGCCGCACGACGGCCGGCACCACGACCTCGGCCCGCTCGCTGTGCAGGACCCCGTCGCCGTCGGCCACCGGGACAGCCTTGTCCGTGAGGAGGAGCACCACGGCGCGCCGGCCGGACACGACGCAGAGCGGCTCGTAGCTGGCGTTGAGGACGAGGGCCTGCACGCTCAGCGGCGCGCGTGGCGCAGGCAGGCTGGGGAGCCCGGTGGGCTGGTGCGGAGCGGCCACGGACGTCCTCCTCGGTCGCATCCTGCCCGACGATCCGCGTCCTGTCTCCTAGGGTGCGTGAGCGTGAAGCTGCAGCCGAACGAGATCCAGACCTGGTTCGACGACCACGGGTCCGACCTGGTCGCCGGCGGCCTCCGCGTGCTCGTCATCCTGCTGGTGGCCCTCGTCGTGCGCGCGCTGCTCCACCGCGCCATCAACCGCCTGGTGCGCAGCGCCGTCGACGGCAAGCTGCCCGGCGCCCTGCACGGGCTGCGCGACAGGGCCAGGGCGCTCGAGTCGACCGTGCTCACCAGTGAGCGCCGCCGGCAGCGCACCGAGACCCTCGGCTCGGTCCTGCGCTCGATCGCGTCCGCCACCGTCGGCGTCATCGCCCTGGCGATGGTCCTCGGCGAGATCGGGCTGGACCTCACGCCGATCGTCGCCAGCGCCGGCATCGTCGGCGTCGCTGTCGGCTTCGGCGCCCAGAACCTCGTGAAGGACTTCCTGTCCGGCATGTTCATGCTGCTGGAGGACCAGTACGGCGTGGGCGACGTCGTCGACGCGGGCGAGGCCACCGGGATCGTCGAGGCCGTCACGCTGCGCACCACGCGGCTGCGCGACGTCGAGGGCACGGTCTGGTACGTCCGCAACGGCGAGATCAACCGGGTCGGCAACAAGTCGCAGGGCTGGTCCCGCGCGCTCCTCGACGTCCCGCTCGCACTCGGGACCGACGTGGGCACCGCCCGGGCCCTGGCCCTGCAGGCCGCCGAGGAGGTGCGCGCGGACGAGCGCTTCAGCGCCATGGTGCTCGAGGAGCCCGAGGTGTGGGGGCTCGAGGCCGTGGGCGCGGAAGGGCTCGTGCTGCGGGTGACCATGAAGACGGTCGCCACGCAGGAGGGCCCCGTTGAGCGCGCCCTGCGCGAGCGGCTCATCGAGCTGTTCGACGAGCACGAGATCAGCATCGGCGTCCCCCAGCGCCTGGTGTGGAACGTCGAGGCCTGACCGTGGCGCGAATGTCTACCGGCACTCGTCTCTCGGCCCGATTTTCGAGTGCCCGTAAACCTTCGCGGGGGGAGGGTCGCCTAGCGTGGGGGGCATGGAGAGCCTGTACGACGAGGTGGGCGGCGCGGGCGTCTTCCGCGCGATCGTCGACCGGTTCTACGCGGGCGTCGCGATGGACCCGATCCTGCGGCCGCTCTACCCCGAGGAGGACCTGAGCGGGGCCCGCGAGCGGCTCTCCGGGTTCCTCATCCAGTACTGGGGCGGGCCGGGGACGTACTCGGAGCAGCGCGGCCACCCGCGGCTGCGGATGCGGCACGCCGAGTGGGTCATCGGCGAGCGGGAGCGGGACGCGTGGCTCGGGCACATGCACGACGCCGTCGCGTCGGTCGAGCTGCCCGCAGACGCCCGGGCAGCCATCTGGGACCACCTGGAGCGGGCGGCCTACTCGCTGGTCAACGCGCCCGGAGGCGCCGCCTTCTGATCGCGGCGATCGGCAGCGCCCCGAGGACGCCGCCCAGCAGCGGCAGGTGCGGGGCCGCCAGCTTGTCGAACGTCCCCGGCACCCCGAGCCACCCGAAGCGGTCCAGCGGGTAGATGACCGTGAACGCCTTCCCGACGACCTTGTTCTCCGGGACGGTGCCGTGGTTGGCGTCATCGGTGATGTGGTAGCGGGAGTCCGAGGAGTTGCCGCGGTGGTCGCCCATGACCCACAGCCGGCCCTTCGGCACGAGGATGCCGATCGCGCCGACGGGGCAGTCCGCGCTCTGGTTGGTCTCGCTCGCCTCGCAGAACCGCTTGTGGTCGTTCTGGAACAGGTAGGGCTCGTGCAGCGAGAACGTCTTGCCGTCCTTGGTCGTGATGACCACGTTGCCGTCCGCGTCGCAGCACATGACGCGGTCCCCGGGCACCCCGATGACGCGCTTGATGTAGTCGCGCTCGTTGGGTGCGCCGAGCCCGATCGTCGTCGACAGCTTGCGCAGCGCCTTCGAGATCGGGTTGGTCGGCTCCTGGAACGAGACGCCGTCGTTGAAGCTGCCGAGGCCGTTGAACACGACGATCTCGCCGCGGTGCGGGCCCCGCCAGTGGTACGGCAGCTTGCTGACCAGCACCCGGTCACCGACCTGCAGGGTGTTCTGCATCGACTCGCTCGGGATGTAGAACGCCTGCACGAGGAAGGTCTTGATCAGCAGCGCCAGCACGAAGGCGATCACGACGAGGAAGGGCAGCTCCGCGAGGAACGACCGCGGCTTCTTCGTCGACGTCGGCTTCTGGGCAGCGACGACAGTCGTCTCCTCGGTCACCGGCTCAGACTAAGGGGCTTCTCACCCGACGCGCTGCAAGGGGATCAGCCCGGAGAGGCGGGAGGAGTACGTCGACCGCTGACCCACCTCGGCGGTGTAGCGCGCCTGCCGCCGCTCTCGGGAGCCGATCGGGGTGGGGTGCCGCTCGTCGTACTGGGCGAGGACCGCGGACCGGACGCGCTCGACCGCCTCGGTGCGCATCTGGGACACCCTCGACTCCGTCACGCCGAGCCGTTGGGCGATCTCGCTGTAGGCCTCGCCGTCGACGTAGCTCGCGACGAGCACGTCACGCAGCCGGGGGCTCAGGCAGGACAGCGCGTCCCAGACGTAGCGGCCGCGCTCCCGCTCCTCGAGGGCCTCGAGCGGCTGGGGGCCCTCGTCGACGAGCACGGCGCCGAGCGTGACCGGCTGGCCGTCGTCGGCGCCGTAGGGCGCGTCGAGCGAGAGCACGACCGATCTGTGCAGCCGGCCCTCGAGCCGGTTCAGCCGCTGCGGGGTCGTCCCCAGCAGGTCGGCGACCTCGGCCTCGGTGGGCAGCCGACCCAGCCGCCCGAGCAGCTGCTCGCGGGCGGCGAGGACGTCGCGCTCCGCCGCCCGGACCGTGCGAGGCGCGAAGTCGAGGGCCCGGACGGCGTCCAGGATGGCGCCGCGCACCCGGAGCACGGCCCAGGAGCTGAAGGGCACGCCCCGGCCGGGCTCGAACCGCGCCGCCGCCTCGACCAGCCCGAGCCGGGCCGCCTGGGCCAGCTCCTCGCGGTCGGCGTGCCGGGGGTAGTGGGCCGCGACGCGACCGAGCACCTGCGGCACGAGCGACAGGTGCTCCTCGACGAGGACGCGCTGGGCGTCCGTCAGCGCCCTCATGGGTGCTTGCCCTCGGTGAGCAGCTCCTCGCGGTAGACCTGCACCTCGCGCGGAGCGGTGATCCCGAGCCGGATCTGGTCGCCCTTGACCTCCAGGACCGTGACCACGATGTCGTCGCCGATGACGATGCTCTGGTTCTTGCGCCGAGTGAGGACCAGCACGGTGGTTGTCCTTCCTTGGACCGCCCACCCCGGGAAGGTCGGCCTACCACCGACTGTCCGACTACGTCCCGATGATCACCATGGCCCGTTGGGACTACGCCCCCCGCTAGTCGTCCCGCGTGAGCTTCCGGTACGTGACGCGGTGCGGGCGTGCGGCCTCCTGGCCGAGCCGCTCGAGCTTGTTCTTCTCGTACGACTCGAAGTTGCCCTCGAACCAGTACCACTTGGCCGGGTTCTCGTCGTCGCCCTCCCACGCGAGGATGTGGGTCGCGACGCGGTCGAGGAACCACCGGTCGTGGGAGATCACGACGGCGCAGCCGGGGAACTCCAGCAGCGCGTTCTCGAGGCTGCCGAGGGTCTCGGTGTCGAGGTCGTTGGTCGGCTCGTCGAGGAGGATGACGTTGCCGCCCTCCTTCAGCGTGAGCGCCAGGTTGAGGCGGTTGCGCTCACCGCCGGAGAGCACACCGGCCTTCTTCTGCTGGTCCGGGCCCTTGAACCCGAACGCGCCGATGTAGGCGCGCGACGGCATCTCGGTCTGGCCGACGTTGATGTAGTCGAGGCCGTCCGAGACGGTCTCCCAGACCGACTTCTCGGGGTCGAGGTTGGACCGGTTCTGGTCGACGTAGGAGATCTTCACCGTGTCGCCGATCTTCACGTCGCCGCTGTCGGGCTTCTCGAAGCCGACGATCGTCTTGAAGAGCGTCGACTTGCCCACGCCGTTCGGGCCGATGATGCCGACGATGCCACCGCGCGGCAGGTTGAAGCTCAGGCTGTCGATGAGGACGCGGTCGCCGAAGCCCTTGGTGAGGTTGATCGCCTCGATGACGTTGGCCCCCAGGCGCGGGCCCGCCGGGATCTGGATCTCCTCGAAGTCGAGCTTGCGGGTCTTCTCGGCCTCCGCCGCCATCTCCTCGTAGCGCGCGAGACGCGACTTCGACTTGGTCTGGCGGCCCTTGGCGTTCTGCCGGACCCACTCGAGCTCGTCCTTCAGCCGCTTGGCGAGCTTGGCGTCCTTCTTGCCCTGCACCTCGAGGCGCTGCTGCTTCTTCTCGAGGTACGTCGAGTAGTTGCCCTCGTAGGGGTAGGCCCGGCCGCGGTCGAGCTCGAGGATCCACTCGGCGACGTTGTCGAGGAAGTACCGGTCGTGGGTGACGGCCAGGACG
>CBIHPE010000185.1:0-8225 GCA_966212015.1 uncultured Frankiales bacterium | reverse complement strand
TCAGCAGCGTCGACCTCACATCGAGGCCCCGGACGCGAAACGGCCCCGCACCCTCTCGGGGTGCGGGGCCGCTGGCGCGTGCTAGTGCTACTGGCCGCCGGAGAGCTTCTCGCGGAGGGCCTGGAGCGCCTCGTCGGAGGCAAGAGCGCCGGACGGGCCGGGCGCGGGAGCGCCGCCCTCGGCGGGGTCACCCTCCACGCCCTCCTCGCCGGACTCCGAGGAATACGACGTCGGCACGGCCGCAGCCGCGTCCTCTGCCTGCATGCGCTTGATCTGCTCCTGGTGCTGCTCGAAGCGCTCGCGCGCCTCGGCGTACTGCTTCTCCCAGGCCTCGCGAGCCTCGTCGTGGCCCGGGAGCCACTCGTTGGTCTCGGGGTCGAAGCCCTCGGGGTAGATGTAGTTGCCCTCGGCGTCGTAGGACGCGGCCATGCCGTACTGGGCCGGGTCGAAGTGCTCGACGGCGATGACGCCGTTCTCGTTGGCCTGCTTGAGGCTCAGCGAGATGCGGCGGCGCTCGAGGTCGATGTCGATGACCTTGACGAGGAGCTCGTCACCGACGTTGACGACCTGCTCCGGGATCTCGACGTGGCGCTCGGCCAGCTCGGAGATGTGGACCAGGCCCTCGATGCCCTCGTCGACGCGCACGAACGCACCGAACGGGACGAGCTTGGTGACCTTGCCGGGCACGACCTGGTTGATCTGGTGCGTGCGGGCGAACTGCTGCCACGGGTCCTCCTGCGTCGCCTTCAGCGACAGGGAGACGCGCTCGCGGTCGAGGTCGACGTCGAGGACCTCGACGGTGACCTCCTGGCCGACCTCGACGACCTCGGACGGGTGGTCGATGTGCTTCCAGGACAGCTCGGAGACGTGCACGAGACCGTCGACGCCGCCGAGGTCCACGAACGCACCGAAGTTGACGATGCTCGAGACCACGCCGGAGCGGACCTGGCCCTTCTGCAGCTGGTTGAGGAAGCTGCTGCGGACCTCGCTCTGGGTCTCCTCGAGCCACTGGCGGCGGGAGAGGACGACGTTGTTGCGGTTCTTGTCGAGCTCGATGATCTTCGCCTCGAGCTGCTTGCCGACGTAGGGCTGCAGGTCGCGGACGCGGCGCATCTCCACGAGCGAGGCGGGGAGGAAGCCGCGGAGGCCGATGTCGAGGATGAGACCACCCTTGACGACCTCGATGACGGTGCCGGTGATGACCTCGTCGGCCTCCTTCTTGGCCTCGACGTCGCCCCAGGCGCGCTCGTACTGCGCGCGCTTCTTGGACAGGATCAGCCGGCCTTCCTTGTCCTCCTTCTGGAGGACGAGGGCCTCGACGGTGTCGCCGACGGCGACGACCTCGTTGGGATCCACGTCGTGCTTGATGGAGAGCTCGCGCGAGGGGATGACGCCCTCGGTCTTGTAGCCGATGTCGAGGAGGACCTCGTCACGGTCGACCTTCACGATCGTGCCCTCGACGATGTCGCCATCGTTGAAGTACTTGATCGTGGAGTCGATGGCAGCGAGGAAGTCCTCCTCGCTGCCGATGTCGTTGATCGCGACCTGGGGAGTGGTCGGCGTCTCGAGGGTGCTGGTCAAAGGATTGGTCTCCGGCTGCGGACAGATGTCGTGCCCCACCCCCGTTGGGTGGAGTCATGAGAGGACGCAGCGGACAGGAATCGTCGGGACCGGACTGGATGAACCAACAAGACGCGGGCGAACCCACCCGCAGCGCAGGCGTAAGACTACCCGGGTGGACGCTCAGACCTCAAACAGCGCTGACCGGGTTGCCCACCGCCCGGCGGACGCTCAGGAGAGCGCTCGGGCCAACCGGCTCTGGTGGGACCTGAACGCCGACGACTACTACGCCGAGCACGGCGCGACCCTCGGCGACGCCGACTTCCTGTGGTGCCCGGAGGGCCTTCGGGAAGCGGATGCGCGGCTGCTCGGGGACGTGAGCGGCCTTCACGTCCTGGAGGTGGGCTGCGGTGCCGCCCAGGCCGGCCGCTGGCTGGTCTCGCAGGGGGCGCACGTCACGGCCTTCGACGTGTCCTACGGCCAGCTGGAGAAGGCACGCGAGCTCGACACCCGTACCGGCCTCTCCGTCACCGTCCTCCAAGCGGACGCGCAGGCGCTGCCGTTCCTCTCCTGCTCGTTCGACCTGGTGGTGAGCGCGTTCGGCGCGATCCCGTTCGTCTCCGACTCGGCGGGGACCATGCGGGAGATCGCGCGGGTGCTGCGGCCCGGCGGCCGGCTCGTGTTCTCGGCCACCCACCCCGTCCGGTGGGTCTTCCCGGACGACCCGGGCCCGGGCGGCCTGACGGTGAAGCAGAGCTACTTCGACCGGACGCCGTACGTCGAGGAGAACAGCGCCGGCCAGGCGGTGTACGTCGAGCACCACCGCACCCTCGGCGACCGCATTCGCGACCTCCGGCGAGCCGGGTTCGTGCTGGACGACCTCGTCGAGCCGGAGTGGCCCGAGGGCCGGACCGAGGAGTGGGGACAGTGGTCGCCGCTGCGCGGAGCCCTGCTCCCGGGCACGGCGATCTTCTGCGCCACCAAGGCTGCCCATGAGGGTGTGTAGGGCGTTTGCCTGACGGCCGCAACCACCGACTCGGGTGGATCGAACGTGCGTTTTCGGCCCGGGAGTAGTCACTTCGGGTGGTTCAGCGCTGTTTCGTTGACGTTCGTGTGGTCCCCGTCACACGCTCAGTCCTGAGACAGGCGCAACGGCGCGTCTGCTCCTCAAGGATGGGGACGCGTGGACACGCTGCTGGCCCTGACCGTTGCCGGTCTCGTGACTGGGTGCATCTATGCCCTGACAGCGTCCGGACTTGTCCTGACCTACACCACCTCAGGCATCTTCAACTTCGCCCACGGGGCCATCGGCATGATGGCGGCCTACCTCGACTGGCAGCTGATCGCCTGGGGCCTCCCGGTGCTCCCGGCCTTCCTGCTGACGGTCCTGGTGCTGTCGCCGCTGATGGGCGTGCTCGTCGAACGGCTGCTGGTGCGCCGGCTCGGCAACGCCTCGCTCGAGGTGACCCTGACCGTCACCGTCGGCCTCCTGCTGCTGCTCATCGCGACCGCCCAGACCATCTGGGACGCGCACACCGCCCGCCGGGTCTCGCCGTTCTTCTTCGGCAAGTCCGTCACCGTCGGCGGCGTCGTCATCAGCTATCACCAGCTGATCGTCATCGCGGCCGCCGTCGCCGTACCCCTCGCCATCTGGGCCTTCCTGCGCTGGTCGCGCACCGGCGTCGCGATGCGCGCCGTCGTCGACGACCGCGAGCTCGCTGCGCTCACCGGCGCCTCCCCCAGCACCGTCGGGCTGCTCGGGTGGGCCCTCGGCGCCTCGCTCGCCGGTCTCGCCGGCGTGCTGCTGGTCAGCCAGGTCGAGCTGAACGCCATCACGCTGACGCTGCTCGTCATCAACGGCTACGCCGCCGCGGTCATGGGCCGCCTGTCGAACCTGCCCCTCACCATCGCCGGCGGCCTGCTGCTCGGCGTGCTCCAGTCGCTCTCGATCCAGTACGTCTCGATCGGCTGGCTCAACCAGATCCAGACCAGCATCCCGATGATCTTCCTGTTCGTCGCGCTGCTGATCGCTCCGCCGACCCGCCTGCGGGTCGGTCAGCTCGCCCCGCTCGTCGCCCCTCGCGTGCCAGGGGCAAAGCAGTCGTACGTCGCGGGCGCGGGCTTCCTCGTCGTCGCTGCCGCCGTGGTCGCCGTCCTGCCCGCGGACCGGGTCGACTCCTTCACCCACGGCACCGCGATCGCGATCATCCTGCTGAGCCTGGTGCCGATGGTCGGCTACGGCTCGATGGTGTCGCTGTGCCAGCTGACGTTCGCCGGCATCGGGTGCGTGGCGATGGCCAAGGTCGGCGGCGGGCCGCTCGGCATGGCCGTCGCGATCCTCGCGCCCGCTGCGGTCGGCCTGCTCATCGCGCTGCCGACGATGCGGCTGCGCGGCCTCTACCTCTCCCTCGCGACGCTCGCCTTCGGCTACGCGATGGAGGACAACTTCTTCCAGAACCCGTCCGTCATGGGCGACTACCTGGGCCAGAAGGTCCCGCGCCCGTTCGGGATCGACAACCCGCGTGCGTACCTCTTCTTCACCGCCGCTGCCTTCGCGCTCTGCGCGGTCGGGGTGCTGGCGCTGCGCCGCTCGACCTACGGCCGCCGGCTCGTCGCCCTCGGCGACTCCCCCGCCGGTTGCGCCACGATCGGCATGAGCATCCGCGCCACGAAGCTCGGCATCTTTGCCGGCTCGGCCGGGCTCGCTGGTCTCGGTGGCGCGCTGATGGGCGGGCAGGAGGGCGTCGTCGGCTACACCGACTTCCCGATCCTGCTCAGCCTGACGCTGCTGCTGATGGCCGTCGTGTGGGGCGTCCGCACCGTCTCCGGCGTCCTGATCGCCGCGCTGCTCATCGAGGTCGTGCCGATGCTCAACGGTCACCTCGGCCGGATCGGCGACAGCGTGCTGCCGCTGCTCGTCGGCCTCGGCGCGGTCGGGCTCGGCAAGAACCAGAACGGCATCGTCGGCGCGGTCCTGCAGCAGGTCCCCCGCCGCAAGGCCGCGGTCCCCCTGCCGCGCCAGCACAGCGACATCGACCTGCGCCAGACCGAGGAGGTGCTGACCAGTGCTCAGGGTTGAGAACGCCGCCGTCCGCTTCGGCGGCGTGCAGGCCGTCAAGGACATGTCGCTCGAGTGCCCGCCCGGTCGCGTCACCGGCCTCATCGGCCCGAACGGCGCCGGCAAGACGACGCTGTTCAACGTCATCACCGGGCTGCAGAAGCCGGACAGCGGCAAGGTGCTGCTCGGCGACAAGGACATCACGCGCATGCCGGCCCAGCGTCGCGCGAAGCACGGCCTGGCCCGCACGTTCCAGCGGCTCGAGGTCTTCGGCTCGCTGACGGTCCGGGACAACGTGCTGCTCGCCGCCGAGCTGACCGGACCGCTCCGCAAGGCCGGTGCGACGGCTGACGGCCTGCTCGCACGGGTCGGGCTCAGCGCCCTGGCAGACACCCAGGCAGGCTCGCTCCCGACCGGGTCGGCGCGACTGCTCGAGCTGGCTCGTGCGCTCGCCACCAACCCGTCCGTCCTGCTGCTCGACGAGCCCGGCTCGGGCCTGTCGGAGCAGGAGACGCAGGCCCTCGGTGACCTGCTGCTCTCCCTTGCAGCACAAGGGATGTCGGTGCTGCTCGTGGAGCACGACGTGGAGCTCGTGATGCGGGTCTGCGAGCACGTCTACGTCCTCGACTTCGGTCAGCTGCTCTCCGAGGGGACGCCCGCGATGATCCAGGCGGACACCCGGGTGCAGGAGGCCTACCTCGGCGCCGAGCTGGTGACGGCATGACGGTCCTCACGGCCAGCCTCGAGCTGCGCGGCGTCAACGCCGGCTACGGCAAGGTCGCCGTCCTGCACGACGTCGACCTCGTCGTCCCCGACCGGGGCATCCTCGCGCTGCTCGGGCCGAACGGCGCCGGCAAGTCGACGCTGCTGCGGGTCGCGTCGGGCCGTACTGAGCCGACCTCCGGCACGGTCTACCTACGGGGTACGGACGTCACCGGCCGCTCCCCCGAGCGCCTCGCCCGCACGGGCCTGTGCTCCGTCCCCGAGGGCCGCGCGGTGTTCCCGAACCTCTCGGTCATCGACAACCTGCGGATGTGGACCTACCGCCCCGGTGTGAAGCGCAGGGACGTCGAGGAGCAGGCGTTCGCCCGCTTCCCGCGGCTGAAGGAGCGGCGCAAGCAGCTCGCCGGGAAGCTCTCCGGCGGTGAGCAGCAGATGCTCGCGATGTCGCGTGCGCTGACCGCCAACCCCGACGTCCTCCTGCTCGACGAGATCTCGATGGGCCTCGCGCCCGTCGTGACCGCCGAGCTGTTCGGCCTCGTCCGCCAGATCGCGGACGACGGCACCCCCGTGCTGCTCGTCGAGCAGTTCGCCAGAACTGCCCTGGAGGTGGCCGACACGGTCGCCGTGATGTCCCAGGGCCGGATCCGGGTCACCGGATCGCCCGACGAGGTGCGCGACCGCGTCCTCGAGACCTACCTGCACGCGAACCCAGCACCACCCGTCTGAGTCAACCGTTTGGAGAAGCCACGCATGGCGAGGCATCAGAGCAAGGAGCGCATGGTGATGCAACGGAGCAGAACCGCACGGCTCGTCCTCGGGGTCACCGCGGTTGCGATGGCCGTGACGGCCTGCAGCGGCTCGAGCGGCGGCAAGACCGGCGGGACGACGGGCGGCAACCACGGCCTCACCGGCACCCCGGTCAAGCTGGGCAACGTCGTCGACCTGACCGGCCCGATCCCCGGCCTGTTCAAGGGCGCCCGCGAGGCCACGGAGGCCTACGTCGAGAAGATCAACAGCAACGGCGGCCTCAACGGCCACCCGGTCGAGCTCGTCACGGGCGACAGCCAGACGACCTGCAACGGCGCGTCCCAGGCCTGGGGCAAGGTCATGCCGCAGGTGCAGGCGATGGTCGGCAGCATCTCGGGCCTCGACTCCTGCATCGACAAGGTCCTCAACGCCAACCCGAAGATCCCCGCGGTCTTCCAGATCCTCAACCCGGTCCTGTCCGGCATCCCCAACACGTTCTCGCCGTCCCCGCGCCCGCTGGGCCAGTCGGTCGGTGGCTACAAGTACATCTCCGCCCAGAACCCGGGGGCCATCCAGAAGATCGGCTACATCGCCAACAAGGTCACCGAGTTCTCCTACATCCAGGAGATCGGCGGTCTGAAGGCCCTCGGCGGCAAGGTCCTCTACAGCCGCACGACCGATGTCACGAAGCAGACCGACTTCACCTCGGACATCATCTCGATGAAGGCCAAGGGCGTGGAGTGGCTGCCGCTCGACGGCCTGCCCGTCGACACCGTCAACCGCATCCTCAACAACGCCAAGCAGCAGAACTGGCACCCCAAGGTCATCACCGCTGCCACGGCGTACGACGGCAACTTCTTCAAGATCGCCGATCCCGCCGCTGCCGAGGGCGTCTACATCCCCCTGCAGCAGGCGCTGTTCCTCGGTGAGGACCGCGCGTCCTCCCCCGGCGTCGACGAGTACCTCACCTGGCTGAAGAAGGCCCACCCGGACGCGGTCCCGGACATCTTCGGCGCCACCGCCTGGGCCTCCATGGAGCTCTGGTACGAGGCCTGGACCAAGGCCGGCGGCCAGAAGACCCCCGACGACGTCACCTTCGCGCTCGGCACGATCACGAAGTACGACGCCAAGGGCATGTTCGCCGAGGCCTCCCCCACCGCCCGCACCCCAGCCACCTGCTGGGACGTCGCCCAGATCAAGTCGGGCAAGTACGTCCGCCTCGAGCCGGCCGACAAGGGCTACAGCTGCGAGGGCGCGGAGTTCGTGCCGCTCAAGCTCGGCTAGCAGCACCTGCTCACAGGGCCCCCACCTCCGGGTGGGGGCCCTGTCGCGTTGCGCGGGCTGGCGGCCCTGACGCCAAAGCAGCACGATGGCCGCTGCCCGACCCAGCCCACGCTCAGCCGAGACCAGCAGGCACCCACTCCGCTGCTTCTGCATCGAGCCAGGCGTGCCCGATGGCGACCGGCCTCAGGCGCAGAGACGACCGAGCGCCGGCCAGCGCTCGACGTCGGTGCGGTCCTCGCTGTTCACGAGGTAGATGTCCTCGGCGGCTTCCGCCGGCGAGGACCACAACTCGGCGACGCCGACGCTCAGACCGGTGAACGTCGCATCAGCCGGGAGAGCGGCGGGACTGAGGAAGGGCTTGGCGGCCTTGGCGAAGTTGTCCGCGGTGTGGCCCGGATCGCGCAGGTAGCCGACGGCCGGACGGCTGCCGTCCTGAAGCGGACCGGGAGGGGGCGGCAGCAGCCACAGGGTGCGCTCGGAGTCGCAGTGGGCGGGCCCTCGGACGAGCTTCGTCTCAGCGACCCCACCGTCCCGCGTCGTCGGCCAGGTCGACTCGGTTGACGCGACGTATCCGTCGAACTGGGCTGCCAGCGTCGTCGGCTGTGTCGACACCACAGACCTGCCGTGCTTGGTGCCCCCGGGTAGGACGAGGACCACCGTGACGGCGGCGGCGACGGCAGCGACGCCGGCGATCGACGCCGACCACTGCAGGCGACGTCGTGCACGTCGCCGGTGCTGCAGCTGACCGAAGGGAGGCACCAGGGCGGGCCGGTAGGCATCGATCCGGTCGCGGACCGCGTCGTCCAGCTCAGACATCAGCAACGTCCTCTCGAAGCAGCGGCGACAGAGCAGC
>CBIHPE010000184.1:0-8406 GCA_966212015.1 uncultured Frankiales bacterium | reverse complement strand
CAAGACTAACGGAACCAGAAACCGTCGGGCTGCCAATTACCCCATACCCCATGGCCGTGCAACGGTCGGAAAGTCTAGCGGATGGACGCCTCGGCCTGTCGGAGACGGGCGATGACGCGCTCCTTGCCGAGCAGCGCCATGGACTCGGGCAGGGGCGGGGCGATGCCGGAGCCGGTGACGGCGGTGCGGATGGGGGCGTAGGCCTTGCCGCGCTTGAGGCCGAGGCCCTCGATGAGGGCGGCGTCCATGGCGGTCTGGATCGACTCGGTGGTCCACGACTCGAGGGGCTCGAGGGCGTCGGCGGCAGCGGCGAGGACGGGGGCGGCGCCGGCGAGGTTCTTCTCGGCGGCGGCCGGGTCGATCGCGAAGTCGGCGTCGCGAACGAACAGGAAGCGGAGCAGGTCCACGACCTCCGACAGCACCGCCATGCGGGTCTGGACGAGCGGCACGGCGCCGATGAGGAGCGCGAGCTGCTCGTCGGTGCCTTCGTACAGGCCGGCATCGGCGAGGAAGGGGACGAGGCGCGCGCGCAGGTCCTCCTCGGAGAGCTCCCGGAGGTAGTGCCCGTTCAGCCAGTTGAGCTTCTCGAGGTCGAAGACCGGGCCGACGGTGTTGATGCGCGACCAGTCGAAGGTGGCGGAGAGCTCCTCGAAGCCGAAGACCTCCTCCTGCGAGGGGAGCGAGTAGCCGAGCAGGCCGAGGAAGTTGAGCAGCGCCTCGGGCAGGTACCCCTGCTCGACGAACCAGGTCAGCCGGGCGGCCGGGTTCTTGCGCTTGGAGATCTTGGACTTGTCGGTGTTGCGGAGCAGCGGCATGTGGGCCCAGGCGGGCGCGTCCCAGCCGAGCCACTGGTAGAGCAGCACGTGCTTCGGGGTGCTGGAGATCCACTCCTCACCGCGGACGACGTGGGTGATGCCCATCAGGTGGTCGTCGACGACGACGGCGAGGTGGTAGGTCGGGAAGCCGTCGCCCTTGAGGATGACCTGGTCGTCGGGCCGCGGCGCGTGGACCTCGCCGCGGATGACGTCCTGGAACGCCAGGGGCACGTCGTCGGGGACGAGCATCCGCACGACAGGGGTCTCCTGCGCACCGCCGAGGGCGGCGCGCTCCTCGTAGGTCTTGCCGAGGCACAGCCGGTCGTAGCCGGTGGGGACCTTGCGCTTCTGCTGGTCCTCGCGCATCTCGGTGAGCCGCGCGGAGGTGCACCAGCAGTGGTAGGCGTTGCCCTGCTCGAGCAGCTGGTCGACGAACGGCTTGTAGGTGTCGAGGCGCTCGCTCTGCCGGTACGGCGCGAAGGGGCCGCCCTTGTCGGGGCCCTCGTCCCACGTCAGCCCGAGCCAGGCGAGCGTCTCGTAGACCTGCTGCTCAGAGGTGGGGTCGAAGCGGGCGCGGTCGGTGTCCTCGACACGCAGCACGAACTGGCCGCCCTGCTGCCGGGCGAAGGCCAGGTTGAACAGCGACATGTAGGCGGTGCCGACGTGCGGGTCGCCGGTCGGCGAGGGAGCGACGCGGAGGCGGGGCGCTGTCACGGCCGGTTCACCACGGGGTTGGTCAGGGGCCCGATGCCCTCGACGAAGACCGTCACGGCATTGCCGGGGACGAGCGGCCCGACACCGGCCGGGGTGCCGGTGAGGATGACGTCGCCCGGCAGGAGCGTCATGAAGGCGCTGATCCACTCGATGACAGCGGGGACGTCGTGGATCAGGTCCTTCGTGCTCCCGTCCTGCTTCACGTCGCCATCGACGAAGCACTGCACCTGCAGAGAGGAGGCGTCGAGGTCGGTCTCGATCCACGGGCCGATGGGGCAGAACGAGTCGTGGCCCTTGCCGCGGGTCCACTGACCGTCGTGCTTCTGGTGGTCGCGCGCGGTCACGTCGTTGGCGCAGGTGTAGCCGAGGACGACGTCGAGCGCCTTCGCCGCGGGCACCTCACGGCAGAGCCGGCCGATGACGATGGCGAGCTCCGCCTCGTGGTCCACGCGCTCGCTGTTGCGAGGCAGCTGGATGGGGTCGCCGGGGCCGATCACCGAGGTCGACGGCTTGAGGAACACCACCGGGTCCTCGGGCGCCGGGCCGCCCATCTCCTGGATGTGGTCGGCGTAGTTCTTGCCGATGCAGACGACCTTGCTCGGCAGCACGGGCGACAGCAGCCGGACGTCGGTCAGCCGGTGGCGGTCGCCGGTGAAGGAGAAGGGCGCGAAGGGGTGACCCTCGAGGGTCGCGACGACCAGGTCGGCGGGGTCCGCACCAGGACCTTCCACGACCCCGAAGGCGACCTCGCCGTTGACGGAGAACCTGCAGATGCGCACGCGGCGAGGCTACCCGCGGACGAGGAGCACGAGGGCGACGGTCACACCGGCGACGACGACACCGGCCCGGATGCCCTGGGGCGGCAGGCGTCGGGCGAGCCTCACACCGAGGGTTGCTCCGCCGTAGGCACCGACCGCGAGCAGTCCGGCTGCGAGCCAGTTGACGTTGCCGGTGACGACGAAGATGAGGGCGCCGACGCCGTTGATGACGAGCGACAGCACGCCCTTGAGCGCGTTGAGCCGCTGCAGGTCGTCGGCGATCAGCAGTCCGAGGACGGCGAGCATCACGACACCGAGACCCGCGCCGAAGAACGTGCCGTAGACGGCACCGGTGCCGATGAGCAGCTGGGCGATCCAGAGCGGGTGCTCCCCCGCGGACCCGCGGCGCTTCAGCCAGGCGGCCACCGAGGGCTGCGCGGCGAGCAGGAAGCAGGCGAGCAGCACGAGGTACGGCACGACGACCTTGAACGCGTCGGGGTCGAGGACGAGGAGCAGGACGGCACCGGCCACCGCACCGGCGATGCCCGCTCCGACGAGCCGGACCGCTCGGTGCTTCTGGCCCTCCATCTCGCGCCGGTAGGCGACCGAGCCGCCGGCGTACCCCGCCACCAGCCCCACGGAGCTGGTCGTGTTCGCGAGCACCGGCGGCAGCCCGGCAGCGAGGAGGGCGGGGTACGTCAGCAGGGTGCCGCCACCGGCGAGGGCGTTGACGCCCCCGCCGAGGAAGCCGGCACCGACGACGAGCGCGGCGTGCGCGAGGTTCACAGCCCGTGCTTCAGCAGACCCGCGGTGTAGGCCTGCTCCAGCGCCTGCCAGGACGCCTCGATGACGTTCTCGTGGACCCCGACGGTGCTCCACTCGGACGTGCCGTCCGTGGTGTCGACGAGGACGCGCGTGACGGCGTCGGTGCCGTGGGCCCCGCTGACGATGCGCACCTTGTAGTCGACGAGGTCGAAGGCGGCGAGGGCCGGGAACAGCTCGAGGAGCGCCGAGCGCAGGGCGTTGTCGAGCGCGTTGACGGGTCCGTTGCCCTCCCCCGTCGCGACGATGCGCGCGCCCTCGGCAGACAGCTTCACCGTCGCCTCGCTGACGACCTTGTCGTCACGGTGCTCGACGATGACCCGCCAGCTCTCCAGCTCGAAGAACCGCGGCCGGTCCCCGAGGGCCTCGCGCAGCAGCAGCTCGAAGGACGCGTCGGCGGCCTCGAAGGAGTAGCCGACCGACTCGAGCTCCTTGACGGCGTTCAGCACCTGGGTCGCCGTGGCGGCGTCGACGTCGAGCCCGAGGGCCTTGCCCTTCAGCTCGACCGTTGCGCGACCTGCGAGCTCGCTCATCAGCAGCCGCATGTCGTTGCCCACGACCATCGGGTCGGCGTGCTGGTAGAGGTCGGGGTCGGCCTTGATGGCGCTGACGTGCAGACCTGCCTTGTGCGCGAAGGCGGACGCGCCGACCCAGGAGGTGTGCGGGTCGAGCGGGATGTTGGCCAGCTCGGCGACGGCGTGGGCCACATGGCTGAGCGAGGCGAGCTTGCCCTCGGGCAGCACCTGCCGACCGGCTTTGGTCTCCAGGGCCGCGACGACCGAGAAGAGGTCGGCGTTGCCGCACCGCTCGCCGTAGCCGTTGGCCGTCCCCTGCACGTGGGTGGCCCCGACGTCGATCGCAGCGAGCGAGTTGGCGACGGCGCAGGCCGTGTCGTTGTGGGCGTGGATGCCGACCCGCAGGCCCGCCTCGACGACCGAGCCGACGATGTCCTGCAGCCGGCTCGGCAGCATGCCGCCGTTGGTGTCGCACAGCACCAGCACGTCGGCGCCCGCCTCGGCCGCCACGCGCAGCACCTCGAGGGCGTACGCGCTGTCGGCCCGCCAGCCGTCGAAGAAGTGCTCGGCGTCGAGGAAGACCCGCATGCCCTCGCCGCGCAGGTGCGCGACCGAGTCGCGGACCATCGCGAGGTTCTCCTCACGCGTCGTGCGCAGCGCCCGCTCGACGTGCCGCACGTCCGACTTCGCGACGAGGGTCGCCACGGGTGCACCGCTGTCCCGGAGGTGCGCCAGGTCTGTGCGCACATCGCCTCCTGGCTTGCGGGTGGAGCCGAACGCGGCGAGCTTGGCGTGCGTCAGGTCGAGCTCGGTCTGCGCCCGCCGGAAGAACTCCGCGTCCTTCGGGTTCGCGCCCGGCCAGCCGCCCTCGATGAAGCCCACACCGAGCCCGTCGAGGTGGCGGGCGATCGCGAGCTTGTCGTGGACGGACAGCGACAGCCCCTCGCGCTGGCTGCCGTCGCGCAGCGTCGTGTCGTAGACGTGAAAGGCGTCGCCAGCAGGGGAGGTCACCGCTTCACTCCTCGCACGTCGACGCGGCGGGACAGCTGCCGGATCAGCAGGTCCTGCTCAGATCCTGGTACGTCGATGCTGACGGTCGCGATCGGGGTGCCGTTGTCCCACGTGATGCGGGAGGGGGACACCCGTCGTGCGTGCAGGACAGGCGCAGGCTTCGCCTGGCAGCAGCTCGGCACCCCCGCGAACGCGGGAAGGCCTGGGGCGAGCTCCAGGTCGAACGGCATGGGAACCCCTTCGAGAAACACGAAACCCCTCCGCCACGTGGGCAGGAGGGGCAGCGCGTCGACTGACTCAGGTCAGGCGGCGCGCTCCGGAATGATGATCGACTGGTACATCGCCCCGGACGGTATCAGGAGGCGGGAGCGAGCTCCCCGCGGCCGTTGACGACGCGGACGATGTCGCGCACCGACAGCACACCGACGACGTCGGACCCCTCGCACACGACGAGGTGCCGGAAGCCTCCGTTGACCATCGCCATCGCGGCGCGGCCGAGGTCCCAGTCGGGCGTGGCCGTGACCGCGTCCGGGGTGAGGTGGTCGGCGCAGACCTCGGTGTCGGGGTCCTGGCTCAGCGCGACGGCCTCGAGGACGTCGCGCTCTGTGAGGATGCCCGGCCCGTCGGCGTCGGGGTCGAGCACGACGGCGGCCCCGACCTTGCGCTCGAGCATGGCCTTGGCGGCCTGCCGGAGCGTGTGGGTGGGGCCGATCGTGAGGACCGTCGTGCTCATCGCATCCCTGACGTGCATGGGGCACCTCCTACACCGCGACGTTACGACGATGCAACCAGCCTGACTAGACGACGCGCGTGACCCATCCGTGGGTGTCCTCGGCGCGGCCGTACTGGATGTCCATGAGCGCCTTGCGCAGCTTCATGGTGACCTCACCGGGCTCACCGGTGCCGGCGACGGCCTCGCCACCTGGCCAGCGCAGCGCCCCGATCGGCGTGATGACCGCGGCGGTGCCGCAGGCGAAGACCTCGACGACCGAGCCGTCGACCGCGCCCTTGCGCCACTCGTCGACGTCGACCTTGCGCTCCTCGACCTCGTGGCCGAGCTCGCGCGCGATCGTGACGATGGAGTCCCGTGTGATGCCCTCGAGGATGGTGCCCGAGACGTCGGGCGTGACGAGGCGGCCGTCGTCCATGACCAGGAAGATGTTCATGCCGCCGAGCTCCTCGAGCCAGCGGTGCTCGACGGCGTCGAGGAACACGACCTGGTCGCAGCCGTTGGCGATGGCCTCCTGCTGGGCGACCAGGGACGCGGCGTAGTTGCCGCCGCACTTCGCCGCGCCTGTGCCGCCGGGAGCGGCGCGGGTGTACTCCTGGCTGAGCCAGAGCGAGACGGGGCGCAGCGGACCGCTGAAGTAGTTGCCGCTCGGCGACGCGATCAGCTGGTACAGCGCCGTGTCGGACGGCCGCACGCCCAGGCCGATCTCGGTCGCCCAGACGAACGGCCGCAGGTAGAGCGAGGCGCCCTCGCCACTGGGCACCCAGTCCTTGTCGGTGGTGACGAGCAGCTTGCACGACTCGACGAACGCGTCCTCGGGGAGCTCCGGGAGCGCCAGCCGACGGCAGGAGGCGGCCATCCGCGCCGCGTTGCGCTCGGGCCGGAACAGCGCGACGCCGCCGTCGGGCTGCTTGTAGGCCTTCAGGCCCTCGAAGACGGTCTGGCCGTAGTGCAGGACGACGCTCGCGGGGTCGATGCTGATGGGGCCGTAGGCGCCGAGCCTGGCGTCGTGCCAGCCCTCTGCCGCCGAGTACTCGGCCGTGACCATGTGGTCGGTGAAGACCTTGCCGAACGCGGGGTTGGCAAGGATCTCGGCCCGCGCCTCGGCATCGACGGGGGTCCCGGTGGGCTGCAGTGCGAACTTCATGACGTTCCTCCTGCCTTCAGGGTACGGGGAAGCAGCCCGCCCTGACGTAGGTGTGCTGAACAGCCCGGCCGCCCTCGGGTAGGTCGCTGGGACGACGGCTCAGCCGGGGATGAGCTCCCGGATCCCGGTGATGACGATCTCCGACTCGCGGACGTCGGTGACCTCCGCGCCGATCTCGGCCGTCCCCGCCGCCCGGATCGCCTCCGCCGGTTCACGGCTCGCCACCAGCGAGTCCCAGCTGTCGAACGTCACCGACACGGCGCCGTGGCCGCTGGCCCGGTCGACGAGCAGCACGGCGCTGCAGTAGCCGTCGAGCTGCCGCAGGGCGTGCCGCGTCGAGGCGCTGTAGGAGTCGACGGCCGAGTCGACGCGGTGCGGGTCGACCCGGATGCGTGTCGTGCGGCTCCACGCCCCAGCAGGTGCGGGCCGGACCCGGTCGAGCACCGCCAGCTCGAGCAGCTCACTGGCGGCGGGACCGCCGCCGAGGAGCTCGGCCACCTCGGTCCGCTGCACCACGAGCTCGTCGTCAGAGGCGCTGCGGGCCTGCGCGGAGGTCCAGGCGGTCGTGATGGTCACGAGCCCGCTGTCGTGGTCGACGATCATCGACAGCCCGAGGCTGCCCGGCAGGCTCTCGACGACGGGGACGATGCGCACCCGCACGTAGGCGATGCCGTCCTCCAGCCTCGACAGGTCGGCGTGGATCGTCGTGGCGCGCACGTGCATCTCGCGCCACCCCCTCTCGGTTCGGTGGCCTCTCGTTCGACCCTGCACCCGATCGCCGGGCGGGACAAGCCCCTAGCCGGCTGCCAGGGCGGCCAGGGCGTCGCCGACCTGCGCCGTGCTGCGCGGGTCGGTGCCGCGCGTCGCGAGGTCCTTGGCGACGGCCTCCTCGACCCGGCGGGCCTGCTCGCCGTGGCCGAGGTGGTCCAGGAGGAGCGCCACGGACAGGACGGTCGCCGTCGGGTCGGCCTTCTGCTGGCCGGCGATGTCCGGCGCCGAGCCGTGCACCGGCTCGAACATCGAGGGGTTGGTGCGGGACACGTCGAGGTTGCCGGAGGCCGCGAGCCCGATGCCGCCGCCGATCGCAGCGCCGATGTCGGTGATGATGTCTCCGAAGAGGTTGTCGGTGACGACGACGTCGAAGCGACCCGGGTCGGTCACGAAGAACATGCTGGCTGCGTCGATGTGCTGGTAGCCCGTCTCGACGTCGGGGAACTCCGTCGCGACCTGGTCGAAGACCCGCTTCCAGAGCCCGCCGGCGTGGACGAGCACGTTGGTCTTGTGGACCAGCGTCAGGTGCCCCCGCCGCTTCTGCGCGCGGCCGAACGCGTCGCGCACGACCCGCTCGACGCCGAAGGCCGTGTTGAGGCTGACCTCGGTCGCCACCTCGTGCACCGTGCCGGTGCGCATCGAGCCCCCGTTGCCGACGTACGGGCCCTCGGTGCCCTCACGCACGACGACCAGGTCGACGGGGCCCTTCACCGGGCCGTCGACGCCCGGGTAGAGCCGCACGGGACGCAGGTTGACGTGGTGGTCGAGCGCGAAGCGGAGCTTCAGCAGCAGCCCGCGCTCGAGGACCCCCGGCGGGACGGACGGGTCGCCGATGGCGCCGAGCAGGATCGCGTCGAAGCCCTTGAGCTCGTCGATGACGGTGTCGGGCAGCGTCTCGCCGGTGCGGTTGTAGCGGGCCGCACCCAGGTCGTACTCCGTCGTCTCGACCCCGGGCAGGACCGCACCGAGCACCTTCAGGCCCTCGGCCACGACCTCCGGCCCGATCCCGTCGCCACCGATGACAGCCAGCTTCGTCATGGCGGCGACGGTACCAGGTCTTCCCAGTTGTTAGGACCCGTGTCCCAGATTATGAGACGGTGCGGTTGATGCCGCTCACGATGGC
>CBIHPE010000183.1:0-8410 GCA_966212015.1 uncultured Frankiales bacterium | reverse complement strand
AGATCGCCCGCGGTTCGCGCCTTGGGGACGGCGGGCAGGTCCGGAGGGCCGAGTGCACCCAGTGCGCGGATGCCCTTCGGCGTCTGGTCGACGTCGCCCGCGCCGGCCTCGCGCAGCGCCTCGACGACCTTCCGGAACGCCTTCCCGGAGGCACGCTGCTCTACCTCGAGCTCGTGCCAACCGTCGAGCTCGACTCCCTTGCGCAGGACGGTCACGACGTCGTCGACGACCTCGGCCACCTCGTCGCCGGAGGCGTTGAAGAGCAGGCTCGTGGTGCGGAGCGTCCGCACCTGAGCGAGGGCCAGCAGCGGGGCCCCGCGCAGCCTGGCGGTGAGCAGCTCGACCAGCGCCTCGGGCACCCTCGTGCCTGCGGCGACGACGCTGATCTCCTCGCGGGCCAGCGCCTCGTGCGACGCCGACGCGGTCTTGAGCGTCCAGCGCGGTCGTCCTTCACCCGTGCGATGCCGCAGCGTCATGCCGGCCTGGGCGAGCCGGTGGTCGGCGGTGTCCCAGTAGCTCGCTCGGAGCCGGAGCGACCGGACGGCGACGCTCTCCACCCCGCCGACCTCGACGAGGTGCGGCAGCACGAAGCCGTCGGGCACGCCCAGCTTGACCTCCACCTCGCGCGCCGTGTCCATGCTCACCACCCGGTGTCGAGGCAGCCGTCGAACTCGGCCAGCGGGTTCGTCAGGGGCCGGTTCGTGAGGGGGTCGACCAGCTGCGCCGGCTGGGTCGCGGGCGGGCCCGTGGCCCTCCAGCACCCGTCGGGCTTGACCTGGACCTCGAAGACCTGGGCGCTGGCCGTACCCAGGTCGACGTACTGCACGCTGCAGACCCAGTCCTCGCCCGGCCCGTCCTGGTCGGTCCCCGTGCGACGACAGGCGGCGAGCGGGTCGATCCTCCCGAGGGCCCCTCGCCCGAGAAGCGCCTGCTGCTGGGCGTAGAGGCCGGTGAAGACCTCCCGGAACGACGGGGCGAGCCTGGCCGGGGTCAGCGGGGTCGCGCACCCCACGGCGAGGAGGAGGAGCCCGAGGACCGGCAGCCGCCTCACGTGATGTCCCTCGTCAGCAGGATGCGTCGGGCGGGCACCAGGCAGGCGATGACCCAGACCAGGCTGACGAGCGCGCCCTGCCACAGCGGCCCGTAGTACGGGTCGTCGCGCACCAGTCCGTGCCAGGCCGCGAACGGCGTGGTCAGCAGCGCGTTCGCCGCCGACCCGAGCGCTCCGAGCAGCGAGAGCAGCTGCATGAGCAGCCCGACGATCAGCGGCCCGCCGACCCCCGCGAGGCTGCTCCGGGTCGCCACCGACAGCAGCACGGCGAGGGCGGTGAACCCGAGGAGCGGCACGATCTCGGTGGCCCAGCTGAGCAGGACCAGGCCGGTGGCCCGGCCGGCACCGATCTCGGTGCCCGAGAGCCCGGTGAGCGGCTGGTCGCCAGCCAGGGCGAGCCCGGCCACCAGGCTGCTGCCGGCAGCCACGGTCAGCAGGGTCAGGGCCGCGACCACGGCGGCCGTCACCTTCGCCCGGAAGACCTCTGCGCGAGTGCGCGACCGGGTCAGCAGCGACTGCCACGTGCCGTGCCCGTCCTCCGTGGCGAAGATGTCGCCGGCCACGAGGCTCGTGACCAGCGGGAAGGCCCAGGTGCCGGCGAAGCCCAGCACCAGCAGGGGAAGCGCGAAGCCGGACTCCTTCACGTGCCGGCCGAACAAGGTGTCCTTGGGCAGGCCCGTCTGGGCGCTGAGGACCAGGGCGAGCACGGGGGGCCCGAGCAAGCAGAGGGCGAAGGCGACCCGCACTCGGGGCTGCGCGCGCAGCCGCAGCAGCTCCAGCCGGAGCAGGCTCATGAGACCAGCTCCACGAGCGCCTGCTCGAGGGGCAGGGCCTCCCGCTCGAGCGTCCGCACGGCGATCCCCTCGGCAGCGAGCGACAGCACGAAGCGGTCGACCACCCCGGTCTCCGCCACGAAGGACAGCCCGGCCTCGACGTCGTCGAGCGGCACAGGGGCGAGCGCCCGTGCGCGGGCGTCGTCGCTCGTCGTCAGCAGGCAACGACCGGGTCGGGCCTTGAGGTCGGTCGTGGGTCCGCGCCACACGTCCCGGCCTCTCGAGACCACCGTCAGGTCGCTGCAGACCGCGTCCACCTCGGTGAGGTCGTGGCTGCACAGCAGCACGGTCAGCCCGTCCGAGGCCAGATCACGGATGAGGTCGCGCAGCTGCCGGGCCCCCAGCGGGTCGAGCCCGTTGGCCGGCTCGTCGAGGACCAGCAGGTGCGGCCGCCGCAGCAGACCGGCAGCGATCCCGAGCCGCTGGCGCATGCCGAGTGACCAGCCGCCGACCTTCGTGTCCGCCCGGTCGGCGAGACCGACGCGCGCGAGGACCTCTCCCACGTCGCCGGGGTCGTCGTCCATCCCGGCGAGGACCTGCAGGTTCTGCCTGCCCGTCAGGTAGGGCCAGCAGCCCGGTGCCTCGACGAAGCCGCCGACGGTGCCGTCGACGCGGCAGCTCCCCCCGTCCAGGGAGACGAGGCCGAGCAGGACCCGGAGCAGCGTCGTCTTGCCGGCACCGTTCGGTCCGAGCAGACCGTGGACAGCGCCGGTGGCCACGACCAGGTCGAGCCCGTCGAGCGCGACCACGTCGCCGAACGCCTTGCGCAGGCCGCGCGCCTCCACCGCCACGGTCGGAGGCTATGCGGTTCACCTGCCGTCCACGCAACCGTTCTACGGTGCCTGTGTGAGAGCCCCCCTCCGCCGTGTCTCCGCCTTGCTCGGCACCGCCTTCGTGGTCGCCTCCTTCGTCGCTCCCGCAGTGGCGTCCCCGCCCGGCAGTGCCGCCGCCGTGAAGACGGCCGGCGTCGTGCTGCCGAGCGGCCGGCTGGTAACCCCCGTCGGCGACCGCTGGGACCTCGGGGACTTCCCGCTGGGCCTCGCCCTCTCCCCGAACGGCCGGCTCGCTGTGGCCAGCCTGAACGGGCGCGGGTACGGGGCCCCGCACACGAACGGCACCTTCTGCGACCAGCACTCCGGGCCGCACGCGGTGCAGTGCCCCGGGGTGCGCGACGACATGAAGGGCGACCCGCGGGTCGTCGCTCCCGACGAGGGCCTGGACGTCGTCGACCTCGCCACCGGGAAGACCGTGCAGGTCGTGGCGGTGCCGACGAGGAACACGGGCCCGCACAGCACCTGCAACCAGGGCTACAACTGCTTCGGCATCGGCGTGACCTTCTCCGCGGACGGCAAGCACCTCTACGCCACCGGCGGCGGCCTGAGCGCTGTCTACGACTTCGCTGTCAACGGCACGAAGGTCACCCTCGCGCACACCGTTGCCTTCCCGAGCCCGGCGGCCTCCGTCCCAGGGCCGCCGGTCGTCGGCTCCGCTGCGGGCTACCCGGAGGGGGTCCGGCTGACGCGGGACGGCAAGACGCTGCTGGTCGTCGACCTCTACGACTCGACCATCGAGGCGTTCGACGTCGCCGGTGGCAAGGCCCCGGTGCTGAAGGCGCAGGCGCTGCTGCCTGGCGGACTCCCGGGACCCGTGCCGGTGGCGTACCTCTACGACGTGGCGGTCTCCCCGGACGGCAGCAAGGCGTACGTCACGGCTCAGGGCACCGGCACGGTCTACGTGGTCGACATCGGCGGCCTGCTCGCGACCGGACCGGTCACCACTGCCACGCCCCTCGCCGTGGCGCCCGCTGTGCCCTACCCGATCCTCGGCCTCAACCACCCGACCGCTCTGGCCGTGAGCCCGGACGGGTCCACGCTGCTCGTCACCGGCACCGACAGCGACAACCTCGCGGTGGTCCCACTGGTCGGCGGCGTCCCCACGACGCCGACCGACATCCCGCTCGCCGCAGCGCCACGCACGACGCTGGGGTCGAGCCCGGACGCGGTCGCCCTGAGCAAGGACGGCAGGACCGCGTTCGTGGCGCTCGCCGGCGACAACGCGATCGCGGTCGTCGACCTCACGACGAAGGTCGTGAAGGGGTACGTCCCCACGGGCTGGTACCCGACGGCCGTCGCGGTCGGCCCGAAGGACGGCAAGGTCTACGCGCTGGCGGCCAAGGGACTCGGGAGCAGGTACGTCCCGGGCATCGGCGGCTACGTCCCGCAGCCCGGCGGAGCGCTGCCGAGCGGCGCCTCGATCCCGGACGGCGTCTACTACACCGCTGAGAACATGCCCGGCCTGCTCACCCGGTTCGCGGTGCCGTCGGCCTCGCAGCTGGCCAGCTACTCCGCCCAGGCGCGCAAGGACATCGAGCACGCCGCCGGCTTCGACACCCGACCGGCCCGGTCGCCCGTCCCCGCGGCAGTCGGTGGCGCGAGCCCGATCACGCACGTCGTCTACATCGTCCGGGAGAACAGGACGTTCGACCAGGTCTTCGGCGACCTGCGGATCCGCCGCAAGGACGTCACCGGCGACCCGAAGCTGCAGCTGCTCGCCGCGGCGACCCCGAACGCGCACGCCGTCTCGAGCAGGTACGCCATCAGCGACTCCTTCTACTCGGACGGCGAGGCGTCGATCCAGGGCCACTGGTGGGCCTCGTCGGCGATGACGAACGACTACACCGAGAAGAGCTGGCGGCAGAACTACAGCCCGCGCGGGCGGCCCTACGACTACGCCGAGGGCCCGGTGACGAGCACGCCGGGCTGCTCGATCTTCCAGAAGCTGGCCGCTTACCAGCTGACCCACCCGACCTTCACGTTCCAGAACTTCGGCGAGCTCGTCGGGACCGTGATGCCCACCGCCTCGGTCGGGCAGCCGCAGGGGAACCTGTGCGGTGGCGCCGGTCCTGCCGGACCTGGCAGCAACCCGCTCGGCGACCCGCAGTACCCGAGCCAGGTCGAGCTGACGCCGGACGACCGGACCCGGTCGGCGGAGTTCCTCAAGAACAGCGGCCTGGACCTGAACGGCCAGGACACCGGCGTCGGGAGCCTGCGCAACTTCTCGTTCCTCATCATGAGCGAGGACCACACGACCGGTCTCGGTGGGGTCCAGACACCGAGGTCGCAGGTCGCGCAGAACGACGCCGCCGTGGGGCAGATCATCTCCGCGCTGTCGAAGTCGAAGTACTGGTCGAGCACCGCGGTGTTCGTCACCGAGGACGACAGCCAGGACGGTGCCGACTCGGTCGACGGGCACCGCAACGTGCTGCTCGTGGCCTCGCCCTACGCGAAGCAGAAGAGCGGCGACGGCTGCCTGCCCGGCTACATCGGGCACGTCCACTACGACCAGGCCAGCGTCCTGCGGACGATGGAGCTGATCCTGGGAGTGACCCCGCTCTCGGCGTACGACGCGGGCGCGACGCCGCTCTACGACCTGTTCCAGCAGAAGGACTCCGCGTCGCAGCTGACCGCCGCCGACCTCAAGCCGTTCGCCGTGGCGAAGGCACCGCCCTTCATCGACGAGACGGTGGCGTCACTGCCCAAGAGCTCCAAGAAGACGGCCCTGGTGTCGTACTCGAAGGGACTCGACCTGTCGCACGTCGACAAGGACGAGGCCGGGATCGAGGCGGTGCTCTGGCAGTCGGTCCGCGAGGACCCGCTGCCCGCGGAGCTCCAGGCGAAGGTCGCCGGAGGCGGGGCCGGGCTCGACGACGCAGCCAAGCCCGTGACGACCCTGCTCGACCCGAGCACCCGGTCGACCCTCACGGGATCGCCTGTCGTCGCCGGGCAGGCCGTCTCCTGCCCGAAGGTCGTGGCCAACCCGGCACCCGTCCGCCCCGGCCAGACCGGCTCGCCCGGCGGCGGTCTGGCAGCCACCGGCATGTCGCGGCCGATGGCGCTCGTCGGGGGGCTGCTGCTCCTGCTGGCGGTCGCACCGAGGGTTCGCCGTCCGTTCACCTCCCGTCCGTAGGACAGACGACCGTCGCGGCGAAGTCAGCCGCGTGAACCTCAGCCGCCGCCGCTTCCTGTCCTCCGCCGCCGGTCTCGGCGCCGCCGCCGCGCTCGGGCCGGAGGCGCTCAGCGCCCTCGCGTCCGACCCTCGCTCGCCCTACGCAGCCCTGCCGAGCCCCGCGGCCAGCGGCCTGGAGCACATCGTCGTGGTGTGCATGGAGAACCGCTCCTTCGACCACTACCTCGGCTGGGTGCCGGGGGCGGACGGCAGGCAGAAGGGCCTGTCGTACAAGGACTCCGCCGGCAGGAAGCACGCGACCCACCACCTCGCAGACACCCGCAACGGGTGCGGCTACAACGACCCCGACCACTCCTACGAGGGAGGCCGGGTGCAGTTCAACAACGGCAGGCTCGACGGCTTCCGCAAGGGCGACAACGACGACTTCGCCCTCGGCTACTACACCGAGGCGGACCTGCCGCTCTACGGCCCGCTGGTGAAGCACGCGACGACCTTCGACCGCTACTTCAGCTCGATCCTCGGCCCGACGTACCCCAACCGCTTCTACACGCACGCCGCCGCCACCGACCGGCTGAGCAACACGTCGACCACCTCGACGCTGCCGACGATCTGGGACCGCCTCGCGGAGAAGGGGGTCTCGGCGTCGTACTTCTTCTCGGACGTGCCGTTCCTCGCCCTCTGGGGGCAGAAGTACCTGCCGATCGCCAAGCCGGTGGAGGCGTTCTAAGCGCAGGCTGCGTCGGGCACGCTCCCGGCCTACTCCAACGTCGACCCAAACTACCTCGGCGAGGGCCAGGGCGGCAGCAACGACGACCACCCGCACGCCGACATCCACCGCGGGCAGGCCTTCCTGTCGCTGGTCGCCAAGGCGCTCATGAGCGGACCGGCATGGGACAAGACGGCACTGGTCATCACGTACGACGAGTGGGGCGGGTTCTTCGACCACGTGAAGCCACCGCGGCTCCCCGACAACCACGACACCGGACCGAAGGGCAAGGACGACCACGCGCAGGCCGGTTTCCGGGTGCCGACGTTCCTGGTCAGCCCCTGGTCCCGCCCCGGGCACGTCGGGCACAACGTCTACGACCACACGTCGATCCTCAAGATGGTCGAGTGGCGGTTCGGCCTCAAGCCGCTGACGAAGCGGGACGCCGCCGCGCGCAACCTCGCCGAGTCCCTCGACTTCTCGAAGCCGTTGCCTGCCCCGACCCTGCCGGTCGTGCCGGACCCTGGGCCGCACGCCTGCCAACCGCCGATCGGGACCAACCCGATGGGGCTCGAGGACCCGTTCTGGCGCGAGCTGGCCGACTCTCCGCTGATGCGCGGGTGGCACGACGTGGTGGCCTGACGAACCTCCTCGCTGGCGTCCGGCAGGATGTCGGTATGGATCTCGCTGAGCTGCGCCGACAGCTGGACGACGTCGACCGCGGCCTCGTCGACCTGATCGCCCGCCGGCTCGAGCTGGTCGCTGGCGTGGGGGCCGCCAAGGCCGACACCGACACGCCCGTGCGCGACGTCGCCCGCGAGCGCGCCGTCCTCGACAAGGTGGCGGCCGCGGCGGAGGAGCGCGGCGTCCCGGGGGACCTGGTGCGCCGGATCTACCGCGAGATCATCGGCTACGCCGTCGACAAGCAGGTCGCGGAGCTGCTCGGCAGCCCGCAGCACCCGGCGGTCGTCGGCTTCCAGGGCGTGCCGCACGCCTACAGCCACCTGTCGGCGCGCAAGCACATGGCCGGCCGCGGCTGGGACGCGACCTTCCGCGGCTACCCGTCGTTCGCGGAGGTCGTCGACGCGCTGATCACCGGCGAGTGCGACCTCGCGGTCCTGCCCGTCGAGAACACCACGGCCGGCTCGATCAACCAGGTCTACGACCTGCTGCAGGACAGCGACGTGCACGTCGTCGGAGAGGAGACCTGGCGCGTCGACCACGCGCTCGCCGCCACGAGCGACGTGGCGGTCACGTCCCTGACCCGGGTGCTCTCGCACCCGCAGGGGCTCGAGCAGTGCGCGGCCTTCCTGCGCACGCTCCCTGACGCGGTCCCCGTCACCGTCTTCGACACGGCCGAGGCGATGCGTGCGGTCGCCGCCGAGGGCGACCCCACGTGGGCGGCCATCGGGTCGCCCGAGGCCGCAGAGGCGCACGGGCTCGTCGTCCTGCGCCGCGGCATCACCGACAAGGCCGAGAACTTCACGCGCTTCCTCGTCTTGGCACGCGAGCCCGCCGTCGTCGCACCGCGGGTGCCTGCCAAGACGTCGCTCGTGCTGGTCACGTCGCACGAGGAGGGCGCGCTGCTGCGCTGCCTCACGCTGCTCGCAGAGAGCGGCCACTCGATGACGAAGCTGGAGTCGCGACCCTCACCCGGCCGGCCGTTCGAGTACCTGTTCTTCCTCGACTTCGAGGGCAACGTCGCGGAGGCCCGCACGCAGCAGGTGCTCGAGGACCTCCGCCGTACCGCCCTGTCCGTCAAGCTCCTCGGCAGCTACCCCGCCAAGGTCGTCCGTGCTGATCAGACCGGCCCCGACACCTTCGAGGCCCTCGTCCAGGACTGACCCGCGGCGG
>CBIHPE010000182.1:0-8444 GCA_966212015.1 uncultured Frankiales bacterium | reverse complement strand
GCTACTGGTGCAGGAAGTCCTGGACGCCGTAGACGTGGTTGTCGGAACCGCGGACGGCACCGACGCCGAGGTAGTTGTAGGCGGGGTTGAGCATGTTCTTGCGGTGGCCGTCGGAGTGCATCCAGGCGCTGACCATCTGCTGGGGCGTCCAGTTGCCCGAGGCGATGTTCTCCGCGGCGGCGTTGCCGTGGCAGCGGGACATCATGGGCGAGAGCGACTGATGCACGAGGGTGCGGGTGGCGGCGAGGTGCTTGGCCCAGGGTCCGGCGAACTGGTCGCGCATGCAGAACGAGAGCTTGAGGGGCTTCACGCCGGCCTTGCCGCGCTCGTAGTTCGTGTAGCGCAGGACGGCCTCGGGATAGGTCTCCGCGGACGCGGGGGTGGCAGGCACCAGGAAGGCCGAGAGCGACACCGTGGTCAGGAGCAGGGCGAAGCGCTTCACCTCACCATCATCGGCACGACCTCGTGATCAGGTGAGCGAATCGGCGTTTCCGGCCTCGAGCATCGCGAGCAGGGCGGGGGCTACGCCGGGGGCTGAGGCGACCACGAGCGGCTCCCCTGCGGGCTTGCCGTGCAGGCCGGTGACGACGGCACCGGACTCGGCGGCGATCAGGCCGCCGGCGGACAGGTCCCACGGGGACAGGCCCTGCTCGAAGTAGGCGTCCAGGCGCCCGGCGGCGACGGAGCAGAGGTCGAGGGAGCCGGCGCCGAGGCGGCGGATGTCGCGGACGGCGGGCAGGAGGGTGGGGAGCAGCAGCGACTGTCGGGCGCGGCGCTCGCGGCCGTAGCCGAAGCCCGTGCCGACGAGCGCCTGCTCGAGCGACGAGACGTCCGAGCAGCGAAGAGCCGCGCCGTTCAGGGTGGCCCCGTCACCTCGTACCGCCTGCCAGAGCTCGTCCTTCGCCGCGTCGAACACCACGCCCACGAGCGCGCCGTCGGCCGACTCGAAGCCGATCGACACCGCCCACTGGGGGATGCCGTAGAGGTAGTTGACGGTGCCGTCGATCGGGTCGATGACCCAGCGGTAGCCGGAGGTGCCGGGCGACCCGGCCCCCTCCTCCCCCAGCAGCCCGTCGTCCGGACGGGCCTTCGTGAGCGCCGCGACGAGCAGGTCCTCGACCGCCTTGTCCGCTTCCGTGACGACGTCGGTCGGCGACGACTTGGTGTCGAGCACCTCGATTCCCGCCCGCATCGACAGGGCCAGGGCGCCGGCCTCGCGAGCCAGATCGGTGGCGAGGGCAAGGGTCGCGTCGAGGTCCACCCGGACATTGTGGCAAGGTAGAACGCGATTCGGTTTCGGCGTGACTCAGCACACACGAGAAGCACACGACAGAAGGACACAACGCAGTGGACCTGACCTTCAGCAAGGAGGACGAGGACTTCCGGTCCGAGTTCCGCAGCTGGCTCGACACCAACCTCCCGCAGGAGATGCGCACCCTCGACTGGTGGCGCCCGAAGAGCGAGGACGAGCAGTTCCAGATCCGGCGGGACTGGGAGGCGAAGAAGGCCGAGGCCGGCTTCTGCGGCATCCAGTGGCCGACCGAGTACGGCGGCCGGGGCGGCACGCCGACCATGAAGGCCATCTACGACGAGGAGATGGCCAAGTCGAACGCGCCGAGGACGGTCAACCCGCTCGGCCTCGCGTTCCTCGGCCCGACCGTCATGGCGATCGGCACCCCTGAGCAGAAGGCGGCGATCATCAAGCCGCTCCTGCACACCGAGACCATCTGGTGCCAGGGCTTCTCCGAGCCGGGCGCCGGCTCCGACCTGGCGGCGCTGCAGATGAAGGCCGAGCCGCAGGGCGAGGAGTACGTCCTCAACGGCCAGAAGATCTGGACCACCAACGCCATGCACGGCGACAAGATCTTCACGCTCGCCCGCACCAGCGCCGGGACCAAGCGCCACGAGGGCATCTCGATGCTGCTGGTCGACATGCACCAGCCCGGTGTCGAGGCCCGCCCGCTCAAGCAGATCACGGGCGAGAGCGAGTTCGGCGAGGTGTTCTTCACCGACGCGACCTGCCCCCAGACCGAGGTCCTCGGCGGCGAGGGCAACGGCTGGATGACCGCGATGCTGCTGCTCTCGTTCGAGCGCGGCTCGTCCGCCATCGGCCAGTACACGGAGTTCAAGGGCCAGTGGGACGCCGTGGTCGAGCTCGCGAAGAAGGTCGACCGCGGCAGCGGCAAGGCCGTCGACGACCCGGTCCTGCGGCAGAAGCTGGCGAACAGCCTCATCGAGCTCGAGTGCCTCAAGCTCCACTCCTGGCACGTGCTCACGCAGACGAGCCAGGGCAAGGACCTCGGCTACGAGGCGTCGATGACGAAGATCATGTGGAGCGAGACGTTCCGCAAGGTCAGCGACACGTACGAGGCCGTGCTCGGGTCGGCGTTCCAGGTGAACGAGACCGTCGGCACGACCATCGAGGAGCTCACCACCCTCGCGCTCTGGTCGCGCAGCTGCACCATCTGGGGCGGCTCGCAGCAGGTCCAGCGCTCCATCGTCGCCGAGCGCGTGCTCGGCCTGCCCCGCTAAGCCCGAGGAGACAGACGTGAAGTTCCAGCTCACCGACGAGCAGCGCGCCCTCCAGGAGGCCGTGCGCGACTACCTCGGCGACCGCTTCGGTCAGCAGCAGGTCCGCGCGTTCTACGACGCCAACGACGAGACCGGCATCCCCGCCGACCTCTGGAAGGCGATCGGCGAGCAGGGCTGGCTGGCCGTCATGGTCCCGGAGGAGCACGACGGCATCGGCCTCGGCCTGCTCGACGCGTCCGTCATCGCGAGGGCCTTCGGGGCGGCGACGGTCCCCGGTCCGTGGCTTGGCACCGTCCTCGCCGGTGAGGCCATCCGCCTCGCCGGATCGCCTGACCAGCAGGCGAAGTGGCTCCCCCGCATCGCGGCCGGCGAGGTCAAGGCAGCCGTTGCCCTCCTCAAGCAGGGCTCCTCGGACCAGCCCGCGGCCACCACGTCCGGCGGCTCGCTGACCGGCAACCTCGGCCTCGTCGAGTACGCCGCCCAGGCCGACCTGCTGGTCGTCTCCGCAGACGACGGCCTCTACCTGGTCGAGCCGGCGGCCGCGTCGATCACTCCCCGCGAGACCCTCGACCGCACGACCCGCCTCGCGGAGGTCACCCTCGACGGCGCGACCGCGGAGAAGCTCGCGAACGGCAACCCGCTCGCCGAGCTGGTCGACCGCGCTGCGGTGCTGGCCGCCAACGACCTGGTCGGCATCGCCCGCAAGGCCCTGACGGACACGGTCGAGTACGACAAGACGCGCGTGCAGTTCGGCAAGCCCGTCGGGTCCTTCCAGGCCATCAAGCACGACCTCGCCGACATCCACCTCGCGGTCACGATGGCCGAGCACGCGGCGCTCTACGCGGCGCACGCGCAGGACATCGACGCGTCCGACAAGGTCGTGTCGGCGAGCATCGCGAAGGCCAAGGCCGGAGACACGGCGAACGCCGCGACCAGCGCGATGATCCAGTACCACGGCGGCATCGGCTACACGTGGGAGCACGACAGCCACTTCTACCTGAAGCGCGCGAAGCGGCTCGAGTACGCCTTCGGCGACGCCAGCCAGCACCGGGAGCGGATCGCCTCGCTGGTCCTGGCGTGACGACGACCCTCATCACCGGTGCCGCGAGCGGCTTCGGCAAGGAGGTCGCGCGCCAGCTCGTCCGGAGGGGCGAGTCCGTCGTCCTGCTCGACGTGAACGACGCCGACGGCAAGGCCGTGGCCGACGAGCTGGGAGCGCCGTACCTGCACTGCGACGTCAGCGACTACGACGAGGTGCTGGCCACCACGGCGAAGGCGGAGGAGCTGGCCGGCGGGATCGACCGGTTCTTCCTCAACGCCGGGATCTCGAGTGGCTTCGGCTTCGGGGCCGACTTCGACCTCGCGAAGTACCGGCGGGCCAACGGCATCAACCTCGACGGCGTCGTCTTCGGCGTGCAGGCCGCGATCCCGGTGCTGGAGCGCCGCGGCGGCGGGTCGATCGTGTGCACGGCCAGCATGGCCGGGTTGACGGGCACGCCGTTCGATCCCGTGTACGGCGCGAACAAGCACGCCGTCGTGGGCCTGGTCCGCGCACTCGGTCCTGCCCTGGCTCCCCAGGGCATCCAGGTCAACGCGTTCTGCCCCGGCTTCGCCGAGACGAAGATCATCGTGGACATCAAGGAGCACCTCACCGGGGCCGGCGTGCCGATCATCCCCGTCGAGAAGGCCGGCGCCTCAGTCCTCCAGATCTTCGAAAGCGGCGAGACCGGCCAGGCTTGGCTGCTGCAGGCCGGTCGCGACGTCATGCCCTACAGGTTCCGCGGCATCCCGGGTCCGCTGGAGGAGACCGGCGACCGCGCCGGCGTGCTGGACCCGACGGAGCTCAAGACCCTCTAGCGCGGGGCCTCGTGGCCCCTCTCAGCCGAACGTGGCCAGGAGGTCCTCGGGCCGGAGCGGCTTCGTGAGCACCGTCTCCATGCCCGCATCGCGGCACGCAGCGAGGTCTTCCGGCAGCGTCGTGCCCGTCAGGCCGACGAGCCGGGCCTCGACCCCCGCGTTGCGCATCGACCTTGCCGTCGCGGGCCCGTCCATGCCGGGCATGACGTGGTCGAGCAGGATCACGTCGTAGTCCCCGATCAGCGCCTGGCCCAGGGCCTCCTCGCCGGACGCGGCGGCGTCGGCCTCCGCACCCAGCATCTGCAGCAGGCCGACGGCGACCATCCGGTTGACGTCGCCGTCGTCGACGACGAGGACTCGCAGACCGTTCAGGCTCTGCCGGTCCTCGTGGGTGTCGAGCGGCAGCGGCAGGGACACCGTGAACGTGGTCCCGACCCCGAGCGCGCTGGTGACCTCGATGCTGCCGCCCATCAGCGTGACCAGCTCCTTGCAGATGACCAGCCCCAGGCCCGTACCGCCGTGCTTGTCGCCGGAGGCGCCCTGCTGGAAGGCCTGGAAGAGCGTCGGGAGCTCGTCCTCGGCGATGCCCTCCCCGGTGTCCGCGACCGTCAGCACCAGCTGGTCGTCGTACGCCGCGCTGATCGTCACCCCACCACGGACGGTGAACTTGAGGGCGTTCCCGACGAGGTTGACGAGGATCTGGCGCAGCCTGCCTGGATCGCCGACCAGCACCGGGATGTCGCCTTGCACGCGTACCGCGAGGTCGAGGCCGCGGAGGGTCGCCAACGACGTGAGGACGTCCGCGACGTCCTCCACGAGCTCCTTCGCGCGAAAGCTGCGGCTGCTGAGCACGACGTGCCCCGCCTCGCCCTTGGAGAGGTCGAGGACGTCGTCGAGGAGCGACAGCAGCGTCTCGGCTGAGCGGTGGGCGAGGGTCGCCTGTGCCTTCTGCTCGGCGGTGAGGTCTGTGGCGAGCAGCAGGTCGAGCATGCCGAGCACCCCGTTCATCGGCGTGCGGATCTCGTGCGAGACCTCGGCGAGGAACACCGACTTCGCCTTGGTGGCCTCCTCGGCCCGCCGGGCGAGCCGGCGGCGCTCGAGCAGCGCCATCACCTGGCTGGCCAGGTCGTCCAGCGCCTCCCGCTGGGCGTCCGTCAGCGTCTTCGGCTCGTCGTCGAAGACGCAGATCGTCCCGAGGATGAAGCCGTCGTCAGTGATGAGCGGCGCTGCGGCGTAGAAGCGGATGCTGTTGACGGTGCCGTCGACGACCGGGTTGCGCACGAAGCGCGGGTCGAGCAGCGCGTTCGGGACGTACTGCCTCGTGCCCTCGACCAGCACCACCTGGCACATCGACTCGCGCAGCGGACCGGTCTCCCCCGCGAACCCGGACGTCACGTAGTTGCACTGCATGGTGTCGTCGAGCACGTTCATCGTGGCCTTCGGGACGCCCGTGACCGTCGCCGCGATGCGCAGGATCGCCTGCAGCTCCGGCTCGCCCGGGATGTCCGGCAGGTCGTACCGCCGGAGCGCCTCCAGCCGCTTCTCGTCGTGCGTCACATCCACAGCAGGAACCCTACGTTCGGGCCAGCGACGCGGGCGACAGCTCCGCCAACGACGCGTGACCCGAGAGCCCGAGCTGCAGGTCGAGGTCGGCCAGGAAGCAGCGCAGGACGTGCTCGACGCCGGCCTGGCCCGCGAGGCCGAGGCCGTAGACCCAGGGGCGGGCCAGGAGGACGGCACGTGCCCCGAGGGCCAGCGCCTTCACGGCGTCGGCGCCCGTGCGGACCCCGGAGTCGAACAGCACGGGCAGGTCCCCGGCCGCCTCCACGAGGGCCGGCAGGACGTCGAGCGAGCCGACAGCCCCGTCGACCTGGCGGCCGCCGTGATTGCTGCAGATGACGCCCTGCACCCCTGCCTCGGCGGCGAGCCGGACGTCGTCCGGGTGCTGCACGCCCTTGAGGACGATCGGCAGGGTCGTCACCGACCGCAGCCACTCCAGGTCCTTCCACGTCAGCGTCGGGTTGTTGAACATCCCGAGGAAGTGCAGGACGGCCGCGTTCGGGTCCTCCTCCGGGGACTTCTCCAGCCCGGCCCGGAACGCCGGGTCGCTCGTGTAGTTGGCGATCCCCTCGCCCTGAAGGAACGGCAGGTACGCCGTGTCGAGGTCGCGCGGCCGCCAGCCGAGCTGCCACGTGTCGAGCGTGACGACCAGAGCCTGATAACCGGCCTTCTCGGCACGAGCCACGAGCGACGCCGCGACGTCCTGCTCACGGGGCCAGTAGAGCTGGTACCAGCCGGGGCTGCCGGCGAGCTCGGTCTGGATGTCCTCCAGGCAGGTGCTGGCCGCTGGCCACAGAACCAGCGGTACACCCTGGGGCGGCCCTCCCCGCGCCACGGCTCGCTCCGCGTCGGGGTGCACGATCGACAGGACCCCGACGGGGGCGAGCAGCACCGGTGCCGGTGACCGGGTCCCGAGGATGTCGGTCGCCAGGTCGCGCTCGGCCGGGATGCCGCGCAGCATCCGCGGCTGGATGCGCCACCGGTCGAAGGCCGCGCGGTTCGCCCGCATCGTGTCCTCGGCGCCGGCGCCGCCGCTGACGTAGCCGACGGCCCCGGGGGTCATGACCTCCTCGGCGGCCGCCTGCAGCGCCCGGTGGTCGAAGGGCAGCGTCGGCGTCTCACCGAACAGCCCCTTGAGGTACACGTCGTTCTGGAAGGCCGCGAAGCTCATGCACGGACCCTAGCCAGCGGACAGCAGGAGAACGCGAGACGAACGTCGAACACTCCCGGTACCCAGCTGCACCACCCAGGAGCTCCCATGCGCCCACGCCTGCTCGCGCTCGCCGCTGCCGGTCTCGCCGTCGCGATCGCCCTGCCCGCCTACGCCGACGACCACGGCAAGGGGAAGGACAAGGGCCACGGCTACGGCCACGAGAAGCCCAAGACGCCGGCGGAGGTCCCGACCCCCCAGGGCTGCGTCGGCAGCCCGTCCGAGTGGTCCACCCTCCAGTTCACGTCCGAGGGGCAGCAGGCGAAGGCGCTGCTCGTCCTGCCGCGCAGCACGCCCAAGGGCATCGTCGTGTTCGACCACGGCTACAGCCACACCATGTACAGCTGGATCGCCCACATGGAGCGGACGGCCAACAGCCTCGGCGTGATCGCCGTGACGCCCGACTACCGCGGCCAGGTCGACGACTTCAGCACCGCGCTCCCGAGCAGCCGGGGCTGGCGCGTCGCCGAGGGCGCGGCGGACACCAACGCCGTCGTGCAGCTCCTCGACAAGCTGTGCTTCTCCCGTGCTGCTGCCGCCAAGGCGCACAACGTCATCTACAGCGTCAGCATGGGCGGCAACACGGCCGGCCTCGCGCTCGCCGCGAAGCCGCAGCGGCAGACGGGCCAACCGCTGTTCGACGAGTGGGTCGACGTCGAGGGCGCGGCCAACGTCACCGAGACCTACCAGGGCGCCCGTGCGCTCGCGCCGGTCAACACGTTCGCGGCCCACGCCCGCGTCGACATCGAGCGCGAGATGGGCGGCTCGTTCGAGACCGCCTCCGGCACGTTCGCTGCCCGCACGGTCGTCAACCGCACCCAGGACATCGTCGCGAGCGGCGTGAAGGGCGTCGTGATGGTCCACGGGTACGCCGACGGGCTCGTCACGCACGACATCGCCCGTCAGCTGCAGGTGCTGCTCCGCGCCCAGGGCATGCCCGTGGACTTCCGCTCGTTCGTCACGCACAGCGCGACCTCCGAGCCCGGCACGACCCTCGACGGCTACGCGCCGACCGGGATCGAGTCGCCGTTCGCCGGCCACGCCAGTGAGGTCAGCAGCACGCAGGACGTCGGCGTGATGGGCTTCCGCGCCCTCGCCGAGCTCTACCACGGCTACCGCATCGGCTGCCGCGACAGCGTCTACGACGGCGCGACCGGCAAGAGCGACACGTTCTTCGACGGCTGCGCCTGACCCGGGCAGCTGTCGGACAGCCGACAGCGCGGGCCCCCCGTCGAGGTGCAAGGGTGTCGGCCATGAGGCCCTTCCCAGCCCTCGTGCTGGTCCT
>CBIHPE010000181.1:0-8457 GCA_966212015.1 uncultured Frankiales bacterium | reverse complement strand
AGTTCAAGGAGAACGAGGACCTGCCCAACACCACCAACCCCGACGACTGGGCCCGGATCTCGGGCAAGAAGGGCGAGCGGATCGTCTACATCCGCACGCTCGTCACCAGCGCGAAGGGCACGGAGACCGGCAAGTCCATCGACACGATCTCCAACACCGGCCAGTACCTGTAGGAGCCTGTGCCGCACTGGGAGCCGGGCTGGCGGTTCGCACTCGCGATCGCCCTCCCGGCGCTCGTGCTCGCGGTCGCGCTGCGCCGGCGACCGGTGCTCGGCGCCGCGCTGCGCGAGCTGTCGATCGCGATGGGGCTGTGGGCCGCGTGGTGCGTCATCGGCGCCGCGACCCACCCTCAGGTCGCCGGCGCGCACCGTCGGGCGCGCGACCTCTTCGACCTCGAGCGCGCCCTGCACCTGCCCAGCGAGGTCCCGTTGGTGCAGGCCGTCGCGGACCGGCCATGGCTCGCGCACCTCGTCAACAACTACTACCTCTACGGGCACCTCAACGTGATCGTGGTGCTGCTCGCCTGGACCTGGTGGCGGCACCGGTCGTCGTACTCCGCCCTGCGGCTGCAGCTCGTCCTGCTGTCCCTCGGTGGCCTGGCGCTCCAGCTGCTGACGATCGCCCCTCCCAGGCTGATGCCTGAGCTCGGCTTCGTGGACCTGGCGAACCGCTACGGCGAGTCGGTCTACGGCGGCTACGGCGACGGCATCGCCGGTCAGCTGATGGCGATGCCCTCGCTGCACGTCGGCTGGGCGGCGCTTGTCGCCTGGGCCGTCTGGCGGCAGGCGCCGGCGCGCTGGCGCTGGGTCGGGGTGGCGCACCTCGTGGTCATGACGCTCGTGGTCGTGGCGAGCGCCAACCACTGGTGGCTCGACGGCGTCGTCGCGGTGCTGCTCCTCGCCGCCGTCGTCGCGCTCGTGGAGCGGCTGCCCGAGCGGGTGCCCGCACTCCGGGTGCTTCGGCCTAGGCTCGTGACATGAGCACGCAACGCGTGATGGGCACGGAGACGGAGTTCGGCGTCTCCACACCCGGCCACGCCGGCGTCAACCACATGGTGGCGTCGTCGCAGGTGGTCAACGGCTACGCCAGCGGCACCCCCGAGGGGCAGGCGCGCGACCGACGCACCCGCTGGGACTTCGAGGAGGAGAACCCGCTCCGCGACGCCCGTGGCTTCGAGGTCGGACTCGGCGGGTCGGACCACCTGCCGGGCGAGCCCGACGACGACCTCGGTCTCGCCAACGTCATCCTCACCAACGGGGCCCGGCTGTACGTCGACCACGCCCACCCCGAGTACTCCACCCCGGAGGTCACCAACCCCCGAGACCTCGTCCTGTGGGACAAGGCGGGGGAGCGGGTCATGCAGATCGCTGCCGAGCGCGCCCTGACGGTGCCGGGCACGGTGCCGATCCAGCTCTACAAGAACAACACCGACAACAAGGGCCAGTCCTACGGGACGCACGAGAACTACCTGATGGCGCGGGCAACGCCGTTCGCCGACATCGTCCGGCACCTCACGCCGTTCTTCGTCTCGCGGCAGGTCGTCGTCGGCGCGGGCCGGGTCGGCATCGGGCAGGACGGCCGCGAGGACGGCTTCCAGCTCAGCCAGCGGGCCGACTTCTTCGAGGTCGAGGTCGGTCTCGAGACGACCCTGAAGCGGCCCATCATCAACACCCGCGACGAGCCGCACGCCGACCCGGAGAAGTACCGCCGGCTGCACGTCATCATCGGCGACGCCAACCTGTCGGAGATCTCGACCTACCTCAAGGTCGGCACGACGTCGCTCGTCCTCGCGATGATCGAGGACGGCTGGCTCAAGCAGAACGGCATCGAGCTCGCCGTCGACGGGCCGGTCTCAGCGCTGAAGGCGGTGTCGCACGACCCCACGCTGAAGCTCCTGATCTCCTTGAAGGACGGGCGATCCCTCACCGCGGTGCAGCTGCAGATGGAGTACTGCGAGCAGGCCCGCAAGCACGTGGAGGACCGCCTCGGCTCCGACGTCGACGCCGTCACCGACGACGTCCTGCACCGCTGGGAGACGACCCTCGACCGGTTGGTGTCCGACCCGATGTCGCTCGCCGACGAGCTCGACTGGGTCGCCAAGCTCCAGCTCCTCGAGGGCTACCGCCAGCGCGAGAGCCTCGGCTGGGACGCCGCCAAGCTGCACCTGGTCGACCTGCAGTACTCCGACGTGCGCCAGGACAAGGGCCTCTACAACCGCCTGGTGGCACGGGGGTCCATGAAGACCCTGGTGTCCGAGGCGATGGTCCAGCAGGCGATCACCCGGCCGCCGGACGACACCCGCGCCTACTTCCGCGGCCGCTGCCTGCAGCAGTTCCCGACGGAGGTCGCAGCAGCGTCGTGGGACTCCGTCATCTTCGACGTCGGCCGCGACTCCTTGCAGCGGGTGCCGACCCTCGAGCCGCTGCGGGGCACGAAGCAGCACGTCGGTCAGCTCCTCGACGACTGCCAGTCCGCCCTCGACCTCGTCGACACCCTCGCCGGTCGCCGGTGACCCTGCGGGACCGCCTCCGCGCGCTCCCCGTCTTCGACGTCGACCTGCCTGCACCGGCCTCGCTCCTCGCCGACCCTGAGACGCAGTTCCTCAGGTGGCTGGACGAAGCCGTCGCCGCGGGGGAGCCCGAGCCGCACGCGATGACGGTCTCCACCTGGGACGGTGCGCTGCCGGACGTACGGGTGCTGATCCTCAAGGACCTCGACTCCGCGGGCTGGTGGTTCGCGTCGGAGTCGACCTCGGCCAAGGGCCTGCAGCTCGCCGCGCATCCCGTCGCCGCCCTGTGCTTCCACTGGAAGTTCCTCGGGCGCCAGGTCCGGGTGCGCGGCCACGTGTCGCAAGGGACCGCAGCGCAGGCGGAGGCCGACTACCTCGCGCGGGGACTCGGTGCTGACGTGCCCTCCGACTGGGCTGTGTGGTGCCTGCGCGCGTCCCACGCGAGCTCTGGCAGGCGTCCGAGGACCGGCAGCACCACCGGGCGCTCTACCGACGAGCTGGTACGGACTGGGCTCGGGTCGACCCGCCGGCGGCCCGCTGACCCTCGGCCCGTGACGGACGAGCGGCGTGAGATCCCTTAACCCGCAGGGGATCCGCCACTGCCGAGGGCTCCGCCCCTCGTTGCGGGTCAGGCCCTCCGGGCCTCGTCGAGCGCTTTGCGCGCCGCGTCGGACGCGTCCTGCGCCTCGGCCACGGCCTTGGTCGCGCGCTCGGCCTTCCGCTCGAGCTCGTCAAGCTCCTTCGTCGCCCTGGCGTGCGTCGACCGGTGCTTCTGCAGCTCCTTCTCCGCCGCCTGCAGCTCCTGCCTCAGCCCTTCGACGACTGCTTCCTGCTCCTCGACCTCTGTGGCGCTCTGCTCGGCCGTGGCCGACGCCGCGTCGTACGCCGTCGTCGTCCGCTCGGCCAGCCGCACCGCATCGTCCAGCGCTCCCTGTGCTTCGAGGGCTGCTGCCTCGAGCTTCTGCAGCTTCTTGCTCGCGGCCTTCTGCTGCGCGTTGTCGGTCGTCGCCTTGCGCCCTGGCGCGACCGCGCCCTCGAGGTCCACCTCGCCGAACCCGGCGTAGCTCAGGGCCCGCACCAGCTGCCCCGACTGCACCGCCTCCGCGCTCGCCGGGTCGGCCATCGCCGCCTCCAGCGTCTGCGCCACCTCGATCCGCACGGCCGGCGTCACCGTCCGGTCCACCAGCCCGACAGCCTGCTCCGTCACGGCCTGCACGAGCTGGTGCCGCTGCTCCGTCAGCTCCCGCAGCTGCCCGCCCTCCCGCGCGCTCGTCGCCTCCCGCAGGGCGCCCCCCAGCTCGACCAGCTGCTGCAGGAGCGCCGGCTCACGGCGCACCAGCGTGTTGACCACCCAGGCCGACACCGACGGCTTCCGCAGCTGCTTGAGGCTCTTGTCCGCCTTCGCCGCCGCGTCCCGCGCAGCCGTGAACTCCTCCGGCGTCAGTCCGTAGAGGTCCACCTGCTCATCATTCCCCGGCCAGGTGTCGATGGGTGACGTAGGTTCACCAGCAAGACCACCCGGAGCAGGGAGCAGGCATGGCCACCAAGGACAGCGGCGGACAGGAACGCGCCGGCAAGAGCACCTCCGAGACCGAGGAGACCGTCGCCGAGACGACGACCGACGTCCACGAGCGGGTCGAGGAGCTGACGTCCGACGTTGACGACCTGCTCGACGAGATCGACGATGTGCTCGAGTCGAATGCCGAGGAGTTCGTTAAGGGCTATGTTCAGAAGGGCGGCCAATAGCAGAGCATTCTGCTCAGCCTTTGGAGAGTGCTAAGCAGGATGCTCAGCTCGTTTTTCATGCAGTGACTTGTGGAATCGCGCCGTCAAACCGTCGGAGCGTGGGGCGAGCATCGATGCATGAAGCTCTGCATCCACTGCGGCGTCAGCAAGCCGCTCACCGAATTCGGCAAGAACAAGGCACTCCCATCCGGCATCAGCGTCTACTGCCTTGAGTGCAACCGGCTGAAGAGTCGTGCCCACTATCGGAAGGTGCGCGAGGCCGCAGGGCTCAAGGTTCGCCAATCCGACGACTCGCCGCCCGGGTTCAAGCGGTGCTCGCAGTGCCGTGAGTCGTTGCCGCTCGACGCCTTCCACGCGCACAAGACGCAGTCCGACGGGCTCAACACCTACTGCAAGGCGTGTCGCAAGGCTCAGAACCGCGAGACGCACCTCCGTCGTACGTACGGTCTGACGGAAGTGGACCTGGCCGAGCTGCTGGACAAGCAAGGCGGGGTCTGCGCGATGTGCAAGCGACGTCCACCCCAACACGTCGACCACGATCACGTCTTCGGACAGGTCCGTGGTGTGCTGTGCTTCCCTTGCAATGCTGCTCTCGGGCACCTGCAGGACAGCATCGAGCTCATCCGGAACGGCATCGACTACCTCGAGAGGACAACGTGGCAGCGGACCTTGGTCTTCACGGGCGTCTACCAGCTCATTTCACCTCGCCTGGATCCAGCAGCTTCACCGACTTCCTCCGGGACGCTGCCCCCGACCTGCTGAACGACAGGCTGCGCCTGCCCGCTGGGGCGACGGTCGACGCGCCGCACGGCACGACGATCGTCGCCGTGACCCACACCGACGGCGTGGTCATGGCCGGCGACCGTCGGGCGACGATGGGCAACGTCATCGCGCAGCGCGACATCGAGAAGGTGTTCCCGGCCGACGAGTTCAGCTGCGTGGGCATCGCCGGCACGGCGGGACTGGCGATCGAGATGGTGCGGCTGTTCCAGGTGGAGCTCGAGCACTACGAGAAGCTCGAGGGCTCGACGATGAGCCTGGACGGCAAGGCCAACCGGCTGTCCAACATGATCCGCAACAACCTGGCGATGGCCATGCAGGGCCTCGCGGTGGTGCCGCTGTTCGCGGGGTACGACCTGGAGCAGGGGATCGGGCGGATCTTCAGCTACGACGTGACGGGCGGCCGCTACGAGGAGCACAGCTTCCACAGCGTGGGCAGCGGCTCGGTGTTCGCCCGGGGAGCTCTGAAGAAGAAGTACCGCGACGACGCGACGGAGGCAGACGCGATCCGGCTCGCGGTGGACGCGCTCTACGACGCGGCCGACGACGACAGCGCCACGGGTGGCCCGGACCTGGCCCGCCGGATCTTCCCCGTCGTGATGACGGTGACGGCGGACGGCCTGAGAAGGGTCTCCGAGGAAGAGGTCACGGTGGTCGTGGAAGCGATCGTCGCCGAGCGCATGACCCGCCCGGGAGGCTGAGCAGATGAGCACGCCCTTCTACGTCAGTCCCGAGCAGGTCATGCGGGACAAGAGCGACTACGCCCGCAAGGGCATCGCCCGTGGTCGCTCGGTGCTCGTGATGACCTACGCCGACGGGATCCTGCTGATCGGGGAGAACCCCAACAAGGCGCTGCACAAGGTCAGCGAGATCTACGACCGGATCGCCTTCGCGGCGGTCGGCAAGTACAACGAGTTCGAGAACCTGCGGATCGCCGGCGTGCGCTACGCCGACTTCACGGGCTATCGCTACGACCGAAGCGACGTGACCAGCCGAGGGCTGGCCAACGCCTACGCGCAGCAGCTCGGCGCCATCTTCACCGAGGCGGGCAAGCCCTTCGAGGTCGAGATCACGGTCGCGGAAGTGGGCCCGACGGTCGCCGACGACCAGCTGTACCGCCTGACGTTCGACGGCATGGTGCAGGAGGAGCACGGCTACATCGTGATGGGCGGCACCGCCGAGCCGATCGCGGCCGCCCTGCGTGAGGAGCACGTCGCCGACGCCGATCTCGACACCGCCGTCCGGCTGGCGCTCAAGGCGCTGTCGACCCCGGCCGAGGGCAGCGAGCGACGCGACATCCCCCTCAACGCCATCGAAGCGGCGGTCCTTGACCGCACTCGCCCCCGGCGCGCGTTCAAGCGCCTGAGCCCCGAGCGCCTCGGCACGATCCTGGAAGGCACCACCACGTGAAGCGCACTCTCGTCCTCGCGGCGGTTCTGACCGCGAGCCTCTCGGCCTGCGCCGGCGGCAGTGCCGGTCTGGCCAAGGGCACCAGCCAGCTGCTGTCGCAGCCGAGCGAGACCCCGACCCAGGAGCCCACCCAGGAGCCCACACCGGAGGCGACGACCGAGGCACCCGCCCCGACGGAGACCACTGCCGCAGGGTGCCCGAAGGCCACGGACAACAAGGACCTGACGAAGACCCCGGTCTACACGGTCCCCAAGGAGGCGGCCCCCACGACGACGACCACCAAGGACATCGTCGTCGGCACGGGTCCGGCAGCCAAGGCGGGCGACAACGTGGTCGCGAAGTACCTCGGGGTCAACTACAAGACCGGTGAGGTCTTCGACGCCTCCTGGAACACCAGCTGCGACAACACCTTCGAGTTCCAGGTCGGCGGCCAGGTCATCGTGGGGTTCAGCAAGGGCGTCACCGGGATGAAGACCGGCGGACGGCGGCTCGTGGTCATCCCCCCGGCGGACGGCTACGGCAACCAGGGACCCGTCCCCGGCGGCACGCTGGCCTTCATCATCGACGTGGTCAAGATCAACTGATCTGTCCGGTACGAGCTCCGAGAACCACCCGATCTAGTCATACCGGGAGCGATCCCGGCACTCGACCCTGTCCGTGACAGAGCGTCGATGCACACGGTCCTCACCGACCCCCTGAACCGGGTACGGAGGAAGACGGTCGCCTGACCGCGTGCGGAGCCAGTGGCGAGCCCACCGTCACAGCAGAGCGCCCTCCGGGTGCTCGTGATCTGGGGGGAACCACCCGTGGGCCAGCTCTCGCTCCGCGTCCGGACGCAGCGTCGCGTCCTCGCGCTCGCCGCCTCGACCTCGCTCGTCGTCCTGGGCTCCGGCGCCGCCGTCCTCGCCACGGCCGGCCCGGCGAACGCGGTCAACGACGGCAAGCAGGCGATCTGCCACGCGACCGACAGCAACACCAACCCCTACGTCCACAACGAGCCGGCGAAGAGCGGCGACCTGAACGGCCACGCCGACCACACGGGTCCGCTCTGGGGTCCCGACCTGAAGTCGCACCACATCAGCTGGGGCGACATCATCCCGCCGTTCGACTACCCGGACGGTCAGGGCGGCACCGCGCACTTCCCGGGTCTCAACTGGCCCGCGGGCAAGGCGACCTTCGAGAACGGCTGTGACTTCGTACCTCCCGCGCTGCACCTCACGGTCGTGAAGACCAACGACGCCGACGGAGACCAGACCTTCAGCGACGAGGAGACCGCCGCGACGGCCGGGGCGTCCGTCACGTTCCACGTCACGGTGACCAACGACGGTGACGCACCCGTCGCGATCGACTCCATCGTCGACGCCGTCGGCGGCACCCCGATCGACTTCGCCTGCGACCTCGGCACGGATTCCCTGGCCGTCGGTGACAGCGCCGACTGCGACGTCACGCTCGACGCGTACTCGCCGGCTGCGAGCGGCTCGAAGACCAACGAGGTCACGGTGACCGGCCACCAGGACGGCGACTGCGTCCTGGGCAACCAGGCGGAGCTGGTCCGCAGCACCGCCGTCGACGCGCCGTCCTGCGCCCTGCAGGAGGACCCCGACAACACGGTGACGGCGACGGACACGTCGGTCGTCGACACGGCGGCCGAGCCCGAGCCGTCGGTGACGCCGACGGGCACCGTGTCGCCCACGGCGGCGGCGACCGAGAGCGCCAGCCCTGAGCCCACGACCACCGAGGGCACCGGCGGTGGCGGCACCGTCGAGACCCCGAGCCCGACGCCCAGCCCGACCGAGACGTTCACCGGTGGCGGTGGAAAGGTGACGCTGCCCTTCACCGGCCTGCCCGTCGCGCTGCTCGTCAGCACCGCGCTCGGCATGCTGGCGCTCGGTGCCTGGCTCACCTTCGTCGCCCGCAAGCAGCGGGCCTGATCCGATGACGCGCCGCGGGCCCCCCGGCCAACCACCCCGGGGGCCCCCCGGCCGGGGCGGGGCCCCACCCGGGGCGGGGGG
>CBIHPE010000180.1:0-8490 GCA_966212015.1 uncultured Frankiales bacterium | reverse complement strand
AACCGGCACCACAAGCCGGGGCTCTACCAACTGAGCTACACCCACCATGCGGCCCTGACCGAGGTCAGCGCAACGACCGGAACTATAGGGGAATCAGCTCCCGCTTGTGGAATCGGTATCGCCGGACAGGCCCGTGATCGAGCCGCCGTGCTTCTCCGCGATCGCCTTGGCGGACTCGCTGTCGAGGCCCGGCACCGGCACGAAGACGGCCTCGCGGTAGTAGCGCAGCTCCTCGATCGACTCCTGGATGTCGGCGAGCGCGCGGTGGTTGCCACGCTTGGCCGGCGCCTGGAAGTACGTCCGCGGGAACCAGCGGCGCGACAGCTCCTTGATCGTGGAGACGTCGACGTTGCGGTAGTGCAGCCAGCCCTCGAGGGTCGGCATGTCCCGGGCGAGGAACGCGCGGTCGGTGCCGATGCTGTTGCCGGCAAGCGGCGGACGGGCGTCCTTGCCGCACTGCTCCTGCACGTAGGCGAGCACCTGCGCCTCGGCCTCGGCCAGCGTCACGCCGTGCTCGAGCTCGGGCAGGAGGGCGGAGACCGTGTGCATGTTGCGGACGAAGTCGTCCATCTGCTCCAAGGCCTCGGCCGGGGGCTTGATCACGATGTCGATGCCCTCGCCGATGACGTTGAGGTCGAAGTCGGTGACGAGCACGGCGACCTCGATCAGAGCGTCGGCCTGTAGCGACAGGCCGGTCATCTCGCAGTCGATCCAGACAAGGCGATCAGTGGTAGACACCGGAGCACCCTAGACGATCGAGCCGGCGACAGCACGAGTGAGCCGGCCCGTGCAGCGCGCCTGTGCCCGCCGCCGGGTCAGGACCAGAGCCGGGATCCGAAGTGCACCTGCACGAGCGTGAACACGATCGCGTAGTGCAGCACGATCCACACCGGCACCACGTCGTAGACGAGCCGGGCGAGCCGGTTCCCGTACGCGTGCACCCGCAGGTTGCGCCCGGTGACGGCCCAGAACGTCGGGATCGTCACCGCCCAGGTGACCATGCACCAGGGGCACAGCGCGTTGATCCGGTACGTCGTCTCGAACTGGAGCCACGTCACCATCACGATCGCCCCGGTGACGCCGACCTGCAGGCCGACCCAGTGCCACGCCCGGGGACTCACCCCCGACAGGAGCAGCACCCCGAAGCCGATGACGACGGGCCAGGCCAGGATGCCGATCAGCGGGTTGGGGAAGTCACCGAAGATCGAGGCCTGCGGGGTGTTGATGACGTTGCCGCAGTTGACCACGGTGTTGATGGCGCACGACAGCGTCGGGGTGTGGCCCTGGGCGATCTGCTGCCAGTACGAGATCTTGTCGAGCGTGAGCGCGCAGGCGGCATAGAGCCCGATCAGCCCCGCGACGATCAGCCAGCTGCCGAGGATGCGTCCGGTGCCGTACCGCCGCTCGTGGTCCAGTGACGCCTGGGTGAAGGCCTGCCACTCGGCATCGGACGCGTCCGCGTCCGGCTCGACCGGCGGGGGCGGCACGTCGCGCCCGGCAGCCATCAGGCCGCGGCCTTCACGCCTGCCGCGCCGCACACGTCGGCCGGCTTCTGGTCCGTGAGCTGGCACAGGGCGGCGGTGATCTGGTTGGCCTGGCCGACGATCGCCTTGGTGATGTCGCTGCTCGGGTCCTTCAGCGCGTCGGCGATCTGCTGGTGGGACTTGCCCTGCAGCACCTGCGGGTCGTAGCCGGCCCCCGAGGTGGTGAACTTCCCGCCGTACACGATGAACGGGATGCTGCCCTTCGGGTTGAGCGTGCCGACCGTGCTCTCGTCCTCGGCGGACAGGGTGTCCAGCGGGTTGTGGTCGCGGTCGGTGAGCTCGGCGCCGGTGAAGGAGAGGTAGTCGCTGGTGTACGAGGCGCCGTGGAAGCTCAGCGTCGCGGTGTCCGGGTAGACATCGGCCGAGGAGGAGGAGGTCTGGCCCAGGTTGCTGAACGTGCCGAACCGCGACAGCGCGTTGACCACCGACCAGCGCTCGGCCGCGCAGTAGGGGCAGAACTCGCCGCCGACGTAGAGCACGCGCGGCTTGCCGTCGGCCGTCAGCGGCGTCGGGCTCTTGACCGCGACCGGGGGGTTGTTCGAGGTGCCCGCACCGACCGCGTCGATGGTCGAGGAGGGGACGCCGGTGACCGCGGCGACGACATCGCTGGCGACGGGGCCCGACGGGGCCTTCGTGTCGTTGCCGCGCGTGTTGAGCACGACGGCGACGATGATCGCGGCGATGACGACGACCACCAGCGCGACGCCCCCGACCGTCTTGAGCTGGGCCTTGCGCCGGGCCGCGGCCTGCTGGCGCAGCATCTCCTGGCGCATCTGCTCGCGACGCGAGGCCTTCGCCTGGCTCCTGCTCTGCGATCCGTCCTGCGGGCCGTGGTTCCCCGTGCTGGTCATGAAACGCATGCTAGGACGTCCGCATGAGGAGAGGCTGAAGAGGACTAGCCTGCGCCGGGTGAAGGAATTCATCGCAGGCCTGCCGAAGGCCGAGCTCCACGTCCACCACGTCGGATCGGCCTCGCCGCGGATCGTCGCCGAGCTCGCCGCCCGCCATCCGGCCGCAGGTGTGCCGGCGGATCTCGCCGCGCTGCGCGAGTTCTTCACGTTCCGCGACTTCGCACACTTCATCGACGTCTACCTCGCGGTCGTCGACATCATCCGTACGCCCGAGGACATCCGCTACCTCACCTACGAGATCGCCCGCGAGATGGCGTCGGGGCAGGGTCTGCGGTACGCCGAGCTGACCTGCACCCCGCACACCTCGGTGCTGGTCGGGATCCCGATCGAGGCGTACACCGAGGCGATCGAGGACGCCCGGGTGGCGGCCGAGCGCGACTTCGGGCTGGTGCTGCGCTGGATCTACGACATCCCCGGTGAGCTGGGCGTCCCGGCCGCCGACGCGACACTGTCGTACGCGCTCGACCACCGGACCGACGCTCTGGTCGGCTTCGGGCTCGGCGGGCCGGAGATCGGGGTGCCGCGACCACAGTTCGCGCCGCACTTCACCGCCGCGCGTGACGCGGGGCTGCACTGCATCCCCCATGCCGGGGAGACGACCGGGCCTCAGACCATCTGGGACGCGATCGAGCTGCTGCACGCCGAGCGGATCGGGCACGGCACCTCCGCCGCCCAGGATCCGGCGCTGCTCGCCCGGCTGGCCGAGTCGGGGATCCCGCTCGAGGTCTGCCCCAGCTCCAACATCGCCACCCGCGCGGTGACCCGCCTCGAGGAGCACCCGCTGCGCGCCTTCGTCGACGCCGGCGTGACGGTGACCATCAACTCCGACGACCCGCCGATGTTCGGCACCAGCCTGAACGCCGAGTACGAGATCGCCGCCGATCTCCTCGGACTCGACGAGAACGGCGTCGCGGACCTGGCGCGCGCCGGCGTACGGGCCTCCTTCGCCCCGGACGACGTGAAGACCCGGATCCTCGGCGAGATCGACGCGCACGCCTCCGAGGGGTCAGCGCGGGCCTGAGGCTCTCACCAGTTCCTCAACGAAGTCCCCAGGCGGGGATCAGGTTCGGCGAGGAGGCTGCTCCTATGGCAGCAGTGATCCCCTCGGCGTACGGACGTCATGCACGTCGCGATGCGCTGACGCGGACCGCGCTGGTCGCCGCGCTCTGGCTGACCCTGCTCCTGGTCGCCTACTGGTGGGCCGCGGGCGGCGGCATCCGCGACCTCGGCGGATCACTCACCGACGTGCTGATGTCGACCGGGCGCCTCAGCGGGCTGGTCGGCTCGGCGCTCCTCCTGGTCCAGGTGCTCCTGATGGCGCGAGTGCCGCTGATCGAGCGGGCGTACGGGCAGGACCGGCTGGTCGGCATCCACCGCATCGTCGGGTTCACCTCGTTCGACCTGATCGTGGCCCACGTCGCGCTCATCACCTGGGCGTACGCGGCCGGACGGCTCGCCGCGACCCCCGGCACGCTCTGGGACCTGACCTGGAACTACCCCGGCATGCTGCTCGCCGTGGCCGGCACGCTGATGCTGGTGCTGGTCGTCGCCACCTCGATCAGGGCCGCGCGACGCCGGCTGCGCTACGAGTCGTGGCACCTGCTGCACCTCTACGGCTACCTGGGCGCCGGACTCGCGCTGCCGCATCAGCTATGGACCGGACAGGAGTTCCTGGCCCGGCCGCGGGCGACCTGGATCTGGTGGGCGGCCTGGGCGATGGTGGCCGCGCTCGTGATCGTCTACCGCGTGCTGGCGCCGGTGGCCCGGACGGTTCGGCACCAGGTGCGGGTCACCGCCGTGGTGCCGGAGGGTCCCGGCGTCCTGTCGGTCCACCTGTCCGGCCGGCGGCTCGACCGGCTCGGCGTGCAGCCCGGGCAGTACCTGACCTGGCGCTTCCTCGGGCGGGCGGGCTGGACCCGGGCGAACCCGTTCTCGCTGTCGGCGGCGCCCACCGCGCACGCGCTGCGGATCACGGTGCAGCGCGACGGCGACGGCAGTGCGTCGGTCGCCGCCCTCCGTCCGGGCCAGCGGGTGCTGGTCGAGGGTCCGTACGGGCGACTCACGTCGCGAGCGCGGACGCGGCGCAAGGTGGCGCTCATCGGTGCCGGGGTGGGGATGGCGCCGCTGCGCGCCCTGGCGGAGGGCCTCGACTACGCCCCTGGCGAGGCCGTGCTGCTGGAGCGCTATCGCACCGACCGGCTCTTCGCCCACGAGCTCGCCCGGCTCTCGTCGGCACGCGGGCTGCACGTCGTGCCCCTGCCGGGGGCGCGGCGCGGTGACGGCTCGTGGGTGGGCGAGGGGTACGACGGCTACTCCGACGCCCAGGTGCTGCTCGGCTGGGTCGGTGACCTCGTGGAGCGCGATGTGTACGTGTGTGGCCCGCCGGCCTGGACGGCGGCGGTCAGGGCGGCGGCCGAGCAGGCCGGTCTGCCGAGGGAGCAGTGGCATGAGGAGGCGTTCGGATGGTGAACGGGTTGGACCGTGGCGCGAGGCGCATCGTGTTCGGAGCACTGTCGACGGTGACGGTCGTGGTGCTGCTCTTCGGCTATCGCACCTCGACCGAGGGGCCGGGGACCACCGCGGCGCTGCCCGCCGTCACGCCGGCGACGACGACCGAGTCGTCGGACACGACCTCCCGGTCGACGCCGTCCACGCCGAAGGCGACGAGGTCGGCGACGGCGGTGCCGTCAACGAAGACCGTGGTCACCGGGGACCAGGAGCAGACCCAGTGGGGACCGGTCCAGGTCGAGCTGACGATCACGGGCGGCTCGATCACGTCCGTCGCAGTTCCGGTCTACCCGAACGGCAACGGTCGCGACGCCCAGATCAACTCGTTCGCGCTGCCCCAGCTCGTGCAGGAGACGATCAGCGCGCAGAGCGCGAGCATCGACATGATCAGCGGCGCCACCGTGACCAGCGACGGCTACCTGCGCTCGCTGCAGAGCGCCCTCGACAAGGCGGGCCTGTGATGTCCGCCGTCGTGGCCGAGCGACCCGTGCAGCGGTACGTCGAGCACGTGATGGGGATGCCGATCAGTCTCGCCCTGCGCGGACGCCACACCGCCGACGCCCGTGCCCTCGACGCCTGGGCCGAGGCGATGGCGACCCTCCACGACGTCGACCGGGTCTTCTCCACCTACCGCGCGGACTCCCATGTCTCGCGGCTCGACCGCGGTGAGATCACGCTGGCCACCTGCCCGCCCGAGCTCTTGGAGGTGCTCGCGCTGGGGGAGCGGTGGCGTCAGGACTCGGGCGGCGCGTTCGACGTACGCCGTGGTGATGCGTCGGGCACGTTCCATCTCGATCCGAGCGGCGTGGTGAAGGGCTGGGCGGTGGAGCGGGCCGCGCGGCCACTGCGGCTGCTCGCCGGAACCGACTTCTGCCTCTCCGCGGGCGGCGACATGGTCTGCGCCGCCGGCGCCGAGTCCGTGCCGTGGCGGGTGGGCGTCGAGGACCCGCATGACGTCGCCGCCGTGGCCGCGGTGGTCCCGGTCCGCAACGGCGCCGTGGCCACCTCCGGGCTCGCCCACCGCGGCGCGCACATCACCGACGCCCGGACGGGCCGGGTCCCGACGCGGGTCGCCTCGGTCACGGTGGTCGCCGAGGACCTGGTCCGGGCCGACCTCGACGCCACCGCCGCCTTCGCTCTGGACGGCGAGGCGGCCGCATGGCTGAGCGGTCGCGGCTCGACCGGCGTCGTGGTCTGGGCCGACGGTCGCCGCGAGGTCATCGCCCCTTAGAGGCGACCCTGCTCCCCGAGCAGCTTGTCGCGCAGCTCCACCAGCTCCGTGACGGCGCCGAAGAACCGCTCGGTGCTCTCGCCGACGACGAGGTCGTCGAAGTAGTGCCCGCGCATGGCCGTACGGGCGTCGCGGTGCTCGTCGTGGGCGAGGCGGGCAGCGACGAGCTCCGTCAGGCCCGCCAGATTGGTCGAGTCGACCACGTCGGCGACCCGGCTGATGGGGGCGTCGGCGGTCAGCCGCTCGCGGTCCTCCCAGCGGTCGGTGAGCAGGAGCGGGGCCTCGGTGCGCAGGTAGAGCCAGTCGAGGCCGACCGAGGAGACGTCGGTGACCATCGCGTCGCAGCGTGCGAACACGGCCAGGATGTCCCCGCCCAGGATCGCCTGGTGGCCGGCCTCGGGCTCGGCCGCGGCTGCCTCCTCGAGGAGCCGCACGATCTCGCGGTGCCCGGCGGCGACCGTCGGGTCCTCGCTGGTGGTCACCTTGGGGTGAGGCTTGTAGACAACGCGAGTGCCCGGCGCGGCGAGCAGCGAGCGCACGATCTGCGGGCCGAAGGCGTCCACGGAGGTGTAGCAGTTGTAGTCGGCGTCGCCCTCCCAGGTGGGGGCGTACAGGACGGTGGGCCGTTCCGAGGCGGGCAGGATCGGCTCGGGGCGCAGGTCGAGCTGCGGTCGTCCGATCCGGACGAGCTTGGCCTCGTCGAGCTCCATCAGCGCGCCGCGGTGACGCTGGACGGCCGCCTCGCCGGCGACGAAGACCCGGTCGTACGCCTTGGCGTTGTTGGAGACCATCGACATCTTGTCGGACTCGCCGTGGTTGATGTGCACGTGCATCATCCGCGAGTTGAGCAGGGCGTTGAAGTTGCGCATCCCGTTGTTGCAGTAGAGCACCACCTTGGCGTCCAGCTCGGAGAACAGCTCGCTCAGGGTGTGGAACTCGACGGCCACGAAGACCGGGAGCCGCGTCTGCTCGCGCACGATCGCGGCGGTGTCCGGCTCCCGCAGCACGATGCCGACCGGATGGGTCTCGTCGAGCAGCTCCAGCACCGGCAGCCACTGCAGCAGTTGGTAGACCCGGGTCGGGTCGTCGGAGAAGTAGCTCAACACAGTGGGACGAGAACCAGACACGGCGAGAGCGTAAACGCTGCGCGGCTGACTTCCGCGGTCGCGGACGGCACGAGAGCTCGTTCCTCGCTCGCGTGGTCGGCGACGAGACGGAGCGCCCTCGGCAGGAGTCGAACCCGCAACCAGCCGGGTAGAAACCGGACGCTCTATCCATTGAGCTACGAGGGCTGGGCGTGCATCATTCTGTCCCATGTGTCTCAGGTCTCCCATCCTGGGGCCGAATGAGGCGAGGTGAACCACGAGGTGACGGCTACAGACCCGGCAGCCGTCGTCGTCCCGGTGCAGCGCGCCGAGGGCGATGCTCAGTCGGAGCGCGGCCCGAGCGGACCGCTGAGCTGGGGTGTCCTGACCTGGGTTCTCGAGCACGGCGGGGTCGCCACGGCCTACCAGCCGATCATCGACGTGAAGCGGGAGCGGATCGTGGGCTGGGAGGCGCTCCTCCGCGCCCAGCACCCGGACATCGGCGCCATCTCGCCGGTCGCCCTGGTCGAGGCCGCTGAGAGGCACGGTCTGCTGGACCTGCTCACCCGCCGCATCATCGAGGACGCCCGGTCGACCATGGTGACCGTACGGGCGCTGGTCCGTGACCCGCTCAAGATCCACCTCAACCTCGAGCTCTCCCAGCTCCGGGAGGCCGAGCCGCTGCTGGAGTGGCTCGCCGAGCTCGACTGGCCCGCGGACATCGAGGTGGTCGCCGAGATCACCGAGCGCGGCGCCGACCAGTGGCTCCCGCGGTACGAGGCGGGCGCGACCATCCTGACCAACGGCCAGGTCTCGCTGGCCATCGACGACTGCGGCTCGGGGTCCTCGCGGCTGAGCTTCATCAGCAGCCGCGCCTGGGAGGTCGTGAAGATCGACCGTCAGCTCCTCATCGACCACGACGAGCGCCGGGTCGTGGTGCTGCGCCACCTCGTCCAGCTGCTCAGCGCGCTCAACGCGATCAGCGTGGCCGAGGGGATCGAGACGATCGAGCAGCTGCGGCTGGTCCGTGAACTGGGCTTCGACGAGGCCCAGGGCTACCTGCTAGGCATGCCGGTGCCCGGGCCGACGATGCTCGCGAGCCTGGCTCGCCAGGGACTCGCGCTCGACCTCGCGGAGTAGTCACGGCCCGGCGCGACTCGCGGCCAGCGCCTGAGCTCGTACCTCGCTCGCGCTGCCACTCGCTCGGTCGC
>CBIHPE010000179.1:0-8508 GCA_966212015.1 uncultured Frankiales bacterium | reverse complement strand
GTCAGCAGGAACAGCGGTGGCGTCGACGAGGACGCGAGGTCCAGCGTCGCTCAACGCGTGCTCCTCCGGTCGGGTCAAGTAGGCATGCCCAACCCTACGCCTGTCAGCTGCGGGTCCGGTGCAGATCCCCGTAGGCGCGCCAGAGGGTTTCAGCGGCGTTCACCCAGCTGAAGGCCGACGCGCGCTCCGGACCCGCGTGCCGCAGCCGCTGCCGCAGCACCTCGTCGGTCGTGATCTGCCGCAGGCCGGCCCGCAGGTCGGACAGCGGGACGGCGAGGGCGGCGCCCCCCGCCACCTCCACGAGCGCGGGCGCGTCGGAGGTGAGGACGGGGGTGCCGAGGCTCATGCCCTCGAGCAGCGGGAGCCCGAACCCCTCGTCGTAGGACGGGACGACCAGCGCCGTCGCGCGGCTGATCAGGACGGCGAGGTCCTGGTCGCTGACCCGACCCATCAACCGCGCGCCGCGCGGCGGCTCCTGGCCGCCCCAGCCCTGCGGGCCGGCGCACAGCAGCGGGATCGAGCCGTCGTGCGCTGCTGCCAGCTCCCTGAGCCCCTTGCGCGGCTCGAGCGTCGCCACCGTGAGCAGGTACCGGTCGGGGAGACCCAGCCGCTCGGCGCGCTCGTCCGCGTCCGCCGGCACGACCAGGTCCGGGCTCACCCCCTCGCCCACCACCAGCACGTCCCTGAGGGGGACGTGCTTCGCGAGCTGGTCCGCCACGGCCTGGGTCGGTACGACGACCAGGTCGGCGGTGTCTGCGGCGCGGGTCACCATCGCCCGGTGCCACGAGACGCCTCTGGCGGTCAGCGTCTCCGGGTAGGTCCAGGGGACGGCGTCGTGGACCGTCACGACCAGCGGGGTTCCCCGCCGAGGCGGGTGCAGCGGGGTGGGTGCGTGGACGACGTCGGCCTTGATGTCCGGCCCGCGCCCGCGCTCCCAGGCCGCGACGAGAGCCCGCCGCGGCAGCGGGAGCCGCTTCCACTCCGACTCCTTGTGCCAGGCGGTCCAGCCCTCGACCCGGTTCGCGCCCGCGGTCTGCCGGAGAGCCCGATAGAGCTCACGGCTGTAGCGGCCGGTCCCTCCGGGTACGGGAGCGAGGCACTGCTCGAGGAGGACGCCGACCCGCACGGACGGTGACGCTAACCGGTGATGCGGTAGGACAGGGTGACCCGCAGCGAGGCGGTCTTCCAGCCCTCCCACACGATGCCGAACGGCTCGCTCCTGACCTGCGCGGCGCGGCCGTTGCCGGCGAGCAGGAAGAAGAAGCGCGCCGTCTCGCCCGGCGCGACGTAGGTCCCGCCCGAGCGGCTGAGGTTCGACAGGATCACGCCGGGCCGGAGCGGGGAGAGCCACGAGCCGTCGGCGGACGGCGAACCGCCGCTGGTCAGCGACGCGGACCGGACGTAGCTCGACGGGTTGATGGCCCAGGTGACGTTGCCGGTGTTCTTCACGTCGTACCAGGTCCGAGCCGTGCCGTCGGACGACATCGTCACCTGCGGGTGGACGCTCACGACCTGGCCGGAGAACACTGCCTCGCGGACCGTCACGGGCACCGTCGACGTCGGCCCGTAGGTGCCGGACGGGGAGACGGGACGGAAGCCGACGCTGTAGGAGCCGGCCGGCACCTTGAACGCCGAGAGCGGCACCAGCCACTCACCCAGCTCACCCGGGTAGACCGCGGACTGGCCGGGGCGCGAGAGGTTCGAGGACAGCGCCGGCGCGCGGCTCGCCGAGGGCCACGCGGACGTGCGGAAGGGCGACGCGCTGGTCGTGGTGAGCCCCTCGGTCCCGACCGTCCACGGCGACGAGCCGATGTTGCGCAGCCTGACCCGGACGGTGACCGTGCCCATGGGGCCGTTGAGGAGCGTCTGCTTGGGGGAAGCGTAGAAGCGCTCGGCAGCCCGGGAGGCCGGGTCGGTGCGGACGACGGTCAGCGTCGTGACGGCGCCGTCGAGCCAGTGCTCGCCGTCCCACACCGGCTCGAACGACTCGACCGTGGTGCCGGCCGGCTTGTTGTTCCCGTGCAGCACCAGGTCGTAGTAGCCGGACGCGTTCGGCCCGACCGGGTCGGAGCCCTTCAGCCGTGCAGGTCGTGTCGCGTCGTCCCAGTCCGTGCCGGACGAGACGCTGCTGCGGTTGCGGGCGTTCGAGGTGGCGAGCCGGACGTTGCCGCCGAGCGGCCAGGTGATGTTCCCGAGGTTCGTGGACGGGATCCGCACCGTCGTGCTGCCCGCCCTCGGGACCACCACCGTGCGGCCGTCGGCGAAGACCGCGGGCGGCGCGCTCCCCGATGCGGACGTGGTCGTGGTGGGCGTGCCGGCCTGCGCCTTGAACACCGGTGCCGCGACGGGAACGGTCCAGCTGACGGCGGGGCCGAACAGGCCACCCGTGGAGTAGCGCATCCGGTAGCTGCGGTTGTAGGTGCCGGGGTTCACGCCGTCGGCCGTGAGGTCGAAGCGGAACTCCGCGGTCTGACCGACGTTGACGGTGGTGGTGTTCGCCGGGTCGCTGAGGTTCTTGCTGAAGACGCCCGGGCGGGTGCTGTTGCCGACCAGCGGGTCCTGCGTGCCCGGCGCGGTCGCCGACGTGAGGTGGATGCCGGAGACGGGCCAGGACTGCGTACCGGTGTTCTTCATCTGCACCGCGAGCTGCCCGGTGCTCTGCCCGGGTGACTGGACCAGCGACGGCGCCCCGGACCTCGCGACGAGCTGGGCGTTGAGGTTGCCCTTGACGTGCCACCAGACCGACCGCAGGCCGGTGCTCGACCCCGGCCAGCTGTGTGCGTTGTAGACGCCCGCCCCGGTCGTGCTGACGCTGGTCGGCTTGCCGCTGCTGTCGTGCCCCTCGAGGACGACGGTCTGCACCCGGCCGCCCCACTCGCCGTTGCCGTCGCGGGCCGTGACCCGGAGCCGGTCCAGCGTGCCGACCGCCGGGAACCGCGCTTCGAGCTGGTCGGCGGTGAGGGTCGCGGTCCACGAGTGCACGGCGCTGCCGGTGACTCCGTCCCAGTCGTCCTGCTGCGCGACGAGGTAGGGCACGTCGCCGGCGACCGTCCAGCCGCCGTTGCTCGCGGAGAACTCCGCGAAGATCGCTTCTCCGTTGTACGTCCTGACGACCCCGCTCGACGCCTTGACGGCGTCGTTGGTGCTCGTCGCCTCCTGCGCGGTCTTGGTGCCGGACGAGGAGTAGCTGTTGGTGCCGCCGAAGACCTGGCACTGCGTCGTGTCGCAGATGTCGAAGACCTGGTTCGACGGGGCGTGCGCGCGCTTGTAGGCGGCGTAGGAGCGGGCCGCGATCGCCTGCGCCTGCAGGGCAGCGGCGGGCCAGCTCGAGCTGGACTCCCGCGGCACGACGCCGAACAGGTAGTCCTCCATGCTCATCACGGCGACGGAGTAGACGGTCGTCGCGGTCCGGTACGACGCCTGGACGCTGGTCCGGTAGTCCCTGCTGCCGCCGCCCGGCAGCGCCACCCGGATCAGCGACGGGCCGCTGAACCGGACGGGCCCCTGGAACGTGGTGTGGCCGGCCAGCGTGAAGGTGGTCCAGGTGCTGCCCGTGAGGCTGGCGATGCGGAAGCCCGTGCTGTCGTGGGTGGAGCGCCAGCGGGTCGGACCTGACGGCAGCGTCGTGGTCGCACCGCTGGCGGTGTCGGTGACCTTCAGGCCGGTCGCGGGGTAGACCTGCAGGTCGGTCCCCTCGTCCTCCTGCAGCAGCACCCGGATCGGGGTGTTGGCGAGGACCGTCTTCGCGGTGTGCGGGTAGTAGAAGGCGGTGATCTGGTCGGCCGTCTTGTTCAGCTCGGCGGCACCCTGGGCGCCGTACTGGCTCATGCCGCGGCCGTGGCCCCACCCGTGCCCCTCGATGGCGAACGACCCGTCGCTCGCAGGCGCGGACACCTCGTCGGCGCGGGCGCTCGTGGGCACCAGAATCGCGGCGGCGAGGGAGGCGAGGACAGCGAGGACGGCGGTCTTGCGCACTGCGGGGTCAGCTCCTTCGGGGTCGTTCGGCGCTCCCCCTCACACCCACTGTCACACAGCAGGGGGATCTGGCGGCGCAGCGACATCCCCTCCCGGAGGCTGCTTCAGGGTGAACCCGACGGCGGCCCACAGCACGTCGCCGAGGGTCTGCACCCCGCGGCTGAGCAGGGCGACCGCGGTCGCCTCCGGCTGCTTCGCGATCCCGGCGAGCGCCAGGACCAAGATCGCCTCCCGGACGCCGGCGCCGGCCGGAGCGATGACGAACAGGAACCCGGCGGTCCAGGCGAGCGCGTAGCCCCCGGTGCTGACCAGCAGCAGGTTCTTCCCGCTGTCGTGCGGCTGGGCCAGCACCAGCGGGACGAGGTGCACGCCGTAGAACGCCCACATCACGAGCGCCCAGCCGACGCTGAGGAGCACCTGCCTGCCGTCCAGCGGCTCGGGCACCGGCCGCCGGAGCGCCTTCAGCCCCGTGCGGATCAGCCGGTCCAGCACGGGCGGCGCGAGCAGGACCAGGCCCACGGGCAGCGCCAGGAGCGCCCACCAGTACTTCTTCAGCACGTCAGGGCTCGCGAACGGCAGCACCGCGACCGCGACGAGCAGCCCGGTGGCCGTGAGCACCCCGAGGAACACGAGACCCGCGGTGACGATGCGGCTCCTGGGGACACCGTGGTCGCGGGCCAGCTCCGCCTGCGCGGCGACCGCGAACACGTTGCCGGGGAGGTACTTGCCGATCTGGCCCACGAAGAACACGTGCAGGGCCAGCCGCACCGGCATCGGGCTGCCGAGCGCAGCCAGGAGGGCCCGCCAGCAGAGGGCACTCGCGCCGAGGCCTGCGAGCGTCGCGGCGGCGCTCTCGAGGATCGCGGTGAAGCCGGTCCGCTCGATCGCGTCACCGAGCTGGGTCGAGTGCTTGTTGACCCAGAGGGCGATGAGCACCACCGCGATCGCGAGGAACGCCAGCCTGAGGGCCGTCCGCGACCGGGAGCGGGGCGCCGCCACCTCGGTCGTCTCGGCCACGTGCAGCAGCGTAGGCGTCAGCTGGGTTGTCGCCGGGTTCCGGCCCGCCTGCGGCACGCCGCCCGCGGACCCACCGAGGGCACCTCGCCCGCCTACGAATTCTGCTCGGCTGCAGACGAGCAGAATTCGTGGGCGGAGCCGACGAGCGCGGAACCCACCGGGACCAGCCACGAATTCTGCTCCGGTGCAGACGAGCAGAATGCGTAAGCGCCCGCCGGGACCAGTCCCCCTCGGAGCGGGACGTCCGGGTGCCCGCGACGCGGATCACCCTCGGTCGGTACGAGGTCAGGCGCGCGTCCGCCGGTAGCCTGGGGCGCCATGAGCACCTCTGCGCCCGCTCCGGAGACGCCCGGCGTCGTCATCGGCAACCACACGAAGAAGTACACGGCCAAGAACCCGGCCATCAAGTGGCTGACCGACCGCTTCGTCACCCGCCTGGACGGCATGGTCGGCCAGATCGCCGGTGACCCGAAGCCCGCCACCAACCCGCTCGAGGTCGGTGCCGGCGAGGGCGTCATCTCGCAGAAGATGTTCAACCGCTTCGGCACCGCCGTCGGCCTCGACCTCCCCGACGCGGGCCTGCGCGAGGAGTGGCGCAGCCGTCCCGGACCGCACTACCTGCACGGCGACGCCGAGAACCTGCCGTTCCTCGACGACCAGTTCGACCTGGTGGTCTGCGTCGAGGTGCTGGAGCACCTCCGCGACCCCGACGCCGGCCTGCGCGAGCTCGCCCGCGTCACGAGCCGCCACATGCTGCTGAGCGTGCCGCGCGAGCCGCTGTTCCGCGGCTCCAACCTCGTCACCGGCCGCTACGTGAAGGACCTGGGCAACACCCCGGGCCACCTCAACCACTGGTCGAAGACGTCCTTCGGGAAGTTCGTGTCGCAGGTGGCCGACGTGAAGGCGGTCGCGTCCCCGTACCCGTGGACGATCGTCTGGGCCACCGTCCGCTAGGCCCGCCCCGAAAGTCCCTGGGACCTCCGAGCGCGACACGCCGGCGAGTCGTGCCAGAAAGTCCCTGGGACGGGTGGCTAGCTGGCGACGCGACGGGCGACCGGGCGCTCGGCCAGGTCGACGGGACGGTCGTCGGACGGCGACAGCATCCCGAAGCGCATCTTCTTGGTGTGCTCGAGCGAGTCCTCGATGAGCGCGCGGTTGGTGCGCAGCAGGTCACCGGTGATGCCTCCGAGGACCGACAGGAACGACGCGAGCAGCAGCACGGCGCCGACGATGAGCGACTGGATGTGGGAGCCGTGCGAGGACTCCGTCGCGACGATGATCCCGTAGCGCACGAACGGGACGAGCCCCAGGACGGCGAACAGCGCCGCGAAGGCGCTGAAGATCACGTACGGCTTGTACATGATGTAGGCGCGCATGATCGCGCCGGCGCTCTTGAAGACGTGCTGGTAGGTGCTCTTGAACAGCCGTGACTCGCGGGTCTTGGCGTTGGTCGTGATGGGGATCGAGGAGATCGCGAGCTTCTTGTTGCCCGCCTGGATGATCGTCTCCATGCAGTACGAGAAGCGGGTGATGGTGTTGAGCAGCATCAGCGAGTCGCGCGAGTAGGCGCGGAAGCCGCTCGCGGCGTCGGGGAGGTCGGTGCCGGCGGCCTTGTTGACGATGCCGGAGCCGAACTTCTGCAGCCACTTCTTCGGCCCGCTGAAGTGCTCCACGAGGTCGACCTGGCGGTCAGCGATGACGATGTCGGCCTCTCCGCGCAGGATCGGCTGCACGAGGTCGGCGATCTTCTCCTGCGGGTACTGGTTGTCGCCGTCGGTGTTGACGACGATGTCGGCACCGAGCTCGAGGGCCCGCTGCACGCCGTCGTGGAAGCTCCGGCCCAGGCCGCGGTTGCGGGCGTGCCGCACGAAGTGGGTGACGCCGAAGGACTGCGCGACCTCCACGGTCCTGTCCGTGGACCCGTCATCGATGATCAGGACGATGATCTCGTCGATCCCCGGGATCTCCTTGGGGATGCTGGAGAGCACCAGCGGGAGGGTCTCCTCCTCGTTGAGGCAGGGGACTTGGACGACGAGGCGCACGCGCGCCATCCTAGCCGTCGCAGCCTTCTCCCCTAGGCTGCCACGCGTGCCCCAGACCGGTGATGCCTTCCGGTTCCGGGGGCTCTTCCGGGGGGTTCCCGCGGTCGTGTGGCTCCTCACCGGCGCGTTCGGAGCGCTGCTGCTGCTCCACACGGCGCTCACCCCGCTCTACCGCGCGCCCGACGAGGCCCGGCACGTCGACCAGGTCGTGCACCTGCGCGACGGCGACGGCTATCCCCCGCCGGGCAAGGAGGTGATGACCCAGCGCGTCCTCGGGTCGTACGTCAGCTCCGGCTACGCCGCCCCGAGCGCCTCGAGCCCCACCGGGAAGCGCCGTGACCTCCCCCTGCTCCGGGCGGACGCTCCCGACCTCGGCGGTGCCCCGGCCTTCAAGGACGTTCCCGCCCCCGTCCCGCCGCAGGCGCAGCTCAACCAGATGACGCAGCACCCGCCGCTCTACTACGCGATCGGTGCCCTGATCCTGCGCGTGCTGCCGTACGACCACCTGCCGTTCCCGTGGGTCATCGGCATCCTGCGGCTCTACTCCGTGATGTGCGTCGCACTGCTGCCGCTGCTCGCGTTCAACGCGGCACGACGGCTCGGGATCACCGCAGCCTCGGCAGCGGCGGCGGTCCCGGGCGCCGTCCCCCAGCACTCGCACATCGGCAGCTCGGTCACCAACGACAGCCTGCTGATCGGGACGATGTCGCTCCTCACCGTCGCGCTGACGTTCGTCGCGACCGGCGACCTCACGAAGCGCACTGCCGTCTACGTCGGGCTGATCGCCGCGGCGGCGCTCTTCACCAAGGCCTTCGCCCTCGCTGCGGTCCCGTGGATCGTCGTCGCGTACGGCATCGCGCTCTACCGGACACGCAGTCGCCTCGCCGTGGGCGGCCTCATCGTCGCCGGGGCGACCAGCGCCCTCGGCGGCTGGTGGTACGTCGTCAACGTGCTCCGCTACGGAAAGCTCCAGTCGGAGGAGACGCAGGTCGCGTTCCCGGACCCGCCGGCGGGCTTCCACCCGTCGCACAGCGCCTACCTGAAGCAGTTCGGGTCGCAGGTGTCGCAGAAGTTCTGGGGCAGCTTCGGCTACTACGACCTGCCGATGCCGCAGTCCTTCACGACCACGGCGACGGTCGTCCTGCTCGCGCTCGTGGTGCTGGGCGCCGTGGCCGTGAAGCCGCGGCTCGCGGGGCTCTCGCTGCTCGTGCCGCTCTTCGGCATCGCGGCGATCATGGTGGTCGGGACGTACGGCCTCTACGCGAAGTACGGGTCCTTCCCCGGGCTGCAGGGCCGGTACCTCTTCCCTGCGCTCGCTCCGGTCAGCGTCCTCGTCGCCGCGGGCCTCGGTCTCGTGGCTCGCCGCTTCGCGGTGCCGCTGGCGATCGTGGTCGCCGCAGCGGCCCAGCTCTACGGGACCCGCTTCGAGCTCGACGGCTTCTGGGGCGGCAGCCTGCGGACGGTCGCGGCCTGG
>CBIHPE010000178.1:0-8515 GCA_966212015.1 uncultured Frankiales bacterium | reverse complement strand
GCGCACCCGGCAGGACTCGAACCTGCGACCGACCGCTTAGAAGGCGGTTGCTCTATCCGGCTGAGCTACGGGTGCTCGGACGCATCCACGGTACTGATCACACGAACGGGTGACGTCGTCCTTTCCGCCGCCTCGTTGCTCTGGGCATGACCGACTTCGTGAACGACCTCATCGACTCCCTCGTCGCCGAGCTCGCTGCTCCCCGCACCGAGGCCGACCTCCTCGAGGTCCTGGCCCTCTGACGTCCTTGAACCTGCGCGCACCTGCGCGGCCGCACCTCCCGGCGGCCCCGCAGCGGTCTGGTGGGACCCGCGCGCAGGTTCAAGGACGCAGGCGCAGGACGGCCTCGAGCGTGTCGGCCTCCGCGGCGGTCTTGTCGTCGCGGTAGCGGAGCACCCGGGCGAACCGGAGAGCGACACCTCCGGGGTAGCGGGACGAGGACTGGACGCCGTCGAAGGCGATCTCGACGACCTGCTCCGGCCGCACGGTGACGACCCAGCCGTCGTCGCTCATCTCCAGCTCCCGGAACCGCTCGGTCTGCCAGCGCAGCAGCTCGTCGGTGAGGCCCTTGAACGTCTTGCCGAGCATGACGAAGCCGTCGCCCTGGCGGGCGCCGAGGTGCAGGTTGGACAGGCAGCCCTTGCGGCGCCCGGAGCCGTGCTCGACGGCGAGCACGACGAGGTCGAGGGTGTGCCGGGGCTTCACCTTCAGCCAGGAACCGCCTCGGCGGCCTGACTCGTAGGGGTCGGAGAGCGCCTTCACGACGATGCCTTCGTGGCCGGTGGCGAGCGCCTTCGCCTGGAACTGCTGGGCCTCCTGCGCAGAGGACGTGATCAGCCGAGGTGCCCGCTGCCGCTCCGGGACGAGCTCGGCGAGCACGTCGGCGCGGACCGACAGCGGCTCGTCGAGCAGGTCGCGGCCGTCGACGTGCAGCACGTCGAACCACCACGGGGTGAGGCCGGTGCCCGCTGCCGACAGTGCCTTCGAGGCGGTCTCCTGGAACGGCCGCGGCCGCCCGTCGGCGTCGACGACGAGGGCCTCGCCGTCGAGGACGACCGACTCGACGGGCAGGGCGAGCACCGCCGCGACCACCTCGGGCATCCGACCCGTGAGGTCGTCGAGGGAGCGCGAGAGCACCCGCACGTCGGAGCCGTGCCGGTGCGCCTGGACGCGGACGCCGTCGAGCTTCCAGTCGACGGCGACGGGCAGGGTCATCGCGGAAAGGGCCTCGTCGAGCGAGGGGGCCGAACCGGCGAGCATGGGGGACAGGCCTCGGCCGACGACGAGCGTGAAGTCCTCGAGGGACTCCCCGGTCAGGGCGGCCCTGGCGACCTCGGTCAGCGACCCGGAGAGGGTCAGCGCACGGCGTACCAGGGTGAGCGGCAAGCCGGCTGCACGGGCCACCGCGTCCGCGACCAGGCCCGCGCTGGCGCCCTGCCGGAGCTCGCCGCTCACCAGGCCGGCGAGCAGCCGCTGCTCGTCCGCCGTCGCCCGGGACCAGAGGGCGTGCAGCGCCGTCGAGCGCTCGCCGGAGGAGCCGGGTCCGGCCAGCAGCGCCATGGCGGCGAAGGTCTCGTCGACCTCGAGCACCGTCAGCGTGGGCTCGGCCGCCGGGGCGGGCAGGCCCTGGAGCGAGCGCCAGCCGACGCCGGTGCGCCGCTGGAGCAGCTCACCGGAGAGGTACGAGGCGACGACCGCCACCTCGTCAGGCGCGGCTTCCTGCAGGCGCGCGGCGAGCAGGGCGAGCTTCTCGAGGCGCTTGGAGGTCGCGGCGACCTGGAGGGAGGTCGCGGCGAGGTCGGCGAGGAGCACGGGATGAACCTACGTACCGGGTGTGACCGAACGCACCGTTGACCGGCCTGTGACACGCAGGTTAGGTTGCCCAAAGTAAAGCCACCTGAAGTGAGGGCTCCCTTCCGTGCTCGTCTGCCACTGCCACCGCGTCAGCGACGCGCAGGTGGGTGCCGTGCTCGACGCGGGCGCGGCGCGCACGCTGCGCGGGGTGGCGAAGGCGACGCGCGCCGGCACCGGCTGCGGCGGCTGCCTGCCCAGGCTCCGTGAGCTGTGCGACGAGGCGAAGGCCCGTCGCGCCTGCCCGACGCACGGCGTCGAAGTCGCGGTCTAGGGTCGTCGCATGCGTGGCGACGAGCGGGTCATCGAGGTCCTCAACGAGGTCCTCACCAACGAGCTGACGGCGGTCAACCAGTACTACCTGCACTCGGCGATGCAGAAGAACTGGGGCTTCACCAAGCTCGGCGACTACACCTACCACGAGTCGATCGACGAGATGAAGCACGCCGATCTGCTCATCCACCGGATCCTGTTCCTCGAGGGCCACCCCAACCTGCAGCGCCTCAACCCGCTCGCCATCGGCGAGACGGTCAAGGAGCAGCTCACCGCCGACCTCGGCGTCGAGGTCCGGGCGATGGAGACGCTCCGCCGCGGCATCGCGCTCTGCCTCGAGGTCCCCGACCAGGTCACGCGGATCCTGCTCGAGGACATCCTGAAGTCCGAGGAGGAGCACGTCGACTACCTCGAGACGCAGCTCAGCCTGCTCGCGACCCTCGGCGACTCCGAGTACCTCTCGCTCCAGGTCGAGCCGGGTCACTGACCACCGGCCGCACCCGTTCCAGGGCCGCGGTCACCGTGGGGAGCAGGTCGGTCAGCCGGCCGCCCTCGTCCATCCAGGTCGTGAGCGCGGCGAAGGTCGCGCCCGACAGCACCTGAGCGCGCAGCCGCGCGTCCAGGGCCTCGTGCCCGCGGTCGAGCAGCAGGTCCTCGAGCTCGGCGCAGAGCTGTCCCTGCAGCTCGCGCAGCCAGCTCTCGACGCGCTCCCGTGAGAGCAGGTCGGCGCGGAGCCGCGCCAGGTCGAGGGTCGCGGCCGGCCGAGGAGACGCCTGCAGCGCGAGGAGCAGGCCGTCGACGAGGTCCTCGTCGCCCGGCCGTCCGCGCAGCAGGGCGCGCAGCCACTCCAGCTGCTCGTTGACGTCGCCGAACAGGACCTCGTCCTTCGTCGCGAAGTGCCGCCAGAAGGTCCGCTCGGTCACGCCCGCCTCCGCAGCGATGGCCGTGACGTCGGCACCGGCGACCCCGTCGCGCTGGAAGTGGTCGAGGGCGACGTCACGCAGAGCCTCGCGGGTGCGCTGCGCCTTGGTCACGCCTCGACCCTAGCGTTCGATGAGCAGTTGTGACACTGTTCTGTCAGTACTGACATTACGAGGAGCCGCATGCCGGACGTCGACGTCATCGTCATCGGAGCTGGTCACAACGGGCTGACCGCCGCTGCCCTGCTGGCGCGCGAGGGCAGGCGCGTCCTGGTCCTGGAGAAGAACGACTACCTCGGCGGGATGGCCTCCACCGTCGAGCTCTTCGAGGGCTACCGCTACGAGGTCGCCGGGTCAGTCCTGCTCCCCACCCCCGAACCGATCCTCGCCGACCTCGGCCTCACCGACCTGCCGCGCGTGAGCTCGGAGGTGATGTCGGTCAACGTCGCCGACGTGGGGGACGAGCCGATGGTGTTCTACCGCGACCCGGTGAAGCTGGCCGAGCACCTCGACAGCCGGTTCGGCGCCGAGGCGGTGCTCGGGATGTTCAACGCGGCGATCTGGTGCGACGCCCCTGCCCGGGCCCTCGGTCGCTGGGAGACCCGCACCGAGCCGAAGACCCTCGACGAGATGTACGCCGTGGCGAGCACGGAGGACGAGCGGCGCGCGATCACGCAGATGCTGTTCTCCTCAGCAGCGGAGCTGATGGACACCTGGCTGCCCGACAAGGACAAGCACGCCTCCCTCCGGGCGATGCTGGCGTTCCTCGCCATCAACTCCTCCTACCGCGGCCCGGCCGACCCGGGCAGCGCCGTCTGCCTGGCCTTCGCGCTGGCGCCGCCCCCCGGCGAGGGGATGATCGAGAAGCTGGTCGGCGGGATCGGTGCCATCCCCGCCCGGCTCGCGGAGATGGTGCGCGAGCACGGCGGCGAGATCCGCCGCAAGGCGGTCGTCGAGCAGGTGCTGACCCAGGACGGCCGGGTCACGGGGGTGCGGCTCAAGGACGGCTCCACGGTGACCGCGCCGGTCGTCGTCAGCAACCTCGACCCGGGCGTCACCGTGGGGCTGCTCGACCCGGACGTCGTACCGGCTGACCTCACCACACGCGTGCAGGGCGTCGACCACCGCGCGTCGTGGCTGCAGATGCACTTCGCCCTGTCAGACCTGCCGACCTGGGCCGAGCCGATGGGGTTCCTCAACGACGACCCCTCGATGCAGGGCAACATCAGCTTCTTCGGCCGGGCGGAGGACCTTCAGCTCGGCTTCGAGGAGTGCCGGCGCGGGGTCGTGCCGGAGTCGCCGTCGTTCGGGATGCAGATCCCGAGCGTCCACGACCGGACCCTGGCGCCCGAGGGTCACCACGCGGCGAGCATCTACGCGATGAACTTCCCCGTGTCGGCCGACCGCTCGCAGCACGGCCACCTCAAGAACGTCATGGCCGAGAAGGTGCTCGCGAAGCTCGAGCGGCTGGCGCCCGGCTTCAACGACCTGGTGCTGCGCAAGACGACCTTCACGGGCTACCACATGGACTCGATGTTCGCGGCGCCCGCCGGTGACTTCTGCCACGGCCTCATGCACCCCGACCAGATGGGCGCCTACCGCCCCGGGCCGCGCGGCTGGCGTGACCTGCCGCTCCCGGTCGAGGGGCTCTACCTGGCGGGTGCCGGCTGCTACGGCGGGCCCGGCATCAGCTTCGTGCCGGGCTACAACGCCGGGTACGCCGTCCTCGAGGACCTCAGCTCGGGCTCGGGCTCGGCGACAGTTCGAGGCTGAACGCCTCGCGCAGGGTGACGGGCGTCAGCCCGCGGGTCGTGAGGATCTCGACGATCTGCGGGTAGACGTGGGTCACCGTCGGGTGGTTGGCGTGCCCCAGCATGATCGTGCCGGCGTTCAGCCACTTGCGCGCCTCGCCCAGCAGCACCGGCTTCGTCAGGGTCGCCGAGTCTCCGAACGACCCGTTCCAGAGCAGCACGTTCTGCCAGCCGAGCGACGCGGCGACCTCGTCGGTGCGCTCGTCGCGGAAGCCGAACGGTGGCCGGAACCACGGCCGGGTCGTCGTACCGAAGGTGGCCTGGACCCACTCCTCGTTCTTCTCGAGCTCCTTCTCGATGCCGTGGTCGGACAGCCGCTTCACGTCCTTGTGGCTGAACGTGTGGTTGCCGATCTGCACCTGCCCGGCCTCGATGAGCGGGGCGAGCGCGTAGGCGTGCGGCTCCCAGACGTGGGCGTACATGCCGTTGGGGTTGAAGGTCAGGTGGATGCCGGTCGAGGTCGCGAACTCGACGTAGGCCGCGACCGTCTCGGCGTTGAACCCGTCGTCGACCGTCAGGGCGATGCAGTCGGCCAGCCGGGCCTGCTCCGGCAGCTGGCTGATGACCCGCGGCGGACCGCCGATGGTCTCGGTCGGCACGGCCTCCGGCGGGTACGACGGGTCGGCCGTCGTCGCCCCCGGCGTGGGGCTCTGCGTCGGCCGGAGCTCGGGCAGCGCGACGGGCTGGCCGGGGGCGGGCGCGGGCTGCGGCACGGGACCCGGGACGGGCCCGGCGGCACTGCCGGCACGGACGGCGCGCGTGCACGCGGACGCCGTGCCGAGTGCCAGCAGGGTCAGCAGCTGACGGCGGTCCATCCCACCCCCCCAAAGAGACACAGCCACGGTCGCACGTCCTCGGGTCCAGCGTTGTGCACAGGCCGTCGGCGTGTCCCCAGATCTGCGTGACGGGCGCTGCGGCGGTCAGCCCGCGGTCAGGGTGGGTGCTCGACCTGCGACCCCTGGAGGGACCGTGAACGAACCGACCATCAGCTTCACCGGCAACGTGGCCTTCGACCCGAAGCTCCGCGTCACGCCGAACGGCGCGCACGTGCTGGACCTGCGGGTCGCGACGACGCCCCGCATCCGCAAGGGCGAGGACTGGGAGGACGGCGGCACGCTCTGGTACGACGTGGTCTGCTGGAACCGGCTCGCCGACAACGTCGTCGACAGCGTCAAGCGGGGCGACTCCGTCGTCGTCACCGGCCGGCTGCTCAACCGGGTCTGGCAGAAGGCCGACACCGGCACCGGCGAGATGGTCAACGTCGACAAGCTCACCGTCGACGCGACCCACCTCGGCCTCGACCTGTCCCGCTACCCCGCGGCCTCGATCCGCCCGCCCAAGCCCGAGGACGGGGTGTCGGACCGCGAGCCGTCGTCGACCTACGCCGTCGAGGACGGTGTGGCGGAGGTCGCCGAGGCCGCGTAGTTCGAGTTGCCGCGCTCGGGGAAGGGCCCGAGGGTGAGCAGAGTGAAGATCGCGGTGGCCGGTGCGTCCGGCTTCGTCGGCAGTCGGTTGTGCCCAGCCCTCGAGGACGAGGGGCACGAGGTGGTGGCGCTCACGCGCAACCCCGACGACTACTACGGAGCCGGCGCACCGGTGGCCGCGGACATCAGCGACGCCTCGTCGTTGCAGCCCGCGCTGCAGGGGTGCTCGCACGCCTACTACCTGGTGCACTCCCTGGCGTCCGACGACTTCGAGTCCGAGGACGCCGAGGGCGCGCGTGCGTTCGGCAAGGCCGCGGCGGCTGGCGGGGTGCGCCGGATCGTCTACCTGGGCGGGCTCGGCGAGGACCGTGACGACCTGTCGGCGCACCTGCGCAGCCGTCGCGAGGTGGAGTCCCTGCTCGGCGAGGGGGGTGTGCCGGTCACCGTGCTGCGCGCCGGCATCGTGGTCGGCCACGGGGGCATCTCGTGGGAGCTCACCCGGCAGCTCGTCGAGCACCTGCCCGCGATGGTCACGCCGTCGTGGGTGCAGACCCGCTGCCAGCCGATCGCGATCGACGACGTGATCCGCTACCTCGTTGGCGTCCTCGACATCGACGGCACCTTCGACATCGGCGGACCGGACGTCCTGACCTACCGCGAGATGCTGCAGCGCGTGGCGAAGATCGAGGAGCGGAGGCTGCCCATCGTCCCGGTGCCGCTCCTGACCCCCGGCCTGTCGTCCCGGTGGCTGTCGCTCATCACCGACGTCGACCTCACGACCGCCCGCAACCTCATCGACTCGATGAGCAACGAGGTGGTCGTCAAGGACCCGTCGATCCGTGAGCTCGTGCCGTTCGAGCCGATGCCCTACGACGACGCGGTGCGGGTCGCTCTGAAGGAGCGCGCCGTCTCCAAGGGCAAGGCATGACCACCCGGGGCAAGCACGCGCTGCGCCGGGACCTCGGGTGATCCGCCAGGTGCTGGACGGGGTGCTGCACCCGGTCCCGCGCGACCACCGCGAGCCCGACGACCGCTTCCGACGCAGGCAGCAGGTGGTGGGCGCGACGTCGGTGGTCGGCGGCCTGGTCCTCAACCGCACCTTCAAGCAGCAGCCGAACTCGCGCGCCTTCTACGCCCACACGGCGGCCGCCGCCGCGACCTGGATCGCCGGTGGCTTCGCGTCGGGACAGCTGCACCTGGGGCGGCAGCGCGTGCGGAGCGAGCTCAAGCGTCCCGTCCTGGCCCCTGTCCTCACCGGGGCCGGTGCCTTCGCGGGCCTCTACGCCGCCGGTGTCGTCGCCAAGCGCATCCCGTTCCTCGAGCGGCACGTGCAGAGCGTCCTGACCTTCGCCGAGGAGGGCGACCTGCTGCCCGTCTACCTGACGACGATCGGCAACGGGCTGGCCGAGGAGGTCTTCTTCCGAGGGGGCGTCTACGCCGCGATCCCCGAGCCCCACCAGGTGGCGGCCACCACGGCGGCGTACACGCTCGCCACGGTGCCGACGAAGAACCCCGCCCTCGTCCTCGCCGCCGCGGGCATGGGGACGCTGTTCGCCCTCCAACGACGGGCCTCCGGGGGGATCCAGGCCCCGATGCTCACGCACGCCACCTGGTCCGCCCTCGTGCTGCGGTTCCTGCCGCCCCTGTTCGGCCGCGACACCCCCGGCGACTGATCCCGTGCGTCCTTTTTCCTGAGCCTGACTGCGGCGGTAGTTGCTAGGACGCAAGCCGGGAGCCAGCGTCACTAGGCTGCCCCGCATGGCTGAGTTCGTGTACGTGATGCAGAAGGTGCGCAAGGCGGTCGGGGACAAGGTGATCCTCGACGACGTCACGCTGTCCTTCTACCCGGGGGCCAAGATCGGGGTCCTCGGCCCCAACGGCGCCGGCAAGTCCACCGTCCTGAAGATGATGGCGGGGCTGGACCAGCCGTCGAACGGCGAGGCGCGCCTGTCTCCGGGCTTCAGCGTCGGCATCCTCATGCAGGAGCCGGAGCTCGACGAGACCAAGACGGTCAAGGAGAACGTCGAGGACGGCGTCCGCGAGCTGATGGACGTGCTCAAGCGCTACGAGGCCCTCAACGAGAAGATGGGCGAGCCGGACGCCGACTTCGACGCGATCCTCGCCGAGCAGGGTCCGCTGATGGACATCATCGAGGCCAAGAACGGCTGGGAGATCGACGCGACGATCGAGCAGGCGATGGACGCCCTGCGCTGCCCGCCGCCGGACGAGCCGGTCG